>JAEEQA010000030.1 GCA_016285085.1 Bacteroidales bacterium
CCGGGGTGGTGCTGCCCGAAGCCGACGAAGTCGATGTGGAACTGAAAATGAGTGATATACGTAAGGATACCTATTGCGCCTCCGGCCCTGGCGGGCAGTGCGTCAACACCACTTACTCCGCCGTGCGCCTTACGCACATCCCCAGCGGTATTGTCGTCGCCATCCAGGACGAAAAGAACCAGATCCGCAACCTCGAGAAGGCCATGAGCGTGCTGCGCACCCGCCTCTTCGAGCGTGAGTACCAGAAATATCTGGACGAAATCGCCTCCAAGCGCAAGACGATGGTTTCCACCGGTGACCGTTCCGCAAAGATCCGCACGTACAACTACCCGCAAAACCGCGTCACCGACCATCGCATCAACCTCACGATGTATAACCTTATTGGTTTTATGAACGGTGACATCGAGGAAACGATTGAGGCGCTGCAGGTGGCTGAAAATGCCGAGCGCCTGAAAGAAGCCTACGCGTAATGTTCCGTAAATTTCCGTTGTAGAGACGTTTCATGAAACGTCTCTACATTGTCTGTATTACCGGTATCCATATTACCGGTCGTACACCCGCAGCAACTGTTCGCCGATGACCTGCATGGAGAAATGGGCCTCGGCGTATTCCCGAATCTTCTGTGAATCATATTCCTGACAGTGGTCCAGCATCGTGTGGACCGCTTTCAGCAGGCTTGCCTCGTCGCCGGCGTGCAGCAGGATGCCGCGGCTCTCGTCCATAATCTCCTCGATGCCGCCCACGTCGGTGGTGATGACGGGCAGTCCGCATGCGAACGATTCGATGAGGACGCACGGCAGGTTCTCGAAGTTGGAGAACAGGAGGAAGAAGTCGGCGCGGGCATAAAATGCGGCGATGTCGGCGCCTTCTTTCTTGCCGTGGAAGATAACCCTGTCTTCCAAATGGTTATTCTTTACGTATTGCACGAATTCGGGTTTGTCGAAGTCGTGGATGACGTCAAGTACGAAATCGTGCCGTTGTTCCGAAAGCTGCTTGATGACACGGAGTATTCCGGAGAAGTTCTTGGCCTCGTCCCGCAGCGTCGAGACATGCAGGATGTGCTTGACCTCGTGCGGCTCTTTGGCCACGGGGTGGAAAAGGGCGGTGTCCACCACGTTCGGAATGTGGCGGAACGGACGGATGATGCCCAATCGCATCATGTTGACCTGCAGGTCGTAACTCACGGGAAGGATGACTTCCGCCTCGTTGGCGATTTCCAGAATGTGCTGGCGGATTTTTGGGGTCATCTGGTCGGCGTTCTGTGGCTGGTAGATGGTCCAGTGCTCCGTCAGGACGAAGGGGAGGTGGTGCCGCTTTTTCCAGTAGAGGGCGACACGGCCGAGCGGCAGCGCCACATGCAGGTGGACGAGCTCCGGCTCGAAAAAATTCTTCTGGATGTACTTAAGTCCGAAATTGTAGGCGCGGAACAGCAGGAACGCGTTCGGCAGCGGCGATTTCGGGACGCGGATCAGCACTTGCTGGAAGTTCCCGTAATTGACGGTTTCCACGGTGCGCCGCTTGACGGCGGGGTCGATGTAGGCGGAGAGAACCACCGAATTGACATAGTCGGAAACCGAGCGGATGTGGTTCAGGCAAAAATTCCCTGCGGTAGGTGCGTCCGGGCGGGGAAACCAGCTGAGCAGGTGCAGGATGTTCTTTTTTTGCGACATCTATTTAAAAAACAAGCTGTTGCAAATATTGATGGATGGTGCTTTCCAAGCCGAAATAGAGGGCGTCGCAAATCAGGGCATGGCCGATGGAGACCTCCAGGAGTCCCGGGATATGCTTGGCGAAATACTGCAGGTTGACGAGTGAAAGGTCGTGGCCGGCGTTGAGGCCGAGGTTCTGGTTGCGGGCTTCCTCCGCTGCCAGGACGAAGTCGTGGATGGCGGCTGCCGGATCTTCGGGGTAGTTGCGGGCGTAACTCTCTGTGTATAGCTCGATTCGGTCGGTTCCGGTTTGTGCCGCCGCCTTCACCATCTCCACATTGGCGTCCACGAAGATGGAAGTGCGGATGCCTTTGCGGTGGTACGCCTCGATGAGGTCGCGCAGGAGTTGTTCGTTGCGGACGGTGTCCCAGCCGGCGTTGGACGTGAGCGCGTCGGGTGCGTCGGGTACGAGGGTCACCTGCGTGGGCACCACCTCGCACACCAGTTCGTTGAACGATTCCGACGGATAGCCCTCGATGTTGAACTCGGTGGTGACAATCCGTTTCAGGTCGTACACGTCGTTGTAACGGATGTGCCGTCCGTCGGGACGCGGGTGCACGGTGATGCCTTCCGCCCCGAAACGTTCGCAGTCCTTGGCCACCTGAAGCAGGTTCGGCATGTTGCCGCCGCGTGCATTGCGCAGCGTGGCGATTTTGTTGACATTGACACTCAGTCTGGTTCTCATATTCAGTTTGTTTTTTTTCTTGAAAAATAGGAGTGCAAAAGTACGAATAAATTGAGAATTGAGAACTGAAAATTGAAAAGTGGCTAGATGGTTGCGGATGCGGTATGATTGTATGATGAACCTGATGAACTTTGTTGTATTTTTGCACCCAAATTTTGTGTGAATGTCTGTTTTTGACGAAATTCTGGAAAACCGCTCTGTGTCCGTGGTGGGGATGGCGAAGAATGCCGGCAAGACCGAGTGCCTGAGGTATATTCTGGCGGGTTGTGCTGCGCGTGGGCATCTTGCGGGCGTCACCTCGATTGGCATCGACGGCGAGTCGTTGGATCAGGTGACGGGTACGGAGAAGCCGGAAATCGTCTTGAACGAGGGCACGCTGTTCGTCACGGCGGAGAACTTCTACCGTGAGCGCCGGCTCACCTCCGAGATACTGGATGTGGGGAACATGCAGACGGCGCTGGGTCGGCTGGTCGTGGCCCGCGCCGTCACCACGGGAAAGGCGGTCCTTGCCGGACCGACCGCCACGGGGCAGGTGAAGGGGGTGATACGGCAGCTTCAGGCGCTGGGTGCCCGCACGGTATTCGTGGACGGGGCCCTCTCCCGCAAGAGTCTTGGCTCTCCGGCAGTTACGGACGCTCTCGTGCTTTCCACAGGCGCCGCCCTTTCCCCCAATATCGGCGAGTTGGTGCGTAAAACCCGCTTTGTTTACGACTTGCTTAAAATCCCTGCTTTTGATAGCCCCCTCGTCCCCGAAATGCTGGAGATCGAGTCGGGCATTTTCGCTGTCACTGGCGACGGGCGGCTGGAGGATCTCGGCATCTCCTCGGCTTTCCTGCTGGAGCGGAACAAGTCCCGCCTCTTCGAGCACGGGACGACGCTTTTTGTGAGCGGCGCGGTTGGCGACAACCTTTTTGAATTTCTGCGGAAGCAGCCGCAGGTTTCTGACATCACGTTGGTGCTCAGGGATTTCACCCGCATCTTCGCCTCGCCGGTATCCGTCTATTCCTTTTTGCAGAAAGGGGGCAAAATCCGTATGCTGATGAGTGCCCGGCTGCTGTGTGTGTGCCTGAACCCGTGGTCGCCGACAGGCTATGTGATGGATTCGGAAAAGGCCTGCGCCGCCCTTTCCGAAACATTGGGCATTCCTGTCTATGATATTCGCAAAACACCGTTCGTCTGACCCTGCGCCGATGTCGTTTTTCTGTTCGGAAGATTCCAAAACAGGAAGGATAAGTAGCTCTATTGTACTGGAATAGAGGCTTTTTTGTTTATGAATAAAGTGGTTAACATCCTCGTTTATAAATCTTTCAATAAAAAAGCAGGAATATGTTTTTTATATGAAAAAAAGTTGTACTTTTGCAGCCTCAAATTTTAGAATGTAAAGTAGTAAAAATAAAAGAGATGAAACAGCAATTAGTTCAGTACGTTGAAGACAATTTCGTAGAGAAGAGGGAGTATCCGAAATTCAAATCCGGTGATACCATCACCGTTGGTTATAAGATTATTGAAGGCACGAAGGAGCGTATCCAGCACTTTCAGGGCGTTGTCCTGCAAATTGCCGGTGCCGGCGCCACCAAGAACTTCACCATCCGCAAGATTTCGAGCGGCATCGGTGTCGAGAGAATCTTCCCCTTCAACTCCCCCCGTATCACGGAGATCGTGGTCAACAAGCGCGGTGTGGTTCGCAGAGCCCGTATTTTCTACCTCCGTGGCCTTACCGGCAAGAAAGCCCGTATCAAAGAAAAGAGAGGTTAATCGATACAATTTCCCTTATAAACAAAAAAACGCTTGCAAGAGCGTTTTTTTTATAACTTTTTTCGTATGGCACTGCTCCACTCTTTCGAATCATCAGGAAACTGGCTCTTCCGCCACCGCGGCGTGGTGCCGGTTTTTGTCTTTCTGGCCTGCTCGCCCGTCCTGATTCTCTCCCTGAATCCGGGTATTGGTGTCGCCGCGCTTCCGTGCGAGTGGCAGACGGTCGTCGCCATCGTGGCCGCCCTCATCTCCTTCGCGGGCATCGTGGTGCGCGCCTACACCATCGGCACCACACCGCACGGCACCTCCGGTCGCAACACCGATAAACAGGTCGCCAAGTCGCTGAACACCAAAGGGATCTATTCCGTGGTGCGCCACCCGCTTTACCTCGGCAACTACCTGATGTGGCTGGGACTGCTTGTCTTCATCGGCAACCTGCCCTTCTTGGTGTGCGTTTCGTTGGTCTATTGGCTTTACTACGAAAGAATTATGTATGCCGAAGAGCGCTTCTTGGAACGCGAATTCGGCCAGCAGTACCTCGACTGGTCCATGACCGTGCCCGCCTTCTGGCCCAAATGGAAGCAGTTTGAGAAAGGCGACGTGCCGTTCCATTTCAAGTCGGTGCTGCGCCGCGAATACTCCGGCATCTTCGCCATCACCCTCTGTTTCACGATTGTGGATTACATCCGCTTTGCGATGGTGAACTGCGGAAACTGGCAAAACGTCTGTTGGCTCCGAACCTCCGGCATCATCTGCGCCGTGATGTTCGTGCTGATGCGCATCCTCCGCACGCTGAAACACCACAGCCGTATTTTGGCCGCGGAAGAGAACAGGGATTAAAAAATGTAGAGACGCAAAATTTTGCGTCTCTACAATATTCCGGCATATATGTAATATTGGGTTGTAGAGACGTTTCATGAAACGTCTCTACATATTATTTTATTCCATTCCCAAGTGCGGGCAGTGCAGCACGCACTGGTCGCAGATGGTGAGTTCGCCGTTCAGGCGCTTGCGGATCATCTCCTTGTAACGTGCTTTCAGCGAGTCGATGCCGATGAAGTCGGCGATTTCGTTGGCAAAGGCCAACATCAGCAGGCGACGGGCGTTCACTTCGCAGATGCCGCGGGTGCGCAGGTAGTACATCGCCTCCTCGTCCAGCTGCCCGACCGTCGTGCCGTGGTTGCACTTCACGTCGTCGGCATAGATTTCCAGGAACGGTTTGGAGGTTATTTTCGCCTCGTCGGTAAGGGTGATGTTGCGGTTGGTCTGGGCCGCCACAGTACGCTGTGCATCCGGACGCACCACCACATGCCCGAGGAAGTGGGCGATGGCGGAATCATCCACAATGCCCTTGTAAAGCTGGTAGCTTTCGCAATCCGGCACTTGGTGATCGATAAAGATTTGGTTGTCAATGTGTTGCTTCTTGTCCACCAGATAAAGTCCGTACATTTTGGCGGAGGCGAAAGGCTCTGTCAGGAAGACGTTGATCTTGTTGCGGAGGTAGCCCGTGTTGAACGTCATCGCATTGGAGTAGAAGTGCGAATGGGCTTTTTGTTCCACATCCACCTCGTTGAACAACAGCGACTCGGGATTCTTGTTCTCCATCTTGTAGTAGGAAAAGTACGCGCTTTCGTCCAGATAGATCTTGGTGGTGTTGTTGATGAAGCTCGGTTTGAACTCGATGGAGTCGTCGCATTGGATGAACGACACTTTTGCATTCTTGCCAACTACGATGATGTTGCGGTTGTTCAGGAGCAGATGCTCGGACGAGTCGGTGAGGGAAATCAGTTGGATGGGTTTCTCAACGACAACGTTGTCAGGAACATAGACGAAAAGGCCGTCGTTGAAGAGCAGCCGGTTGATGGCGGAAAGGGAGTCCTCTTTCGGGGAGTTTTCGGCTAGCAGGTAGGGGAAGACGAGCTGTGGATACTGGCGCAGTGCCTCGGTCAGCGAGCCGGTGATGACGCCATTCTCCTCCACGGTGAGCGGGTTGCCGTTGTGGACGTACCAGCCGTTGCGGAAGATGCACATGCGGGTGTCGATGTCCTTCACCTTGCAGTGGAAGTATTCTTCCACGGGGCGGTAGGGCGGGGGAGTGAGCTGCGGTTTCATGCCGGAGGCGCAGGCGATGTGGTCGTCGAACATCTTCCGGTTCTCCTTCTGGTAGATTTGGAAATCCTTTTCAAGGAGGTTCTGAAGCCCCTTCTCCCGCATCTCAGCGACGGCGTTGTTGCCCGCGCAGGGCAGCTGGTTCTTGATGCCGACGTATAAGTCTTTGATATATTGTGTGAAAGGAGTCATTGTCTGTTATTGACGGTTTTGTTCGTACTCTTGTTTGATCCAGTCGTAGCCGCGGTGCTCGAGTTCCAGGGCGAGTTCTTTCGTGCCGCTTTTGACGATTTTGCCGTCGAAAAGAACGTGGACGAAGTCGGGGACGATGTAGTCCAGCAATCGCTGGTAGTGGGTGATGACAACGGTGGCGTTGTCGGGCGACTTGAGCTGGTTGACACCCGTGGCCACGATGCGGAGCGCGTCGATGTCAAGGCCGGAGTCGGTTTCATCGAGGATGGAGAGGCTGGGTTCGAGCATGGCCATCTGGAAGATCTCGTTGCGTTTCTTCTCGCCGCCGGAGAACCCCTCGTTCACGGATCGGTTGCTCAGCTTTTCGGTGAGTTCCACGATTTTGGCCTTCTCCTTCATCAGCTTGCGGAATTCCAGCTCCGTAAGCGGCGGCAGACCGCGGTAGCGGCGGATCTCCTCAAGGGCGGTCTTCATGAAGTTGGTGATACTCACGCCGGGGATTTCCACGGGGTATTGGAAACCGATGAAGATGCCTTCGCGGGCGCGGTCCTCAATCGGCATCTCCAACAGGTTCTTGCCGTTGTAGGTGATGCTGCCTTCGGTCACGTCGAAGATCTCCTTGCCGGCAATCACGGAGGCGAGGGTGCTCTTGCCCGTGCCGTTGGGCCCCATGATGGCGTGCACCTCCCCCTTGTTGATGTCCAAATTGACACCCTTCAATATCTCTTTTCCCTTGATGGAAACGTGTAAATTCTCAATCTTTAGCATATCAGTTTCTGATGGTTTATACGGTGTTCTTATTTTCTTTTGTATAATGTAAAAGGTATGAGGTATGAGGTTCTCCCGTGTGTTCTATATAACTTTCTACTTTCTACTTTTTACCTTCTACCCTTAAACTCCTGAACCTTCCTGCCTTTCACGTAGCTTGCTTATCAGCTCTTCGGTGCTATTATGGAGCTTTTGGCGGTACGGATTGTCAATCATCTCCCGTTTCAGTTTCACCTCTTTTTTGTTGGCGAAACACTTGCCGGTGACGTTCAGTTCCGGACTGAGGGCGAGGTGGAGCATGGTGCTGGCGCCTTTTTCGGGCTGGTAGATGATGGGCCGGAAGAACCAGTCGCACAGCTTGTCGATGACTACGTTGCCCTGCCGGATAATGTTGGTGCTGACGATGCCCGGGTCGGCGCAGTTGACGAGGATGCCCTTGTCTTTCAGTTCGTCGGCGAGGTCGAGGGTGAGGTAGAGGAGGGCGAGTTTGGAGTCGGAGTAGGCGCGGAACCGGTTGAAGTGCTTTTGGTCAACGGGGGTGAAGATGTCGTGGTCGATTTTGCCGTAGCGGATGGTGAGCGACACCATGTTGACGATGCGGCTGCCGGCGGGGATGAGGGGCAGCAGCTCCCGCGTGAGCAGGTAGTGCCCCACGTAGTTGACACCTACGGTCTTCTCAATGCCGTCCGCCGTCTGTGCTGCGTGGTGCAGCAGCGTGCCGGCGTTGTTGAGCAGCAGGTCGATGTGGCTGTATCGTTTTTTCACCTCACGGATGAAATTGTGGATGCTCGCGAACGAAGCGAGGTCCAGCGGGATCATGGTGATGTTGCCGCCTGTTTCGTCGGCGAGGCGGTCGCGGACGGCCTGTCCCTTTTCGGGATGGTGGCAGCCCATGACCACTTCGTAGCCCGCCTTGACGGTGGCACGCACGTGCACCTGTCCCATTCCTCCGTCAGCGCCGGTGATGATTACGACTTTCGACATCCTTTCGGTTTTGTGTCAGTGGGTTAGCGGGCTTTGAGACCCAGAATCTGGCGGGCTTCGTCGGAGGTGGCGATGCCGCGGCCGAGTTCGTTGGCGATGCGGACCACCTTGGCCACGAGTTCGCCGTTCGACTTGGCGGGCACGCCTTTGGCGAGGTTGAGGTTGTCCTCGAAGCCGACGCGCACGTTACCGCCCATGGCGATGGCAGCGGCGGCCATCGGGAAGGCGTGGCGGCCGATGCCGGTGACGGTCCATGTGCTTCCGGCGGGAATGGCGTTCACCATCCAGCAGAGGTTCGGAACGGTGGCGGGGGTGCAGCCGGGAACGCCGAGCACGAAGTTGAACTGCATCGGGGCGCCGGGCACCTCACCCTTGCGGGCCATCGTGAGGATGGTGTCGAGGTGACCCATCTCGAAGCACTCGTATTCGGGCTTGATGCCGCGTTCGATCATGCGCTTGCCGAAGGCACGCATGGTGGGCATCGTGTTGTCGAAAATCTCATCACCGAAGTTGCAGGTGCCGCAGTCCAAAGTGGCCATCTCCGGAATCGGGTTGGTGTCGGTGGACTGGAGACGTTCGTCGGGGGTCATGCCGACGGCGCCGCCGGTGGAGGGGATCAGAATTACGTTCGGGCAGGCCTTGTAGATGGCTTCCTCGCACTCTTGGAAGCGGTCGCGGCTCTGGGTCGGAGTGCCGTCGTCGAAACGGACGTGCAGGTGCACGATGGCGGCGCCGGCGTCCACGGCGGACTTGGCTTCACGCACGATTTCTTCCACGGTATAGGGAACGGCGGGATTCTGTTCTTTTGTCACTTCGGCACCGCAAATTGCGGCGGTAATGATTAATTTTTCCATATTGATTTTTATTTTGTTGATTATTAATTTTTTAAAATTGAAAAAACGGTTTTCAAAAAGTTGGCAAATATACAAAATATTATGGTCTGTAAAGTTTGTAAAGTTCATCAAGTTTATCAAGTAATAAACAATGGACTGGTGAGATTTCTTTATAGTAGAATGAAGGAGAGATTTTATTTTTACGTTACTTTTGTCCCGTTTTTGAGAAAATCCAACCTATGGGCAAGTTAAAAAGTCTTTTCAGCGATTCCATCATTTATGGGTTGAGCAGTATCGTAGGACGTTTCCTGAATTACCTGCTCGTTCCGCTTTATACTTACAAAATAGCTGCTGAATCAGGCGGTTACGGTATTGTAACGAACCTTTACGCCTATACGGCACTGCTGTTGGTCATCCTGACCTTTGGCATGGAAACCACCTTCTTCCGCTTCGCCAACAAAGACGGTGTGGATTCCGAAAAAGCCTACTCCACTTCATTGCTGTTTGTGGGAGGCTTGTCGGCATTTTTTGTATTGCTGTGCTCGGTCTTTCTTCAGCCGATTGCCAACGTCCTTGATTACGCGGCACATCCCGAATATGTTGAGGTGATGGCGATTATTGTGGCGATGGATGCGTTCCAGGCCATCATGTTCGCCGACCTCCGCCGCCGCAAACGTGCCTGGAAGTTCGCCATCCTCAAGCTGGCTTTCATCTTCTTCAACATCGGACTGAACCTGTTCGTCTTTTTGGCAGCCCCCGCACTCGCACAAAGCCATCCCGCATTGATGTCGTGGTACGACCCGACCTATCAGGTAGGGTACATCTTCTGGATTAACCTGATTTGCACGGCTGCCATCAACCTTGGTTTCATCCCTGAGTTGAAGAGGATTCGCAACGGCCTTGACATACAGTTGCTTAAACAGATGGTCCGGTATGCTTTTCCGCTGCTGCTGTTGGGCTTGGTCGGTATCTTGAATCAGGTGGCCGACAAGATCTGCTTTCGTTTCATTGTGCCGGGGCAGGAGGGTGAAGTGCAGCTCGGCATTTACGGGGCGTGCGTCAAGATTGCCATGATTATGGCCGTGATCACGCAGGCGTTCCGCTACGCCTACGAGCCGTTGGTGTTCGGAGGACAGAGGGACAAGAACAACAAGGAGTTCCAAGCCCAGGCCACCAAATACTTTGTGATGTTCACGCTACTGGCTTTCTTGTGTGTGGTCTTCTACATCGACATCCTGAAATACATTGTCAAGGCCGACTACTGGGAGGCGTTGAGGGCCGTGCCGATTGTGATGATGGCGGAGATTTTCATGGGCATCTACTTCAACCTCTCGTTCTGGTACAAGCTTACGGATGAGACGTGGTGGGGGGCTCTGTTCTCTGGCATCGGCTGCGCGCTGCTGCTGGCGGTGAACTTCATCTTTGTGCCGCAGTATGGTTATATGGCTTGTGCGTGGGGCGGCTTCGTGGGCTACGGCACCTGTATGATCCTTTCGTATATCGTTGGGCAAAAGAAATACTATGTCCCTTATCCCGTCTGGACCATCCTCG
The DNA here is from genome assembly GCA_016285085.1 of Bacteroidales bacterium. Classification (GTDB taxonomy): domain Bacteria; phylum Bacteroidota; class Bacteroidia; order Bacteroidales; family WCHB1-69; genus UBA1756. Next base: position 10,587 of record JAEEQA010000030.1, read on the forward strand.
GTTACTTTGCATTAGCGCTCGGACTTTACGCCGTCAGCGTCTATTTCCGTCCCGAAAGCCAGATGCTTGTCTTCGTGATGAACACGGGACTTTTGCTGGTCTATCTGGCGGTAGTGGCTTTCTGTGAGCGTGCGGTGGTGAAGCAAGCGGTTTCGACCGTGAAAAGAAGATTTCTTCACAAGTAAAATTTTATAAGTAACGGCATATTAATTTGCTATGAAAAAAACGTTTTTTTTGACATGCCTTTTATTGGGCATGGTTCTTGCATTGCCTGCGCAAACTTTCGTGGAAAAGTGCAGTAGCGGGCAGTTTTTGCGATATAATATTCTGGATGATAAGCATTCAGTTGAGGTGGACGGCATTAGTTGCGGGAATCCGGCATTCGACGTTTTACCTGGTGATTACAGGTATTCGTCAAAGTTGGCGATACCTTCGTCTGTTACATATCGAGGACAGCGTTATTCTGTCGTAAAGATTGCTGCTTATGCCTTCAGCCATGCAAAACTGGCCCGTGTCACCATTCCTCGCTCCGTCACCACTATCGGTACGTTTGCTTTTTCGAATTGCCAAAAGCTACATTCTATCCAAATCCCGTCTTCTGTGACGAATATCGGTGAGGGCATATTTGAGGCAAACAATCTCAGTTCAATCAGGGTGGAAAAAGGGAATCCTGCTTACGACAGCCGCAACGACTGCAATGCCATTATTGAGACGGCGACCAACCGCCTGATAGCGGGATGCCGGCGCACGGTTATTCCCGGCACGGTCACAGCCATTGGCGAAAGGGCCTTTTTAGGAATGCCGCTGGATGCTATTGATCTTCCCAACTCGGTCACCGTTATTGAGCATGGGGCGTTTGCCCATTGCAAGCAGCTTACATCTGTCAGTATTCCCAGTTCAGTGACCTCCATTGCACCGTGGTCGTTCGCCCATTGCCCCAATTTGACGTCCATCACGGTCAATCCCGCAAACCCCGTCTATGACAGCCGCGACAACTGCAATGCCATCATCGAGACGGCCCATAACAGTTTGATTGTTGGTTGCACCGGCACGGTCATTCCCCGTACCATCACATCTATTGGGGAAGATGCCTTTTCGGGCAGTCTCTTGGTGTCTGCCGACATCCCCGATTCTGTCACTTTCATCGGGGAATGTGCCTTTTTCTCTTGCAAGGAACTGATTAAGGTTCACATGCCCCGCTCTCTTGACAGTGTTGCTTATGGCACGTTTTGGAATTGCAAGAAACTGGTCGCCGCCATGCTGCCCAACTCTGTCAAGACCATCGGGCTTCGGGCGTTTCACAAATGTGAATCCCTTGCCCAAGTCAACATTCCCGATTCTATCGTTAGCATTGATGCAGAAGCGTTTTATGGCTGTTCCAAGATTACTTCTGTCACTTTCCCTCAAACCCTCGAGAAGATTGGTCGTGAGGCATTTCTGAAATGCAAGAGTTTGCAATCTGTCGTCATTCCCCGTTCCGTCACTTCCATAGGGGAGGGTGCCTTCCGCTGGTGCGAAGGCCTGCGTACGGTTAGGATTCTTGCGCCAGTCTCTTCTATTGGTGAAAACACCTTTGATGGCTGCTTCAGCATGGAATCTATCACGCTGCCTGGCACCGTCACTTCTTTGGGAGATTACGCCTTCAACGGTTGCCATAATCTGGCGGCCATTGAGATTCCGGAGGCGGTCACCTCCATTGGCATGGGTGCGTTCAGCTTTTGCGACGGTTTGGCATCCCTTCACATTCCCCGTGCCGTTGAGTCGATCGGCGCGGAAGCGTTGTCGGGCTGCAGCGGGTTGAAGTCCATTACGGTGGAACCGGGCAATCCTGTCTATGACAGCCGCGACAACTGCAATGCCATCATCAAGACGGCCGCCAACCGGCTGCTTTTCGGATGCGGTGCCACCGTCATTCCCAATACGGTGCGGGAGATCGGTGAAAGGGCGTTCAATTGGTGCGGAAGCCTTGTTTCCATTGACGTTCCGTCCTCTGTTGCGGAAATAGATGCTTTTGCCTTTTACAGGTGCCAGAAAATGGTCTCGATTCACCTGTCCGACTCGGTGCGTTCCATCGGGATGGACGCTTTTTATGGGTGTGTCAGCCTGAAATCTTTCCATCTTCCGAAATCAGCTACGGATGTGGCGCATAATTTGTTCTCCGAGTGTCCCAGTCTTACCACCATTACAGTGGATCCTGAGAATCCTGTGTACGACAGCCGGAACAACTGCAACGCCATTATCCAGACCGCTACGAACACGCCGGCTTGCACGTGCCGCGGCACGGTGCTGCCCGATGGCGTCTCAAAGTGGTGAGCCGGATTTCAGGCATGCAAAAAAAAGGCGCGGAACAAACCGCGCCTTTCTTGTGTTTAATTGTGAGATCAATTACTTGGTCACTCTTTCGAGCCATTTCACCATACCGAGCATAATGCCCATGGAAACGGCGCAGACGGCGAGGAACACTAACCAGCAGTATTCAATCGGCCATGCGTTGTACATGACGGGGCCGACCCAGATCATCAGGTTGCCGATGGCGGTGGCGCCGAGCCAGAGACCCTGGCAGAGACCGACCATGTGGCGCGGGGCCACCTTCGACACGAAGGAGGGACCCAGCGGGGAGATGAACAGTTCGGCAACAGTCAGGAAGAAGTAGGTGATGATCAGCACCCACGGAGAGGCTTTCGCCAATCCTTGGGCCGCCATGGTAGCTGCATCCATTGCGCGGAATTCAGTGCCTGACGGATAGTTGTGCATCATGGAGATAATCATCAAGAACAGGTAGGCGCAACCGGCGATACCCATACCCATGGCGATTTTGCGCGGGGTGGAGATGGATTTGCCTTTTCTTGCCAATGCTGCAAAAACAACCATCACAATGGGAGTGAGGAAGATGACGAAGAACGGGTTCAGAGCCTGCCAGATTTCAGGGGCGATAGCGTCCGTCTGGACAAAGTCGCGGGCGAACACAGACAGGGACTGGCCGTTTTGGTGGAACGAAAGCCAGAAGAAGATGGCAATACCAAGGACGGCGAACAGAGCGTAAAGACGCTGTTTGATTTCCTTGGCCATAGCCACTTTTTCTTCTTCGGTGTAATCAACCACGGCGGCAGCTTCTTTCTTGGCCGGCTGCGGGAATTTCTTCTTGGTGAGGAAGAAGATGGTCAGGGAAATCAGCATGGCGATGACGGAGGCGATGAACGCATAGTGGATACCTTCGTTGAAAACCTGAATGTAGTTGGAGCAGAAGGTCGTGTAACCGTCAGGATTGATGACGGTACCTTCAGTGACGGAAAGTGCCATTGTCTCGGTGAACTTCGTCGTGGCATCGCCGTTGGCAAGATACTGGTGGCAAAGTTCCGGCATGTCGGAATTGTAAACGAAGTTGTGGACGCGGAGCCACCATTCACGGAGCAGCGGGGCAACGAAAGGAGCCAGCACACCGCCAATGTTGATGAACACGTAGAAAATCTGGAAACCGCTGTCGCGTTTCTCTTTGGCTTCGCGGAGGGCCTCTTCGCCTTGTTTGGCAGCCTCAGCCTCGAATTCATCGTACATCTTGCCGACGAGAGCCTGCAGGTTCCCTTTGAACAAACCGTTACCAAAGGCAATGCAGAGGAGGGCGATGCAGGTGAAGATCAAGATGCTCCACCATTGGCCGTTGCCGTCGCAAATGATGCCATTGTTCATGCTGAACAACGGAATAGCCAACGCGATGTAGCCTAACGACATGATGATGAGGCCCCACTGGATGGTGCCGTTGTAGTTCTGGGTGCGGTCGGCAATGATACCGCCAACGAGGCTCAGCACATAAATGCCGAAGTAGAAGACGGAGTAGATCAAACCTGCCGTTCCATCGGGCAAACCGAATTTTGAAACAAGGAAGAGCAGCAGGATGGCGTTCATGATGTAATAGCCGAAACGCTCGCCCATGTTGCTCAACGCCGCGGCGATAAGTCCTTTGGGATGATGTTTTCTTGCCACAGACACGTAGTAGATGATGAACGGGATAATCACTACGATAATGGCCAACAGCATTGCCACCATTCGGTGGTTAGTGAAAAAGTCGATTAGCATAATAATTGGTTTTAGTTAATAATAAATTGATGATGTATTTTCGATGTTTTATTCTTTGTTCACTTTGACGACCGCAATCCTATGGTCGGCGGTGATGACGCGCACGAAGTAGAGTCCGGCGGCCTTGTCGCTCAGGCTGATCTCCATCGGATAGACGGGGGCGGTGCAGCGATACACCACCTGTCCGAAGGCGTTGAGGACTTCAAGACTTCCGCCGTTCTGGTCGGAGTTGACCGTGATGAGGTCGGTGGCGGGATTCGGATAAACCGAAAGGATGACGGGAGCATACATGGATATGCCGGTGGTGTCCTCGGGATGGGTGGTGTCGATGGGTTCCGTAACCACGGGGATGATGTCGGCGTTGGTGCGCGGGAAGATCTGATAGGTGGTGTTGCCTCCGGTTGCATAGATGGCGGCCAATCCAATGACGTCAACGGAATCGCCGGCATTGACGATGGTGTCCAAAGTCTTGAACTGGTTGCGGACGACAACGGCACCAGTGGCATCCTCGAAGGTGTATTCGGTGTAGTCGCTGGTGTTGAAAGAGGCTTCCTCGCTGAACGTACCACCGTTGATTCTCACCAAGCGGGCTTCGTATGTGGCGAAGTCGCCGGTAATGTCGGCTGCGGTCACCACAGAGGGCGTCACTTCGGCCGTGCCGGAAGCTTCTGCCCAGTCGGCAGTGGGGACCATCTCCTGCATGCCGTTGTAAACGGTGTAGGTGCCGATGATGCCTCCGCTGATGACATCGCCCTCGTTGTAGCTGCCCGTCACTACGGGGTTGTTGTTGTCATAAACGAGCAGTCCGCCGGTGGCATCCTCGATGAAGATGCGGCGTGCTTGGCGATAGACGAAGGTGACATCACCCGTGATTTTGTAGGCGGTGGAGTTGTCGTTGGCACCAGCTGCCTTGAAGTCGGCGATGGTGGCGACCTCCACGGGGAAGGCGTACTCGGCAAAGGCCGTGTTGCTCGGATCCATGCCGCCCTTGAAGGCTTTGGCTTTCAGGGTGCATGTGCTGTCGATGGTGATCGGGCTTTCGTACAGCGTGCTGTTCTCGTCGGGGGTGGTGCCGTCAAGGGTATAGTAGATGCTGGCGTCTTCCGTGGAACAGGTTATGCTGACGGTAAGCGGGGTGGTATAGGAGCCGGAGGGTTCGGAAATCACAGGCGTTTCCACAATGTTGGGCTCAAGGCCGGTGACACCGTAGAAATCGACGGCATCGATGGAAAGTCCGATGTTTCCGGAGGTCTGTGTGACCGTTTCGGGAAGCACCATCGTGAATTTTACACGTACAGAATAATATTGTCCCGAATCGGTGATGTTGTAAGTGAAGTGCTGCGGCGTGGCGGTCACATTGTATAACGAGTCGCCTTCAAAAGTTTCCCCGCCGTCATGTGAGAAACTGACCATCAGCTTCAGGTTGCTGTTCGTGGTGTTCTTGGAGTTGAATTCCACTTTGGTCACGTTGTGGATGTCATAGTTCGTGTATGCGTAGCCGATGTGTCCGTAGTGTTGGTTTGTGGGGTCGCAATAGTATCTCATTTGTATGGATTGTGCACCGTCAATGACAACGGATGAGGTGGTGGTGACGGTACCATGAATGACGCCCCACTTCTGACCGTCCGGTCCGAAATAGGCGGGACTGTCATTGTTGTATGTCGTGGAAGCGGTAAAGCCCTCGCTCACTTCGAAACCGACGGATTGGATGAGTTCATCGATCGGGAGGACGGCGTTGAGGGCGACCGTTGCGGTGATGGTGCCGGAGGTGAGGGTGACCGTGCCTGAGGCGGAAGAGGTTCCGTTGAAGGTCACCGTGATGGTTTCTCCCTCGGCGTTGGCTGGAAGTGTGGAAGGAGTTACCGTGAAATCGGCGTTGTCCACACTCACGGTGATGGCGTCGTCCAAACGGAAGCCGGTTGCGGTGAAGGTGTGACTTTCACCCGTTTCCGTGAACGCCAAGCTGCTTTCGCTCGTTTCGATGGCGACATAGATGTCCTGATAGGTGAAATGGACGGTGTCGGTGGCGGGAGTGGCGAACTGTGTGCTGTCGGCATTGACCAGAGAGGCAATGAGTGTATAGTCACCGTAGGCGGTCATCATGGAAGAGAGGTCGAGGGCCTCAAAACCGGCGAGTTGTGCGGCGTTCCGCAAATACTGGGTGGTGATGGGCTGGCCGTTGATGAGAAGTTGGCCTTCAATCATGCTGCCGTTCTCGAAAGCGAAGTTGTCGATGTCAAGGTCCACGTGGACGGGCGTGCCCTGTTCAATCACCTGTCCTTCTGTGGGACTGACGATGGAGAGGGTGGGAAGAAGGTCCACGATGTCGCTCGCGCCGCGCGGGGCGATTTTGCGGAGGGTGTTGTTATAGATGGCGAAGCCGGTCACATTGGCGGTGGCGACGGGAGCCGTCACGCCGGAAACGGTGCCGAGGGTGTTGATGCATCCGAGGGAGTCGGTGCCTTGATAGATTTTCAGGTAGTTGGAGGTGGAAGAGGTGAAGGTTCCTTGGGCGAAGGTGACACCGCTGAGGGTAACGAGGCGGGATTCGTAGGTGTCCCAGTCTGTGCGCAGCTGTGCCATTGTGACGGTGGCGGGCTCAACGGGCGTGCCTTGCGTGGCCGTCGGATTGATGAATTCCGGATTTGAAAGTTCAATCATCTGGATGGTGGTATTGCTGAAGCTCTTGTTGGTTCCGCAGATGCCTCCGGTGATGATGTCCCCGTTGTAGTAGTTTGTGGCAAATCCACCTTGCTTGTAAATACACAGCCCTGTATGGCTCTCATCTTCCACGAAAAGGTAGCTGCCGTTCTGGAAGACAGCGGTTATGGGGCAGGTGAGTTTGTAGTAGTTGTTGTCGCCGTCCAAAGCCTTGAAGTCGGAGATGGTGGCGATTTCGGTGGGGAAGGTGTAGGTGGCGCTGGTTTCGAAGCTGGCGGCAAGTCCGTCGGCGTAGGCTACGGCGCGGAGGGCGGTCGTCGACGAAATGGTGATGGCTCCTGTGTAGAGAGTGCCGTTCACGTTGTCGGGTTCGGTGCCGTCAAGCGTATAGTAAATGCTGGCATTTTCGGTTCCACAGGTCATCGTCACCTCAATCGGGGCGCAGAAACTGCCCGTCGTAACTGAAAAAACAGGCTGCTCAGCGGCTGGGATGTCGGATTCGCCGGTGAAATGGATGTTGTCAAAGCGGTTGTTGCCGGTGTTGCCGGTTGCCCCATCAACAGTCAAGCGAATGTAAACAAGCTCTTGGTTGTTGATTTCAGTGGCATTGGAAAAGTCAACCGAATAAGTGGATATCGTAGAGGAGGTAATATATGTGTGTTCAACAGTTGCGTCAGTGGTAAAGTTGATCCCGTCTGTGCTGTGGGCCCATGTCGCTTCGCTGAATCCGGTTTGAGGTCTACGCAAGTTGTAAGAAAGTTGGATGTTTTGCAGTCCAGTGGTGGAGATAACGAAAACAACGGAATAGCCGTTCATGTTGGATCCGGACACGGCGAGGCACTTGCCTGCTTCGCTGTCGCCGCACAGTGCATCGGATGAAGCGGTGCCATTCATATAAAATGATGCCTGGTTGGTGGCACTGTTGAGGCTTTCTCCCATCTCGGGCCATTCGCTTGAACCGTGGGTGCCGTCTAAGTAGAGCATGCCGCTCCCGCAGTTGGCGGCGTATGTCTTTTCCGTACTTGAGTTGGGAAATGTCCATCCTGCAATGGTTGTTCTCTGAGCCATGCCGAACGGCACAAGCAAGAGCGCGCAGATCAACATCATTGCGCTTTTAAAAATCGTAAAATTCTTTTTCATAGTAATTGAATTTATTTAAAATATTGATTCTTAATGATATAAGATAAATTTTCAATTCGTGCAAATACGGCGCAAAGATAATGTCAAATGCGGCTTTTTCATTGATTATTTATCAGATTTTATGAACAATATGACGAAGTGCACGATTTCGCAGGTGAACAATAGGATTTTGCCCGAAAAGTGGCGTGAAAACGGGCAAAACAGGTTTTTCGTGAGGATTCCGTCACTTTTTCAGGTCGAACATCGTCTTCACAGGATGGAACGTGGTGAGCGGCACCTCGATGAACAGCGTGTTCCAGTGCGCCATCGCGCCGTTCCACAGGCCGGGCAGCTCCATCGCTTTCAGCGTCCGCCCCTCATACGACTTCGACGAGATGAAGCCGGTCTCGGGATCTACGAATTTGTCCAACTCGAACTTCCGTCCGTCGGCATCGCGGAAGCAGCACACCATGTCCACAGGGTTGAAGTGCGTGGCACCTTGCAGGATGGCTGCCTGCTGCGGATTGCCCTTGTCAATCTGCGATGACTCCACGATTTGCAGGGAAGTGTGTCCCGCCTTGTTCTTCACGAAGAAGGGACCGCCACCCGGCTCGCCCTCGTTCTTCACCATGCCGCACACGCGCAACGGGCGGTTCAGGATTCCCAGCAGCGCCTCACGCTCGGGACGGACATCCTGCAACAGTTTGTCTTTTACAAAATGTTGGATTTCAGCTGTCTTTTCTTCGGAAAGATTACCCGTTTCCAATTCGCGGACGTAGGCAAAAACCTGCTTTTGCAGTTCCAGCAGGTAGGCGGCCAGCACTTTTTTGTAGGTGACGGTGTCGGCTACGGTGTCGTCGTAAAACACGTTGTCGATGTTCTTTACGAAAACGATGTCGGCATCGATGGCGTTGAGGTTCTTGATGAGGGCGCCGTGGCCGCCGGGACGGAACAGCAGGTTGCCGTCGCCGTCGCGGAACGGCTGGTTGTCCTCCGTGGCCGCCAGCGTGTCGGTGGAGGGCGCCTGCGTGGAGAAGGAGATGTCGTACTTCACGCCGAATCTCGCTTCATATCGGGACTGCACCTCTTTCAGCAGCTGCTCGAAGAGGGGCTGGTGCTGCGGCGAAACGGTGAAGTGCAAGTGGCAGATGCCGTCGTTGCCGCGGGCGTACAGTGCCGCTTCCACCAGATGCTCCTCCATTGCGGTGCGGCAACTGTCGGCATAGCGGTGGAATTTCAGCAGTCCTTTCGGCAACTTGCCGTAATTCAGACCTTTATCTTCCAAAAGATAGGAGAGGACGGTTTGGTAGTGGTCGGCGGCGATTTCCGCATCCAGCGAAAGCCCGTCTTTTTCCATGGCGGCGGCGAGGTCGTCATAGAGGGCGTAATCTTTCAGGGAATGAAGCAGTTGGCACGCTTTGGTGCGGGTGACGTCATCGTCGTTCTCGAGGTAGGAGAAGACCTCCTTGAACATGCGGGAGGCCGCGCCCGAAGCCGGTACGAACTTGACGGCTTTCTTGTCGCCCAGCAGGGTGGGGTAGGCGTTGAGAAGTCGGGTTATTTCGCTGTCGCTGAGGCGGATGATGCCGTCGCCGGCGGTGGCGGCGCGTTGCAGGTCGGCGAAGTCGAATCCTTTTTCAAAATAGCTGAACTGGCGGGAGACTTCCTCTGCCGAGCTTCCGCGCTGTTGGATGAAATCCTGGTCTTTGGGGGAAAATTGAACGGTCATATTGTGGTATTTGTTTGCGAATCAAGGGGGCAAAAGTACGGAAATTTTTTTATCGCTCGTTGCCCGGTGCATAGAAAAAAAGCGTACTTTTGCCTTCCTTAAAATGAGTGCGTTATGAATGATGTGAAGTGCGTTTTCCCGATTGCGGGAAGCGATTCCGTAGGCGGTGCCGGCATCCAGGCCGATATCAAGACCATCTTTTCCTTAGGGCATTATGCCGCTGCTGCCATCACGGCGGTGACGGCGCAGAACACCTGCGGCGTGCGCGGGATCCAGGCGGTGGATGCCGCCATCCTCTCCGCCCAGATCGACGCGGTGCTGGAGGACATCCCCGTCGCCGCCATCAAGATCGGGATGGTTTATACTTGCGACAACGTGCTGGCGATCCGCGACGCGCTCCGGCGCAACCACTACCAGAATCCGCTGGTGCTGGACCCGGTGCTGGTGGCGACCAGCGGGGCGCACCTCGCCGCCGACGGCTTCCTCGACCTGCTGCGGAAGGAGCTGTTCCCGCTCTGCACCCTCCTCACGCCCAACCTCTCCGAAACGGAGGCGATCTGCGGAAGGAAGGTGGTGAGTGTCGGCGATATGGCGGAGTGCGGCCGGGACATCATCCAGCGCTATGGCTGCCGCAACGTCTTGGTGAAGGGCGGCCACTCCGAGGGGGATGCGATGACCGACGTGCTGGTGCTGGAGAGCGGCGAGGTCAAGACCTTCACTGCCCGCAAGATCGATTCGGAAAACACCCACGGCACCGGCTGTACGCTGTCGTCGGCCATCGCCACCTATCTGGCGGAGGGACATCCGTTGGAGGAGGCCGTCTCGCTCGGCAAAGAGTATGTCTATCAAGCCATTGCCGCCGCCAAGGATTGCAAAATCGGACGGGGCCACGGGAGCACCAACCACTTTTGGAAACTGAAAATGGAAAATTGAAAATGGAAAATTTGATAGGGGATAGTAGAGACGCGATTCATCGCGTCTCATCTGCAAGGATAGCGTGCTTTCAGCACGCAAGATGCAACTATGTTGCGGAAATCGCTCTTTTTTCCCTTCATGAGGGTTCACATTTCTGCTGTGAAGGGATAAATATTCTGCTAACAGTTGTATTTTTGCACCCTGTTTAAATCCAATCATTATGAAAAAATTATTTGCCATTACCCTTTGCCTCTTGCTTTCGCAGATGGCGTGGGCGCAGAAGTTTTCTGTTCCGGAAATTCCGGGAGACATTGAAAAAAGCGAGTATGTCAATTATGAGAAGGACTTCATCCGCTGCATGGACTGGCTGGAAAGCCACGCGCTGTCGGCCTCACAGCGCAAGGATGTCAACTCTTTTGTTGTGTGGTGGCTTTCAGGTACTCCCGATGTCCATATTGAAATATCTTCAGATGTTGTCAATTTCCAGAACGGCGACCTTCTCATTCTCTATATTGGCGGATGGGCCAAATACTGCATCAACCATCCCGATGCATCCTACGCTGACGGCAGCATGGCCGGCATTGAAACGGTCATCGATTATTATCTGAAATACAAGGATTCCATTGGAAAGAACAAGGGTGTGGAAGACCTTATTAAGATGAAAAACAAGGGCACTCTCCGTCAGCATGTGGAGTCCAAGGGGAAATAAGTCCCGGCGACCTCCTGCCTTCCTTTTCTGTTTTTCAGGGCTTCGGCCCCTGTGACATTTTGTCAGTCGCTCTCACTTTGGCAGAGTTGTTGCTCTATGGTCCGTGTTTCCAAACAAAAAATTTAATAATCAAACAAAAATTATGGACCTGAACAACTTAACTATCAAATCACAAGAAGCGATTGCGAAGGCGCAGATGATTGCCTCACGCAACCAGCAGCAGCAGATCGACACCTGCCACCTTCTGAAGGCCCTGATTGAAACCGATGAAAACGTCATAGGATACCTTCTCAAGAAACAGGAGTCTGACCTGAAAATCGTGTCCCAGAATGTGGACCGCCAAATCAACAGCCTGCCCAGGGTGAGCGGCGGCAACGTCTATCTTTCGGGCGGCGCGCAGACGGCTTTGCAGAAAGCCATCGTCTATGCCCAGCAGCAAGGCGACGAGTTTGTTTCCCTCGAACATTTCTTCTACGGTATCCTGATGGCCGGCGACACCACGTCGCGGATCCTGAAAGATGCCGGTGTGACCGAGAAAGGCACGGAAGAGGCCATCAAGAGCCTGCACAAAGGCTCGAAGGTGACCAGCGCCGACAGCGAGGACACCTACAACGCCCTCAACAAGTACGCCACCAACCTCAACGAGGCCGCCCGCAAGGGCAAACTCGACCCCGTCATCGGACGTGACGAGGAGATCCGGCGGGTGCTGCAAATCCTGTCGCGGCGTACCAAGAACAACCCGATTCTGATCGGCGAGGCCGGTGTCGGCAAGACCGCCATCGCCGAAGGACTTGCCCACCGTCTGGTGAGCGGCGATATTCCGGAAAACCTGAAAACCAAGCAACTGTATTCTTTGGATATGGGTGCTTTGGTGGCCGGTGCCAAGTACAAGGGCGAGTTCGAGGAGCGTCTGAAAAGCGTCATCAAGGAGGTGATCGACTCCAACGGCGAGATCATCCTTTTCATTGATGAAATCCACACCTTGGTGGGTGCCGGCGCATCGGGCGAAGGCGCGATGGATGCCGCCAACATCCTGAAACCGGCGCTGGCCCGTGGTGAACTGCGCTCCATCGGTGCCACCACCCTCAACGAATACCAGAAGTATTTCGAGAAGGACAAGGCGCTGGAACGCCGTTTCCAACCCGTGCTCATCAGCGAGCCGGACAAGTATTCCGCCATCTCCATCCTGCGTGGCCTGAAGGAACGTTACGAGAACCATCACCACGTGCGGATTCTGGACGATGCCATCATCGCCGCCGTCGAACTGTCGCAGCGGTACATCACCGACCGTTTCCTGCCCGACAAGGCCATCGACCTTATCGACGAGGCGGCGGCCAAGCTGAAACTTGAGATCAACTCCAAACCCGAGGCGTTGGACGAAATCGAACGGAAAATCCGTCAATTGGAAATCGAGCGTGAGGCCATCAAGCGCGAAAACGCCACCGAAAAAGTCACCGCATTGAGCAAGACCATTTCGGAACTCAACGAGCAGCGCAACGCCCTCACCACCAAGTGGCAGGCCGAGAAGGACATCGTGGACAAAATCCAGCATAACAAGAAACTCATCGAGGACTACAAGCTGGAGGCCGCCAACGAGGAACGGCAGGGCAACTACGGGCGTGTGGCCGAACTTCGCTATGGTCTTATCAAGAATGCCGAAAACGAAATCGAGCAGCTGCAGCAAGACCTGACCATCGTGCAGGGCGACCGCGCCCTCATCGACGAGGAGGTAGGCGAAGACGACATCGCCGACGTGGTGTCCCGCTGGACCGGCATCCCCGTCAGCAAGATGATGCAGAGCGAGAAATCGAAACTGCTCCACTTGGAGGAGGAGCTGCACAAGCGTGTGGTCGGTCAGGACGAGGCCATCAGCGCCGTCGCCGACGCCATCCGCCGGAGCCGTGCCGGACTTCAGGACAGCAAGCGTCCCATCGGTTCATTCATCTTCATGGGCACCACCGGCGTCGGCAAGACCGAACTGGCCAAAGCGCTGGCGGAGTACCTGTTCAACACCGAGGAGGCCATCATCCGGTTCGACATGAGTGAGTTCCAGGAGAAGCACACGGTCTCCCGTCTCATCGGCGCGCCTCCAGGCTACGTGGGCTACGACGAAGGCGGCGAGCTGACGGACAAAATCCGCCGCCGTCCCTACTCCGTCATCCTCTTCGACGAAATCGAGAAGGCACACCCCGACGTGTTCAACATCCTGCTGCAAGTGCTTGACGACGGACGGCTTACCGACAACAAAGGCCGTGTCGCCGACTTTAAGAACACCATCATCATCATGACCTCCAACCTCGGTTCCGACATCATCCAGGCCAACTACTCCGAGCCGGGCAACCTCAGCGACGAGGAACTGTTCGAGCGGACGAAGGCAGAAGTCAACGCTTTGTTAAAGAAAACCTTGCGTCCAGAGTTCCTGAACCGTATCGACGAAATCGTGATGTTCCAGCCGCTGTCGAAGCGCGAAATCCGCGACATCGTCAAGATGCAGATCCAGAACCTCAACAAGCTGTTGGAGCAGCAGAACATCCGCGTGGAGTTCACCAAGTACGCCCTCGAGCAGCTGGTGGATCTTGGCTACGAGCCTCTGTACGGCGCACGTCCGCTGAAACGGGTCATCCAGAAGAAAATCCTCAACGAACTCTCCAAGTTCATCTTGGAAGGCAACGTCGAGAAAGAAGGCACCATCATGGTGGACAGTCTCGAAGAGGGCAAGTTCGTCTTCTTCAACAAAGAAGAAACGGCGGAAGAGGCCAAATAAAAAACTGACAATAACTAAAAAAGGTGTGATGTTTCGGCATCGCACCTTTTTTATTATACCGGAAGCCGTCCTCGTTACACTCTTGCCGGCAAGCGGAATTTGTGCGTTTCCATTGTGGCGAGATCAATGGTGAAAAGGGTGTCTTTCAGTACATTGCCTATCCCCGTGATGATTTTCACCGCCTCGTTCACCTGCAGGGAGGCGATGACCGACGGCAGCACGCCCATCACACCCTTGTTGATATTACCCCGCGCAACCAACCCTTTCTCGTCAGGATAGAGCATCCGGTAGTTTGAGGCGGGCGGCTGGTAGTTGAAGACCGCCAGCTGTCCCTGCGTGTCACCGATGCTGCCATAGACAAACGGCTTGCACAATTCGAGACAAACATCGTTGATCAGGTAGCGGGCGGGGAAGTTATCGGTGCAGTCCAGCACGAGGTCGTAGCCGGCGATGATGTCACGGGCATTTTCCGGAAGGAGAAAACCGTCGTGCGGCACGAGGTCCACGTTGCTGTTGAGCCGATGCAGCGTTTTCACCGCAAGCTCCAACTTCGGCTGGCCCACCTCGTCTTCGCGGTACAGCACCTGCCGCTGGAGGTTGTGCAGCGACACCGTATCCTGTTCCACCAGTCCGACCGTCCCCACGCCGGCGGCAGTCAGGTACAAGGCAGCCACGCTGCCAAGTCCCCCAACACCGACGACCAAAACCCGGGCGTTCTTCAGTTTCTCCTGACCCTCCGGCCCGAAATCCGGCAGGACAATCTGACGTTGGTAACGATTTAATTCTTCAGTTGTTAGCATTTTTCTACTTTAGATTTTGCTCACTTTGTTCGCATTCGGGTTCGCTATCGCGAACATTCAATATTCTCCAAATCTCAACTTTTAACTTTCAACTTTTAACTAATTTTACCTCAGCGTCTTGTCCCAATCCTTGTAAATCACGTCGTAGCCCTGTGCGCGGATCATCGCCTCCATGGCCTGCGGCGAGCGGTCGTCGTTGATGTGGAACTGCTCCAGCTCGCGGTCGGGGTGCGCGTAGCCGCCCGGGTCGGTGTGCGAACCGGCACTCACGGAGGTGACCCCGAGGGTGATGAAGTGGTCGCGCATGTTCGAGGTCTCGCGGGTGGACATTGAAATCTCCACATCGTGGTCGAAGATGCGGAATGCCCACAACGCCTGTGCAAACTGCCGCTCGCTCATCAGGAAGTTAGGCTGGTAGCCGCCCGCCGCCGGACGCATCCTCGGGAACGACAGGCTGTACTTGGTCTTCCAGTAGTTCTTGGTCATAAACTTCAGGTGCATAGCGAGGTACGCCATCTCGGTACGCCACTCTTCCAACCCGATGAGCGCGCCCATGCCCACGCGGTGAATGCCCGCCTGCGCCACGCGCTCCGGCGTTCCCAACCGCCACTTGTAGTTGCTCTTCATCCCCTTCGGGTGATACACCTTGTAACGGTTTTCGTTGTACGTTTCCTGGTAGATATAGACGCTGTTGCAGCCCGCCTCGTTCATGCGGCGGTACTCCTCCACCTTCATCGGATAGACCTCCAGATTGATGGCGGCGAAGTGGTCGCGGCAGAGGCGGATGGCGTGCTCTATGTAGTTGGCGCCGGCGGCACGGGGATGTTCGCCCGTGAGCAACAGCACATTATCGTAACCCATTGATTTAATCACCTTTATCTCTTCCATAATCTCCTCGTCGGTGAGGGTTTTGCGGGCGATGTCGTTGTTGTGGTTAAAGCCGCAATAGATGCAGTGGTTGCTGCACTCGTTGGAAAGGTACATCGGGATGTAGAGCAGAATCACCTTGCCGAAACGCTGCTGGGTGTAGTGGCGCGAAAGCTGTGCCATCTGCTCCAGATAGGGCTCGGCGGCGGGCGAAATCAGCGCCTTGAAATCCTCAACGGTGAGCATTTCGCGACTGAGGGCGCGGCGCACGTCGGTATCGGTTTTCTCATAGATGCTGCGGGTGACATCATCCCACACCAAATCATGAATGGTATCGTAAAATTCCATTTTGCAACCTCCTTTTACTCAGTGATTTTACCTTGTGAAGAAACCTCACGCGAGATGCGCATGGCGCAGAAGTTGGGACCGCACATTGTGCAGTACGGGGTGTGCTTGATTTTCTCCGCACCATAGAACTCACGGGCTTTGTCGGGGTCGAGCGACAGGTTGAACTGGTCGATCCATCGGAACTCGAAGCGGGCCTTGCTGAGGGCGTCGTCGCGTTCGGCGGCCATCGGGTGGTGCTTGGCGAGGTCGGCGGCGTGGGCGGCAATCTTGTAGGTGATGATGCCCTCGCGCACGTCATCCTTGTTGGGCAGGGCGAGGTGCTCCTTCGGGGTGACGTAGCAGAGCATGGCCGTGCCGAACCAGCCGATCATGGCCGCGCCGATGGCGGAGGTGATGTGGTCGTAGGCGGGCGCGATGTCGATGGTGAGAGGTCCGAGCGTGTAGAACGGCGCGTTGTGGCACCACTCCTTCTGGAGCTCCATGTTCTCCTTGATCTTGTCCATCGGCACGTGGCCGGGGCCTTCGATGAGCACCTGCACGTTCTTCTCCCAGGCGCGGAGGCAAAGTTCGCCCATCACCTTCAGTTCGCCGAGCTGCGCCTCGTCGTTGGCGTCGTGGGTGCTGCCCGGACGAAGGCCGTCGCCGATGCTGACCGCCACGTCGTACTCGGCGAGGATGTCGCAAATCTCGTCCCAGTGGGTGTAGAGGAAGTTCTCCTCGTTGTGGTCCTTCATCCATTTGGCCATGATGCTGCCGCCGCGCGACACGCAGCCCGTAAGACGCTTTGCCACAGCGGGGAGCAGATGTTTCAGCAGTCCGGCGTGGATGGTGAAGTAGTCCACTCCCTGCTCGCACTGTTCGATGAGGGTGTCGCGGTACATCTCCCACGTCAGCTCGTCGGCCTTGCCGTTCACCTTCTCGAGTGCCTGGTACATCGGCACGGTGCCCATGGGCACGGGGCAGTTGCGGATGATCCACTCGCGGGTCTGGTGGATGTGCTTGCCGGTGGAGAGGTCCATCAGTGTGTCGCCGCCGAGGCGCGCGCTGTAGACGCTCTTTTCAACCTCCTCCTCGATGGAGGAGCTTAGG
>JAEEQA010000031.1 GCA_016285085.1 Bacteroidales bacterium
AGCGCCGCCGCTACCGCCGGGATTACCATTCTTGAAGGAGCCGCCGCCGCCGCCGCCGCCGCCGCCGCCGCCGCCGCCGCCCTGGCCACTATTGCCAGTGCGACCCATGGCTCCGGGGACGAAATAGGCGTTAAATGCGTAGTCCAGAGAGTATGCACTTCCAACATAGCCACTTCCAGCAGCACCGGCAGAGCCATTGGTTCCATTTGAACCGCTGCTGCCACTACCGAAAGCATCGCCGCCACCAGATGAACCACCGCTTCCAGCTGAGGCTCCATTGCCTCCCGTTGACCCACTGCTGCCGCTACTTCCACTGGAAGACCAGCCGCCGCCACCACCACTTCTACCTCCATCACCACCCTTCCGGGTGCCAGACACGTAAGTGGATGCGGTACCACCGGATACCCCGCTGTTACAGTCAGAACCCGAGGTTGCAGTGGTCTTACTTCCGTTACCGCCTTTCAGCTGTGCAGTAGTATAGGTGAAACTGATGGTGTTGGTTTTACCATTGCTTGCGTTGCCCGCAGTCAGTTCGCAACGCGTGAGCTCGTAGTCACTGCAGTTGCTCAAATGCATGGCGTAGGTGGAGATACCATAGTTGGAAGCGGTGACTATAGCAAAAGGCGTATCATTGTTTGAGTAAAGCCGTATGTTTGGCTTATATGATTGGGTGCTATTTAATTCTGTGGTTGATTCGGTATAAGTGTCAGCATCGGTATTGTTATATACAAACTGGTTGCTTGCTGAAGTACAGATTGTTGACACGCTGCATCCGCCTGTAGTAGTGCATCCCGTTCCGGATATCATAACCTGAAGACTACCGCCTGTATAGTTAAACGGAGTTATGGGAATAACATTCCAGCCTGTGTTGATGTTGATTTCTCCGCTGTAAACTAGTGTGGCACCGCTGGTCGTTGCAGACCATGTGTTTCCTGTAGATAATGTAGTTACATTGGAGTTCTTTAAATAGACACGTACACTTCGTGTAGTTCCTCCAGAGGGGACAGAAGTACTCGAACTCACATTGAAACCTATGGCTGAAATAGTCATTGCACCGTTCAAATCGGTACTGGTATATACAAAGTGGTTCAATAGGTGTTCCCATAATCCAGGAATCACTGATGATGATGTTGATGTACCAGAACCATAGCTTGCGCTAAAGGTGGCGTAGCCCACATTTTCCGCCGAACCTGACGGTAACGTGGAGGTTGTCACATTCGCCGTTGTCACCTTCACATCCTGCAGTTTGAAGTTGCTGATGCCGTTGCCTTCAAGGGCCACGAGGCGCGGGGCCGTAACTGTGCCCTCTATGTTCTGTGCCGTACGGTTGATGGTCGTCACGCCCGTTCCCTTCGTCCATGCGCCGGTGCTGAGGTCGGCATTCCAGCCGCCGTCAATCACCACGTTGCTGATGAGGGCTACGGAGTTGTTGATATTGTAAGTGCCGCTTGCCATACGGATGAAGGCGCGGTTTTCTGCCGTGGGGTTGGCCGCCGCCGCCAACTGCAGGGCGCGGGCCAAGGTCACGGGATGGGTGCTGCTTCCGTTGGCATTGGCGCTGCCGGTGGGCGTGCAGTAGCATACGAATGCGTCGCAATTAGCATCGACACCGCCCGACGGGTTGGTCACATTCACGGTAACCGTGGCGGTCAGCGGACATCCAGTGGCGGTTACCGTGGCGGTCACCGTGTAGTCGGTGGTGGCCACGGGCTGGTCGGTCAATGTGTTGCCGTTGGGGGTCATTGCGGCACTGGCGATCGAACTGCCCCATTCGTAGGTGCAGTAGCCGATTACGTTGCCGGAAGCAGTAGTGCTTCCGTATTTGGGCTTGGCCGTAACGGTGGTCTGTTCGCCCGGATCCACCGTGGCGGGCACGGCGGTCACCACCACACCGTCGAAGCTGTAGATGCGGTTGGTACTGTTGGATGCGGAAGAACAGTTATGGGCATCGGTGGCCACTACGCTGTAGATGAACGCTCCGCCAGCGGTGGAGGTCATCGTGCAATGGTCGCTGGTGCCGGTGTTCTGGCTGTCACCGCCTCCTGTAGGTGCCGTCCACTGGTAGGTGAGGTTGCCGGCGGGAGTGGCCGTAGTCGTGGCTTTCAGGATGATGGGCGTACCCACGCAGGTGCTGTTGGCCGGGGCGTTGTTGCTGTTGTAGGCCGCCACGTTGTCCACGACGGGCAGCGGCCAGACTTCCACCGAGGTTTCGGGGGTAGTGGCGCTGGCGCAACCGGTTGCCGAGGTGTAGGACACCACACAATGGTAGTAGTGTACCCCATCAGTCGTGGTAGCGGGCGTGAAGGTGCTGCCTGTTTCGCCGTTGAGGGCGTTGTTGCCTTCGTACCACTGGTAGGAGGGCGTGAAACTGTTGTCGCTGCCGGTGATGTTCAGACCAAGTGTGGTGGCTGCATTGTTGCGGCACAGTTGTTGTTCACCGTTGGTGATGGTGGCCGCGGGCTGTGCCACTACGGTGAGGGTGAAGCTTCCTTCGGAGGCCACGTAACCCACGCCGTCGCAGTTGTTGAGGGCGGAACGGGTGAGGGAGTGGGTGCCGGCACTGAGGGTGGCTGTGACGCTTCCCGGGAGGGTGTAGCCCTGTGCGGTGGCACCGCTGATTTCTGCATCGTCAAGATACCACTTGTAAGCAATGGTAGCTTTGCCGGTGGCTGCCGTAGCCGTGGTGACGTTGATGTCCACGCTGCCGCCTTCGCACATCATGTAGCTGCCGCCGATGCTGCCGGCATTGAACTCATAGATGTTGACGGTCGCCATGTTGGAGAATACGGAACGCTGGCAACCTTCGTTTTCGGTTATCTTGAGGTAATAGGTTGTAGTGGCCGTCGGATCAGCGTGGTAGGTAGCCTGGTTGACACCGCTGATGGCGCTGGTCGTACCGTTGGCGTACCACTGGTAGCTGAGGCCGTTGCTGGTGGCCGGAGCCGTGGTGGTGGCCGTCAGGGTCTGTCCGCCCTCTTGGGGACAGAGCCACACTTCGCTCGGGGAGACCTCCACGGTGGGAGTGGCCTCCGGCGTGACATTCACCGTCTGAACGGCGGAAGGACAGAAGTCTTCCGTTACCGTTACTGTATAGGGTTCCTGTGTCGTAGTACTGGTAGTAATGGTAGCGGTGATTTTGGCTTGACCGTGACCGCTTCTTATACCATTTTCGGTGCTGCCATTGGTTACGCCGCCAATATAGCCAGAACCGCCGCCGGCCGCATTACCGGAGCCGCCACCGTACCAGCCGCCGCCACCACCACAGACAGTGTTGGTGCTTGAGCCAGCATAGCCGCCAAAACCGAATCCTGATGCTTGGAAATTTGTATAGCCAGCACCACCTGCACTTTGTGTTCCACCATTTCCAACGGTTCCATTACCACCGGACAAGCCGCCACCAGTACCTGCCGTATATGAATTTCCTTCCCAATAGATGTTACCGCCGCCACCGCCAGCCACAATAAGCACTGCAGAGGGGTTGCTGCTCAATTCTTTCAAAAGACCTGGTGATGTGGCAATATGGGTGGCACCACCGCCTGATCCACGGGGAAGATTTGATTGATAACTATCGCCTCCTCCATTGAATCCACCTGTTACTAAACCAGCGGTACTTGAAGCTGTGGCGCTGCCGGTTCCTTGTCCGCCCACATATATGTATAATGTCTGTCCTGCAGAAGCAGAATAGGTGCCTACGGAGTGTCCGCCCATACCGCCCATATTAGACGGGCCGCCTTGTCCTCCTTGTGCACCCCAAACCTCCAATTGGAGGGAGGCGGAAATGGCGTTGGACGGCACGGTGTAGGTTTGTGGACCGCCTGTATAGTTGTAGGGGATGGTTTCGGTGTTTGTTGCCGTCGTCGTAACTGGACGATATCTGATTTCCTCCCTGCTTTCTTGTCTCACACTTCTCACATAGTAAGAAACATTGGCATCGGTCACGTTCACCGTGTATTCGGTGCCTTCGGTCACTGTGCCGAAGTTGGGGTCGGTGCTCCACTGATAGACACGTTCGGGCTTGGGATTCACCACACTGAGCGTGGCGGTCGAGCCGTCGCAGAGGATGCCGTGGGTCACCTCGGGAGCCTCGTCGCTGTTCACGGTCACCTGCACGGTGTAGGACTGAGAGGCGCAGTGGGTGCTGCTGTTGGTGGGCAGTGCCTGAAGGGTGTAGGTAATGCTTTCCTGTAACACGGGGGTGGTGAAACTGCTGCCCGTGGCCACTTCTGCGCCGTTCAAATACCAATGGTAGGTGAGGGTTGAAGCCGCAAAGTCGCTGGTGGCCGTGAGGGTGGTGGCGTCGCCGCAGTAAATCTCCTGCTCGCCCGACACAGTGGCCGTGAGCACGGGTTTCACCTTGAGGGTATAGCTGCCGGTGGAACTGTGGTACTGACCATCGCACGGGTCGTAGGTTTTGCGGGTGAGGGTATGGTTGCCGGCTGCAAGACCTGCCACGGTTGAGGCAGGAAGGGTGTATCCCTGTGAGGTGGCGCCGGAAATCGCATTGCCGTCCAGATACCACTGGTAGGTGATGGTCGGTTTGCCGGTGGCTGCTGTAGCTGTGGTGACTTGGATAGCCGTGCTGCTGCCTTCGCACACGGCCGCATTGCCGCCGATGGTGCCGGCGTTGAACTCGTAGATGTTGATGGTGACAGGTTCGGCCCAAATGGTGCGTTGGCATCCTTCCGTTTCCACCATCTCAAGGTAGTAGGTGGTGGTGGCTGCCGGATTGGCGTGGTAAGGATTGTCCGTGCTGGCTACGCTGCCGGTCTGGCTTCCGATGTGCCATTGGTAGGACACGTTGTAGATGAGGTTGTTGGGAGTGGCTGTCAGAGTTTGGCCGCCCTCGGTGGGGCAGAGTGACACCTCGCTCGGAGAGACCTCCACGGTGGGGGCCGTCACCGGCGTGATTTGCACGGTGGCCACGTTGGAAGGACACACCGTCTCTGTTACTGTTGTGGTGTTTGCCACTTGTGTGATGAAGGTATAGGATATTGTGGCTGTGATGCGTGCGGCACCATTGCCTTCGCGACCGCCTTGCGTACCTTCTGTATTAGTCAGGGTGCTTTTCAGGTAGCCGCTGCCGCCGCCGCCGCCGTATGTGTCTGTGCCAGAGGAAGAACTTTGTCCTGTTCCACCACCGTACCAGCCGCCGCCGCCGCCGCCGCCGTCACCCATATTGGTGGTTGCACCGTAGCCGAAGCCGGCATTCGGACCGGCAGAAGACGAGGTGCCTCCAGCGCAGCCAGATTGCTCGCTGCCACTGTTTTGACCATTGGCACCGGATATGGAATTGGGGCCACCGCCGCCATTTCCACCCTTATCGCTGCCGTCTTCACCGCCGCCACCGCCACCGCCGGCCACAATCAGCACGGCAGATTGGTTCGACGAAAAAGTGGACAATAGTCCGGTTGCAGTAGCAATATGGGTGGCACCGCCACCGCCATTACCAGGCTCGCTACTGCTGTAAGCATAGCCGCTACCACCGCCGTTATATCCTCCTGAGGCCGCACCGCTGGTGGAACTTCCTCCTGCTCCTCCCACACAAACATAGAGTGTTCCGCTTAGGGAACTCACGGTCCCGGCGGAATAACCGCCAGTGCCGCCATATCCGCTATCCGAGTTTCCACTGACACGTTGCCCGCCACCTTCAGCACCCCAAACCTCCAATCTGAGAGTGGTGGAAGATGCGTCACCGGGTATCGTGTAGGTCTGAATACTGCCAGTATAGGAGAAATTAGTGGTTGTTGTACGAGTGCTATTGCTTGTATTATATTGGTATGTTGTCTCTTCACGTTCCTCTTGACGCACACTGCGTACATAGTAGGTGGGGCTTCCCGACACCACAGGGGTGGTGAAAGAAGTGCCTTCGCCGAGGATGGTGCTGAAATTACTGCTGTTGCTCCACTGGTAGGTGCGCCCGCTTTGCGGGTTGCGTATGGTAAGCGTGCTGGTCAGACCCGTACACTGCCGGTCAATGTCCACTACGGGCGCATCATCGTTATTCACGGTGATGGACACCGGGATAAGGTTGGATCCACAGAGGTTGTTGCTGTTTAAAGTCTCTACCGTAGCCGTGATACGGGCGTAGCCGTTGCCGGAATGGCCCGTTTCGGTGCTGCCTCCCGTGGACGGGAACGAGGTGTTGCCAGCAATGGTCTGTCCGTTGGTGAGACGATTTGCGTTGACAAAACCTGTGCCGCCCGCACCATTGCTGCCGCCTTCGCCGCTGGTGGCACTGTAAGCATTCCCGCCGAGCCAGCCGCCGCCGCCGCCTGCTGCGCCGTCACTGTTTCCGATATACCCTGCATCCGGTTGGCCGCCTTTTCCGAAGCTGCCGGGGAAAGTGGTGCCGTTTCCACTCGCAGCTGCACCTGCTGAAATGCCTCCGCCATAGCCGCCTGTCACATTCCAAGAGGCACCGCCACCGCCGCCTGCCACTAACAGTACAGCGTCGGGATTCGATGCGAGTGAGGAGAGGACACCAGTGGACGTGGCGATATGGGTGGCACCGCCACCTGCGCCGCTGGCCTCCGCTCCGTTGGCAGAAGCATCATCGTCGCAAGTACCGCCGCCGCCGCCGTTCCAACCGCCGGGCGCAGTAATGTTGGATGTACCCGAACCGACAGCGTCGGAGCCTTTTCCGCCCACGCCCACATAGAGGGTGCTGAAGGTGGGATTGTTTATCGTACCGACTGCGTAACCGCCCAAACCACCTGTGCCCATCGGCTGACCATTTCCAATGCTTCCGCCGCCTTGTGCGCCCCAAACTTCTAATTTGAGGGATTTGGTGTTGGCGGGCACGGTGTAGGTCTGCATTGCGCCGGTATAGCTGAAATTGGTGATTTGATTGCTGCTGTTCATATCCACCACCTGTAAATAATAAGTGGTGTTTTCGTGCAGTCGTGGGGTCGTGAAGGACGGGTCTGCACTTTCATATACGAGATTGGTCCCTTGTTCGTCGCTGTACCAGCGGTAGCGGAGGTCTGCGCTGTAGGAGGGCGTGCTGGCTGTGAGCGTGGTGGTCTCGCCGCAGATTACAGTCGTGTTGCCGCCTATGGTCGCGGTCATCACTGGTTTGACCTTGATCGAGTAGCTGTTGGTGGATGCTACCCAACTGCCGCTGCACGGGTTGTAACGTTCACGGGTATAGACGTAATTTTGAGGAGAAGTACTGCCTTGTATCAACGTCGCTATCTCATTGGCAGAGATGGTGTAGGTGGCACTGTTACTATTGTCAAGTACGGTGCTGCCGCGTTTCCATCGGTATTGTGCCGTAGTGCTCTGATTGCTCGGGTCGAAGCTGTAGCCAGCGTTGCTGCTGCCGATGGTGATGGGATCGCTGCTTCCGCATACGCTGTTGGCAGTGGTGTTGCCGCTGATGGTACCTGCGTTGAACCCTTTCACCGCCACCGTCACCGTGTGGGTGCCTGTGGTGGAGCAGTTGATGCCGCCGTCGTAATCTTTCGAACCAGTGACCGTCACCACATAGTTCGTGCTTTGTGCCGAAACCGAAGGGAAGGTGGCCGTTACGGAGGCGGTGTTCCCGCTGAAACTCACACCGCTGCCACTCCAAGTGTAGCTGCCCGCGGCGGGACTGCCGGGCGTTACGGTAAGCGTGCTGCTTCCTTCAGAACAGATGCTTGTCGGGTTTGCCGTCACGGAACTGATGACGGGATTCGCATTATAGGTATGGGTGTATGTCTCCGAAGCCGTGCAGTTGTAGTTGCTGCTCGGGGTGAAGGTAACGGTGTAGTTCGCATTGAAGGTGGGCGTGCTGGCCGTTGCCGAGGTGAAGGTGCAGATGTTATTGCTGACCGTGCCGCCGCTCCAAGAATAGGTGCCAGAAACGGTAGGAGTGGTGGACGGAGTGAGGGTGACTTGTGTCCCCGGCTCCACACAGCTGTTCTCGTTGCTGCTGGCGATATTGAGGGAGAAAGTGCTGACGGTAGAGGTTGCCCAGAAAGAACGTCCGCAGCCACTGGTCTCTGTCACCTTGAGGTGATAGGTGGTAGTGGCGGTGGGGTTCACATTGAGGGTGGCGCTAGTACCGAGCTGGGTGCCAGTCTGACTTCCCTCGTGCCACTCGTAATTGAAGCCGGTGCTGGCTCCGCTCACATTGGCGGAGAGGGTGACACCGTTA
Source organism: Bacteroidales bacterium (assembly GCA_016285085.1). GTDB lineage: Bacteria > Bacteroidota > Bacteroidia > Bacteroidales > WCHB1-69 > UBA1756. The sequence continues at coordinate 8,141 of JAEEQA010000031.1, forward strand.
CCGCCAGGGCAGATGTAGGCTGCCGACGGGCTGACACTTACAGTGGGGGCCGCTACGGGGGTGAGGGTTATAGAGTTGCTGTTGGAGGTGCAGCTGCCGTTCATCGTGCCGCGCACATAGTAGGTGGTGCTGGCGTTCACGGTGGGGCTGTAGGTGCTGCCAGTGGCTGCGATGGAGCTGAAGTCGCTGCTGGTGCTCCACTGGTAGGTCACCCCGTTTTGGGCATTGCTCACGGTGATGGTGGTGGGCACGCTGGCGCAGCAGGTGCCTGCCGTTAAGGAAGGCTGTGCTATGGTGCACGCCATCTCCACGGAGCCTGCGGGGGTCGTATAAGTGGTGCTCGTGGTGGTGCTTGGAATTTGGATATTGGCCGTAATGCTGGCATAGCCGTTACCACTTCGTTGTCCAGAAGTATTGGAGGTATTGGATAGCGTAGATTTTACATAACCACTTCCTCCACCACTGGAATGAACCACGGATTCGGAATAGGTGTCGTTGTGTGCTTGTCCATTTCCGCCACCGTACCAGCCGCCGCCGCCGCCGGCAGGTCCATATCGGTAGTTATTGCCGGAAAGCCAACTCGCCCCTTTGCCGAAAGAACCACCATTCCCGGCTCCGGTTTGTGTAGCTTGATAAGTGGTAGCATAGGCGGCTGATGTCGTACCTCCTCCTGCATAGCCAGAAAATCCGATATAGCCCGAAAGTCCAACAGACCCTGTACCGTAACAATATACGCTGCCGCTGCCGCCTCCTGCAACAATCAGTACATTATCTGTATTGGAAGAGAGGGTTGAAAGCTCACCCGATACAGTCGCAATATGGGTGGCACCACCTCCTCCTTGCGGTAAGGCCCAGCCGGTATTGGATGATGAATTATAGTAATGTACATAGGAGGAACCACCTCCATTATATCCTCCACTAATGGTAACAGCAGTAGTGGAAGATGGTGTAGTGGTATAGGCAGAAGGTTGTCCACCCACTACCACATACAGGGTGCTTCCTGCTGTTGGTGAGGAAAGAGTTCCTGTAGCGTAACCGCCATAACCACCATAATACGAGGAATTGTAAGATCCGCCTTGGGCACCCCACACCTCCAGCTTGAGGCTGGTTGCGTTGGCGGGTACGGTGTATGACTGTACACTGCCGGTATAGCTGAAGTTGCTTGTCTCAGGCCGAGTGATTGCGGGCGTGGTGTACGTTTCCGTTTTCTGAAGGCGGCAGTATAGGGGCGTGCCGCAAGAGGCAGCCCGGGTGAGCGTGTTGTTGGCAGTACCCGACAGACCTGAAGTGATTTCATTGGTGCAGGCCGCATCGGTGAACCAGTGGTAGCTGTAGCCGGAAGGGAGAGTCACACCGCCGTTGCTGGCCGTGAAGGTGGCATTGCTTCCGCACGCGGGTGTGCTACCCTGAACAATAGAGGGCGCCTTGAGGGAGACATCCACACTCCGGTTTCCGGAGTAACCGTTCTCGCCAATCATCATCACACTGTATGTCTCGGGTTTGGTGACCGTTGTGGTGAGGCTGCTGCCCGTGCCGATGCACGGTGCCGACACAAGGGCGATGTAGTCAATCTGTATGGTGATGCTCGCGGCGGTGGCGTAGTCGAACCGCCAGCCCTTGATGTTCCCGTTTGCTATCCACGAGCTGTGGGTGGACATATCTACCACGGCCACGTGCCACTGATTGTCGCAGGTTAAGGCGACAGAGCGGCTATAGCCGCCGGTGGCGCCGCCCGCATTGTCGCCGTAGGTGCTTTGGAAGAAGATTTCCATACTGGAGGAAGATCCGCTGGTCACCTTGTAGCGCACCTGGATGTACTTGTAGGTGGCGGGGTCGAAGCTTCCGAGATTATACATATTGATCATCGGGTCGTTGCTGCTCGTAGTAGCTGTCAATATGCCGTCAGTTACCGAATGGCTGGATGTGTTACTATAGCCGCCCGGATCAGTGTGGAAATGATTGATGTAGGCCACCTGCGGGGTTCCGTCGTACCAATGGTACTCCCCGTGTACACCGGCGGAGCCGCCCGAAGCTGTAAGGGTGGTGTTGGCTCCCAAATAAACCTGTGTGGGGTTGGCCGAGGCGGAGGTGGGGGCAGTGGGATTGGGTTGGGTCACCGTAATGCTCTTGGTGGCACTGACGGCGCAGTAACCGTTGTTGGCAGTCACAGAGGCAGTAAGGGTGGCACTGCCGGCACTCTGTCCGTGTACCGTGCCGCTGTTGTTCACTGTGAAGCGGCTGGTGTTGTTGGAACTGTAAGTAATGGTGCCGCCTCCCGTCGGGGTGTTGATGGGGGTGTTGAGATCGTTGAACAATTCCACACTACTTGTGCTGGTACTCCATGAGAGGGTACGGGAGGTGCAAGCGGGTGTGTATGTGATTTTTAAGTTGTCAACAGCTGCTGGGACACCGGCACCAACACGGCCATCATTACGCCAAGCAAACCACAATCGTTTTGTGGTACCACTGTATGTAGAAGATGAAAGTGTGGTGGAAAATGTGCGCCATACTGCCGAATAGTTGCTGCCATTATAGCCGTTAAAATAATTTGGATATGAAGAGTTTAGGTTGCAGCTAAATTGTGTTGCGCTTGTGGGTGTCGCAGGACTCCCGGAAGAAGCTGCGGAAACGCTGCTGGAGGTTGGCCCAATGTATACACACATGTAGTCGTAGCTGCTTTCTCCATAGCATAACCAGTCAAAAGAAAGAGTGTAATTGCTGGATGAAGCAGGGAAAGTTATGTCTATATAGGCCCATACCACACTTGCACTGGTGATAGTATATGCATAACTTTGAGCAGTACCTGTTTGTAATCCGCCGGTACCATTAGTGACGTACAACGAATACGAGCCGCCGTTTTGTGCCGAACTATTGGAACTGATGCACCATTTGTTTGAGGCAGATCCATTTACAAAGTACCATGAGTTCCTATCCGATCCTTCGAAATTATAGTTTACCGTTGTTTGTCCCCACGTCTTTCCTGCAGGCAGGAGCAAGAGTGCCAACAACAGGGCAAGGATGGAATTTTTGAATTTTGAATGTTTTTGTTGAAAGGATAACGATGCTTTCATATTGTTTTGTTTTTTTGTTTTTGTTCGATTTGGGGGCTCGCTTTCGCTCGCCATTTTGCTCACTTCGTTCGCATTTGGGGCTCACTGCGTTCGCCATTTTTTGATTTTGGTTCGCTGTCGCGAACATTTGGGCAGGCTGTCGCCTGCATTTGCTCACTTCGTTCGCATTTGTTCGGATTTAGTACAACTAATTGCAGAAACGCAAAATTTTGTGTCTCTGCAGGGTGGGTTGTCGTTGTTTATATGTTTTACTAAAGTATTGATTTTTGGTTTGTTTTGTTTAAAATAGTCCATTGTTGCATAGTACGCAAAAAGCGCGGCAAAGTTACGAAAATTATGTAACAATGTCGCGCTGCGGCGGACTTTTCAACAAAAGAATGTGGAAATAGGGTATAGGGGACAGGTTACAGGTTACAGGGGAGAGGTTCCTGTTTGTATTTGTTCTTCTGTGAGGCCGGTGGCCTTCGTTATGTCGTTCATCGGCAGGCCGAGATCAAGTAGGTTCTTGGCGGTCTGGAGGAGGGCGGCCATCCGTCCTTCTTCACGTCCTTCCTTACGGCCTTCCGTAATACCTTTTTCTATACCCTCTTCGTAGGCGGCTTTGGCGGCAAGTTCTCCGGCGTATGCGACAGCGCGCTTCACATCCTCGTACTCCAAGATGCTTTTTTCATACTCTTGTTTTTCCATGTCGATCAGTTTTGAAAGTTTGCACTCTTCATACAACTCCCGAAATGCGGTGTCCGACACAGGAATGTCGCCGTCTGTCATCCGCCACATGTTCTTGATTGTGTAGCACCACTTTTCCTTTAAGCCGGGTAGTTGGTCAAAATTCGTTTGGGCGGCAAATTTAGTCAAATCTATCAAAACGAACGCCACTTTTTCAGAAAAATCTTTGTTTTCATCATCCTTCATCTGCAAGAACTATATATAAAAATCATCACATGTCCATTGCGCTACGTTCTGTTCTATGTATTCCGCTATGCGATTCATTTCGATGACGTCACGGATAATGTGATCATGAAAGCGCGGTTGCCATGCGAATGGAATCCCGAGGCCATTGGCATAACGGGTGACGGATTGTTTGAAACCGCCAATCATCGTGGATAATTTACCCTGTTTATTTGCAACATTTTGCATCTTGATATTTTTTCCGCCTGTAGAGACGCGCCATGTAGAGACGCGCCATGTAGAGACGCGCCATGTAGAGACGCGCCATGTAGAGACGCGCCATGGCACGTCTCTACAATCCCCCGTTTTACCCCCATCTATCACCACAATTGCATGGATATGGTTGGGCATCACCACCCACAATGGTATTTCCGCGTATGGGTTATGCATTGAAATCTGTTGGATGCACATCTGTGCATATTCCCCGATTTTTGAGAAACACATTTCCTTATTTTCGATTCTCCCGAAATAATGTTCCCTGTTCTTGGTACAAATAGTCACAAAATAGGTGCCGCCATTATACTCGTGCCATACAGCTCGTGAAGATTGAACACGATAATAATTTTTAAATAGTTCTTCCGTCATTACATTCCTAAAATGATTTTGACCGCAAAGATACAACCATAAAAATCCTTTGTCAAGTGCTTGTTGAAAATATTTTATTGAAAACCAATAAGATAAATATTGCAGATTTTGGCAAAAAAGTGGTTTGTTTTTGACGACGAAACCACAAAAGTGTTAAAATATGCTGCTTTTGACTATGCCATATTTTGGCGTGGCAGTCGGAATTTTCGGAGTTTTTTCGGAAAATTGTGCCACGCCCTATCGGGCCGTTGTGTCCGCGGTGATTTCCGTCGGCTCGTCGGCCATGGCTGGGACGCTGTGGCTGTCGCTGCGGATGTAGGAGATGGAGGCTAAGACCACGAAGACAATGCCGACCGCAAGGAGGGCGAACGCCACGATGCGGGTTTCCACCACGGTGAGCTTCATCGTGGGCTTGCGTTGCTCATAATTGCTGCACTCGCGGCCGTATTCATCGGTGTAGTAGGTGCATTGGCGGGTGCCGAGTTTACGGCAGTTTCGGCATTGTTCAGCGGTTGGCATATTGTTGATTTACAATTCGTTCGTTAATGGTTTTCGTTGTTTTCCCGGCATTTTTCCCATGCGCCGACAAAGGCGTTGTAGAAGAGGTCGCCGATGAGGTTGTACCCCTTGACGGTGAAGTGGACACGGTCGTACTGGGCGTAGCCGGCAATGCGCCACTTGTCCATCGAACGCAGGCCGCCCATGATGTCGAACTGGTCCCACACTGCCCCGCCCGTCTCGGCAGCCAGCCGGTAGAACACATCCCGCGCCAGCTCGCCGTTGTGGTTCACGGAGTATTTCTTCTTGACCTTCTTGTAACTGTCGTTGTTGGTCAGGAAGATGAAGGAGCAGTCGGGACTCACCGTGCGGATGCGCCGCACCAGTTCCAGATAGTTGTTCTTGAACGCAACGGTGTCGAAGCCGGCCGCCGCCGCGTCGTTGATGCCGATCCCGAAAATGACGAGGTCGGGACGGATGAGCTGCAAGTCCTCCTCGAAGTTCGCACATTTGAGATAGGAGGTCACCTGCGCTCCGTTCACCCCGATGGAATGGAACGTGAGGCCGGGGGCATCGTCATCCAACAGGATGCCCGTCAGCGTGAAGGTGGTATGGTCGTAATTGTTGATTCTCAGTAGGAAAGAGTCCTTCATCGTGGGGACATCATAGATGAAGCGGCGTGTGTTCGTGTCGATCTCGCTCGGGAAGTATTCGTCGTCGCCAATGAGTATGGAGGGAACCACTCGATAGTCATAGTCCAGCGCCCACGAACTGTCGGGGTAGCCCAGCAGGATGATGCGGCTGGTGGGGAACGGCAGGTCCGGGGTGTTGAGGCGGATTTTGATCTGGGCCGTGGTGTCGGAGGTGTAAACGGCGATGCCCGTCACGCCGAGCGGCCGGTCGATGTCCTTGTAAACATTGCGGATGAGCGAGAAGGTGACGTTCTTGCTGACGCGGTAGTCGGCGGGGTTGTTGCACTTCGGGGCGACGGAGTAGGGGAAGATCATGCCGCGCCGGGCGATACGGTCGGGGAAGTCGTTGAGCAGGTTGCGACGGATGCGGTGCGACATCGTGCCCGCCTGCACGTGCGAGCCGCCGATGTGCATGATGTTGATGTTGCCCTTGCCCGTGGCGACCACCTCGTCCATCTTCCGGAAGAACGCCGGCAGGTTCGATGTCGCGGGGTCGAAGGCGAGCGTGTCGCTTTCATACCGCACGAAGGCGAGCGTGTCCACCGGCACGGGCGATTGGGCCGCGGCGGTCAGTGACAGCATTGTCCAGATTGCTATTATTATATAGTATGGCAGTTTCATTTTCTTATTACAGGGATTGCATCCCTGGTTGTAGTCCTGCGCCCCTACGGGGCTTTGGCGGTATATGATTTTTTCTACTACCCTGCCCTTACGGGCACCCCTTCTACATAGAAGGGGAATTTTTACTTCATACCTCATACCTCTTACCTGTATCAGTTCTCCGATTCCACCCGGTAGTAGTCGTAGATGGTGGCGAAGGCATCCACGAGGTAGTTGCCGATTTTGGTCGCACCTGCGGGGGAGAAGTGTACGTAGTCGGCTCCGGCCCATCCGTTGTTGGTCCAGCGGATGATGGATCCGTCGCCGCCCATCACCTCGTAGATGTTCCAGAAGGCGGCCCCGTTGGCTAATGCTTCGCGTTTCAGCGCCTCCACCATGTAGCCGATGAGCGGGTAGCTCCGCAGCTCGCCGTCCACCTTCGTCGCCATGTCGGCGGGGCCGATGAACAGGATGGGGGTGTCGGGGTAAATCGACTTCAGGTAGCGGATTTGTCGTCCCACCTCCTTGGCGTAGTAGTCCACGCCGGCTTTGCTTGACATGCCCGGCATGGCGTTGCCGCCGTACTGCAGCACCAGCATCCCGACATTGGTGCGGTGGTAGCTCTCCTGGAGCAGCGACGTTCCCAGTTTGGTGAAGATGGTGCCGGCGCAGCCGCGCATCGGGATGTTGTCCACCGCCACGCCGCTGCCGTTGTCCACCATCACGCCGTAGAGGTCGGCGGTGCCGGAAAAGTGGAGGTTGAAGGCGGAGGTGGTGGCGGGCAGATACCACTCCAGAATCTTGAAACCGGTGGAACTGTCGGCCTGGAGGGTGTCGGCGTATTCCGAATCCTTGTCTTTGAGCGTGGCGATGAAGGCGCCGTTGCGGTCGTTGAGCAGCAGCCGCACATGGCTGGCGCGGGTGCGGGAGAACCCGCAGGTGCCGCCGCCGTACACCCGGTAGTATTTGCCCATGATGCCGTAACCGTTGGCGTCGCGTTCGCCGATGCCGTAGGAAGTGTAGGCGGTGAAACTTTCTGTGGCCCACTGCGATACGGTGGATGTCGGCACGGTCTGCACAATAGGAAGCAGTCCCGGGCCGCCGCCGCCGAACTTGCTTTGGAAGAAACTGCGGAGGTTGCTGCTGACGCGGTCCAGCTCAATCTGGCTGTCGCCGTAGTGCACCACCCGCACGGTCTGCCCCTGCGCCTTCGCCGCGGCCGCTTTCCTGAAGAAGGAGCTGAAGTAGCTGTAGTCGTCGTTGGGCAGATAGATGCGCGATATGTGCGTGTTGATGATTTCCCTGTAAAGGTTGAGCGTGTCCTCGCGGTCCTTCATCTCCTTTTCACGCTGTGCAATGAGTGCCTCCATCGTGGCGATGGAATCCTGGATTTCCTGCTCCGTGCGGGCGTTGGAATTGCGCGTCAGCACCTTCTCCAGAGTGGGAAAACGAAGGTGGAAGTCGCCGATGTCAATGCCGTCCTCCGGAAAAAAGTAGCACCCCACCCCCAAGAGGAGGATGGCGGCGAAGATGAACAGGACGGTCTTGTAGATTTTCATGGTTAGTAGATGTACGGAATGAGTTTGTATCGGTTGAGTTTGGTGAAGTCTTCGCCGAAGAACTGGGTGTAGCGTTCGTAAACGGATTTGGCTCTTGGCGCGATGTTGGCAAGGGTCCACAGCACGAACACGAGGCCCGATACCGACCACGACAGGATGGCGAAGCCGACCCATTCCAGAATCTCGCCGAAGTAGTTGGCGGAGTTGATTTTATCGAAAAGGAAACCGGTGGGAAGGTAGTAGTTGTTGTCCCGCTTGTCCTTGCGCAGCCGCCGGATGATGATGTCCGACTGCATGTTGATGACCATTCCGGTGAAGAAGAGGACGGTGCCGATGATGAATTGCGGCGACCAGAACCAGTCGAGCGTGTACTGCTCCGGCGACACATAGAAGAGCCACCCTCCCTGCATGTAGGCGTTGATGGCGTTGAAGAAAAAACCTGTGAAGATGATGGACAACGGCATCTTGCTGGTACCGCGCATTTTAGCAGGAAAGACAAAAGAGCGTTGCAGGTAGTGAAGCTCAAAAAAGACGAAGATGGTCATCGTGACCCACGGGAAGGTGTCCACGGTGTAGGGAGCCCCTTTTATCATGGCACCGATGTAGATGACGAACATGAGCAGGAAGACAGGCGCTTCCATCATCATCCAGCCCCAGTTGCTGCGGATGGATGCGCCCCAGCGGTTGTTGTAGGTCATGCCGTAGGCGACGGTGACGAACTGCAGCACCGTGAATACCACGGCCGCCATAATCGTCATTCCGATAAGGAAATAGGTATAAAAATCACCGAATAAAAAATCAGTCATGCTTTTCTTTTTTTATAAATGATTTCCCGTCGAAGAAATGCCGTCCTTTGAGGTGGTATTCAACGAGGATGGGGGAGTGCCATACGTCGCGGAAAGCGTCGAACGGTTGCTCCTTGCGTTTTGCTCTGAATTTTTTGTGGTCTTTAAGTATTTCAAAATGAGCCTTGTAAACGGCGGTGAAGTCTTTTCCGTGTCCTTGCAGCAGGAAGGTGAGGGCCGCCACGTTGTCGAGCAGCAGCCGCATCAGGAACGTGGGGAGGAGTCTGCTTTTGGGCAGGTTCTTGATGAGGAGGTAGTGGTTGTTCCGGAAGTTGAGGAAGGTCTTGAAGGCGTTGTTCTTGGGCAAGGTGCCGCCGCCGACGTGGAAGACGACGGAGCGCGGCTCGACCACGATGCGGTGGCCGTGGTTGCGGATGCGCCAGCAAAGGTCGATCTCCTCCATGTGGGCGAAGAAGTCGTCGTCGAGGCCGCCGAGAGCGCGATAGACGCTGCTGCGCACGAACAGGGCGGCGCCGGTTGCCCAGAAGATGTCGGCACGGGTGTCGTACTGCCCGTGGTCCGTTTCGATGGTGTCGAAAACGCGGCCGCGGCAGAAGGGATAGCCGTATTTGTCGAGGTAGCCGCCGCACGCACCGGCGTATTCAAAACGGTCGCGCTCACTGAAACTCAGTATCTTGGGCTGTACCGCCGCGATGGTTTCGTCGCTGTCCAACAGCTCGACGACGGGCTCCACCCAACCTTCCGCCACCTCGATGTCGGAGTTGAGGAGGCAGTAGTATTCCGCTTCCACTTGCGCCAGTGCGATGTTGTAGCCCGAGGCGAAGCCGTAGTTCTTGTCGTTGCGGATGATGCGGATGCCGGGGTGGTGTTCCGCCATGAAAGCCAGCGAGTCGTCGGTGGATGCGTTGTCGGCCACGATGATTTCCGCCCACTGCGGCGTGCGTGCCACGAGCGACGGCAGGAACTTTTCCAGGAACTTTTTGCCGTTCCAGTTCAATATGACGATGGCTAACTTCACGATTTTTCGGACTTTTTGTTTTTGTAAAAAAGTCCGCAAAGATACAATATTATATCATTATGTTATCCTATCATCTTTTTGAAAAATTCCCAGATGACAATGCCGCCCGCGATGGAGACGTTGAGGGAGTGTTTCGTGCCGTTTTGCGGAATCTCGATGGCGCCGTCGCACAGGGCCAGCACTGCGTCGTCCACGCCGAAAACTTCGTTGCCCAACACGATGGCCGTCTTCTCGTTGCTGTGGGCCTCCATCCGGTCCAGCATCACCGAGGTGTCCACCTGTTCCACGGCGAAAACCTTGTAACCCTGTTTTTTGAGTTCCGTCACCGCCTCAACCGTTGTGTCGTAGTGCGCCCAATCCACCGACTCCGTGGCACCGAGTGCGGTCTTGGCGATCTCCTTGTGGGGCGGACAGGCCGTGATGCCGCAGAGCAGCAACCGCTCCACCGAAAAGGCGTCGCAGGTGCGGAACACCGAGCCGACGTTGTACATGCTGCGCACGTTGTCCATCACCACCACCAGCGGGATTTTCTCCTGCGCCTTGAATTCCTCCGTGCTTACACGGTTCAATTCGTCCATTGACAATTTTTTCATGGGAGCTTATTTTTCGAGATAGATGTCGATCAGTCCTTCGGGTGCGGCGATGTGCAGGGTGCGTCCCTCGCGGTCCACCTCCTTGAAAATCTCGTCCACGGCGGGGATGAGGATTTCGGTGCCGTTGTGGTCCACCCGCATGATGGGTTGGCTCCCCACGTCGATGAAGTCCTGGCAGGTGCCGATGTTGCCCTTCTCTTCGTCCACCACGGCGAAGCCGGTGACTTCGTGGTAGTAGAAGCGGTTGCCGGTGAGCGGCGGCAGGTCGCTGAGGGGCAGGTACAGCTCCGACTTCACCAGCGATTTAGCCGCCTCGCCGTCAATGTCGGCGAACTTGACGATGGCGCTGTGCTTGTCCTGCAAGTTGATCTCCTCAATCATATAAGGTATGTATTCACCGCCCTCGTCAATGAAGACCGCCCGCAGGCCGGCGTACTTTTCGGGTTCGTCGGTATCCAGGTAGATAACCACCTGGCCTTTGTATCCGAAAGGCTTGGTGATCATGCCGAGGTAGTAGTAGTCGTTGTGGTTCATGCTGTATCAGGTTTAGGTTTAAAAGTTTAAAGTTTAAGGCGGCAAAGATACAACATTAGTTTGTAAAGTTTGTCAAAATTCAATAACGCATAATCCAAAAAAATTGTACCTTTGCCGCCTCATTCATTACAGAGTTGTATTATTGTAAGAGGTTGATTTTCAACCTATAGAAAATTTTTCACTATGGCGGAAGAACAAAGAACGGAAACAAGGACGGGAACGAGGTTTTCCTATCAGACCATTGAAACGGCGCTTGGAAATGTGGGGAAAGTGCCCCCGCAGGCGGTGGAGTTTGAACAGGCCGTGTTGGGTGCGCTGATGTTGGACCGCGATGCCATCACCAATGTGGTGAACACGCTGCAGCCCGATATGTTCTACAAGGAGCAGCATCAGGAGATTTACCGTGCGGCCAAGATGCTGTTTCAGGAGAACGAACCCATTGACCTGCTGACTATTTCCGACTGGCTTCGCAAGGAGAAGAAATTGGAGGCGGCGGGGGGACTTTCCTACCTCGCCTCGCTGACCAACAAGGTGGCCTCCGCAGCCAATATCGAATACCACGCCCGCATCGTGCGCGAGCGGCACGTCCTGCGCCAGCTCATCGCCATCTGCGGCGACATCAGCAAGAAGGCTTACGACGACCCCAAGGACGTGCTGGAACTGCTGGACGATGCGGAAACCGACCTCTTCAACATCGTGGACGGCAACTTCAGCCGCGAAAGCAAGGAGCTCAGCGTGGTGGTTGACCAGGCGATGGACGAAATCGTCCAGATACAGAAGATGGACTCCGGGTTCAACGGCGTGCCGACCGGCATCCGCGCCATCGACGACAAGATCGGCGGCTGGCAGAACTCCGACCTCGTCATCCTCGCCGCCCGCCCCGGCATGGGTAAGACCTCCTTCGTGCTCTCCATCGCCCGCAACGCCTCCATCGACTTCAAGAAAAGTGTGGCGCTGTTCTCCCTTGAAATGTCGGCTTCGCAGCTCGCGCACCGCCTGTTCGCCATCGAGTCGGGCATCGCCGCCGACCGCATCTCCAAGGCCAAACTCGACGGCCGGGAATGGGAACAGTTGATGGGTGTGATGCAAGTGCTTAAAACCGATAAACTTATCATCGATGATACGCCCGGCCTCTCCATCTTCGACCTCCGCGCCAAGTGCCGCCGCCTCAAACACAAGTATGACATCGACCTCATCATCATCGACTACCTTCAGCTGATGCAGGCCAACAACGAGGGCGACCGCAACCGCCAGGGCAACCGTGAGCAGGAAATCAGCTTGATCTCCCGTTCGCTGAAGGCGCTGGCCAAAGACCTTAACGTGCCGGTCATCGCCCTGTCGCAGCTTTCGCGCCAGGTGGAGCAGCGTGGCGGCGACAAGCGTCCGCAACTGTCCGACCTCCGTGAGTCCGGCTCTATCGAGCAGGATGCCGACCAGGTGCTGTTCATCTACCGCCCCGAATACTATAAAATGGAAACTTTCTCCGACGGAACCCCATCCAGCGGCAAGGCGGAAATCCAGATCGCCAAGAACCGCCACGGCTCCACCGCCGACGTGCGCGTCCGCTTCGATGCACAGTTCACCAAGTTCGCCGACGATGTGGAGAACGACATCTTCATTGACTCCGCCACCGCCGGCATCACGCCCAATACAAACGAAGAACCGACCACCATCACCATCGCCGCCTCCTTCAACGACGACAACGAAGGCGCCTCCGGTGTGGGTGACTTCCCCTTCTAACATTGCATTATGCCCAAGAGAACCACTGCCGACATCAATATCAAGAACCGCAAGGCGGAGTATGAGTATCACCTCCTGTCCACCTACACGGCCGGCATTGTCCTTACCGGCACCGAGATCAAGTCCATCCGCGCCGGAAAGGTCAACCTCACCGACTCCTACTGTTCGTTCATCAACGGCGAACTGTGGGCGCACAACATCCACATCAGCGAGTATGCCAACGGAAGCTACAACAACCACGAGCCCAAACGCGACCGCAAGCTTCTTCTTAATAAAAAGGAACTCAAAAAGATGCAGTCGAAGCTCAACGACCGAGGCATGACCATCATTCCCACCCGTATGTGGATTAACGAGAACGGCTACGCCAAACTCGACATCGCCCTTGCCCGAGGCAAGAAGATGTTCGACAAGCGCGACAGCATCAAGGAAAAAGACCAGCGCCGTGCCGCCGCGAGGGGGGACGAAGAATAACAGGCTTTTATGTACTGGTTTGAAAATAAAGATTTTAAAGAAATAGTAGAAAGTAGAAAGTTGCTTGCGCACAATCCTCTCTTCAAACCTAATACCTAATACCTCATACCTTCTACCTTCTACCTCTTACCTTTTACAGTAAAAAAGATGGAAATAGGTTTCTCAAAACAGTTGGATGAAGCGATCGTGGAGATCTCGAAGCTGCCGGGTATCGGCAAGCGGACGGCTCTGCGCTTGGCACTGCATATTTTGAAGATGGAACGCGGGGACGTTCAGTTGCTGTCGGACGCCATCATCGCCCTGAAGGACAAGGTGTGCTACTGCCGTGAATGTCACAACCTTTCGGATACGGAGCTGTGCGAAATTTGCGCCAATCCGAAACGCAACAAGCAGATTGTCTGTGTGGTGCGTGACATCCGTGACGTGGTGGCCATTGAGAACACCAACCAGTACAACGGGGTTTACCATGTGCTGGGCGGGGTCATTGCCCCGATGGAGGGTATCGGGCCGCAGCATCTGAACCTTGACAGCCTCTTCCAGCGTGTGGAGGCCGGCGGGGTGGGGGAGGTCATCCTCGCACTGCCCGCCACGGTGGATGGCGATACCACCAACTTCTACATTTACAGAAATATACAGGGAAAAGTGCCAGCCATTACCACCATTGCCCGCGGCATCGGCATCGGCGACGAGCTGGAATACACCGACGAGGTTACGCTGGGCCGCTCCCTGCTCAGCCGTACGGAATTTGAAAAAAGCTATATCAGAAGAAGTTAAAGAATGCACACACATACACTTTTGCACCAATTTATGGATATTATCACCGGCACGGTCAGCATTACCTGCCTGGTGATGGTGATGATGCTGCTGATTGAGTTCGTGAACGTCAGTTCCTCAGGACATCTGCTGTCCAAGTTGCAGAAACGGCCCTACCTGCAGGTACTGGTCGCCTCATTGCTGGGGCTGATCCCCGGGTGTATCGGCGGTTTCACCATCGTTTCGCTATACACCCACCGGCTGCTGTCGTTCGGCGCATTAGTGGCGGGCATGATCAGCACCTTCGGTGATTCTGCGTTCCTGCTGTTCGCGATGAGCCCCCGCACGGCTCCGGTGCTGCTGGGTTCCCTGTTCGGGATTGCCCTTGTCGCCGGTGTGGTGACCCACTTGCTGTTCCGCAACCGCCCCTTCTACAGCGACGACCCCCACACGCTCGAGGTGCACCAGGGACACGAACACGGTCACGGCAAGGCACAACTCTCCTGGCAGAATATCAAGAAGATGTCTTTCTCCCGCGCCATCCTCATCTTCGGGCTGGTGCTCTATCTCACCGCCCTCGGAACCGGCGCCATCTCGCATGAGCATGGCTCCATGCCCGATATGGACAATCTTGAAAACAAGGAGGTTGTAGCTGATTGCCACGACCACTGCTGTGAACACGACCATCACGACGAAGCAGCCGTTGCAGAGCACGAAGAGCATCATCATCTGCACGGTGAAAACCTCGTTTTCGGGATATTGGCGTTGATCACCCTTCTCGTGGTCGCTTTCTGCTCCGAGCATTTCCTCCAGGAACACCTGTGGGAGCACGTCATCAAGCACCATTTCATGTCGGTGCTGCTTTGGACCTTCGGGGTGCTGGTCGCCCTTGCGGTCGTGAACTATTTTGTTGATTTGGAGATGCTTATTGCGAACAACCGCTGGGTGACGTGGATGCTGCTGTTCCTTGCACTGGCGCTGGGCGTTATTCCCGAGTCGCAGCCGCAGTTCATCTGGATTTACCTCTATGCTGCCGGTGTCTTGCCGTTCAGCATCCTGCTGGCCAGCTCCGTTGTGCAGGACGGGCACGGCGCGCTTCCGCTTTTGGCATACTCACGCAAAAGCTTTCTGATGCTGAAAGCCGCCAACATCGCCTTCGGCCTTCTCATCGGCCTCGCCGGCATGGTATTGCATTTTTAAGAAGTGGAAGGTAAAAAAGTTCTCGCACGATTCTGCGCTTCGCAATCCGTGCGATTCCCTATTTGTATACTCTTAACTAGATTCTACTGTTCCTTTGTCCGGTTGTGTTCCCATGCCCACGCGGATTTGATCATGTCCTCCACGTTGTAGCGGCACTCCCAGTGGAGCAGGCGGCGGGCTTTCTCGCTGTTGCTGTAGATGGCGGGGATGTCGCCCTGACGGCGGCCGCCCAGCTTGTAGTTCAGTTTCTGTCCCGTGATTTTCTCGAAAGCGTTCAGCATCTCCAGGACGGAAATGCCGTTGCCGCTGCCGAGGTTGAAGATTTCGCAGTTGCTCGGACTTTCGCCGCGCAGCAGGAACTGCAGCGCCTTGACGTGCGCGTCGGCGATGTCGGTGACATGGATATAGTCGCGGATGCAGGAGCCGTCGCGGGTGTCGTAGTCAGTGCCGTATACTGTCATTTCGGGGCGGGTTCCGATGCCCGTCTCCATGATGATGGGCATCAGGTTGTTGGGGGTGTCGGGCGACAGCTCGCCGTTCAGCCCGGTCATATCGGCACCGACGGGATTGAAGTACCGCAGCAAAATGGCTTGGAAATCCGTGCGTTTTTTCGTGAATGCCTCGATCATTCCTTCACCGATCTGTTTGGTGTGGGCGTAGGGACAGGCCGCGATGCCCATCGGGGTCTCCTCCGTGACGGGCAGTTTCGCTACATCCCCGTAGATGGAGCACGACGACGAGAAAATCAGGTTCGGAACGTGGTATTTTTCGCAGGCTTCCAACACGTTAAGAAGCGAATTGAGGTTGTTGCGGTAGTAGAGCAACGGTTTGTCCACCGATTCGGGCACGCACTTGTACGCGGCGAAATGGATGATGCCATCCACAGGCCCCTCTTTTTCAAAAACGGAGAAAAAAGCCTCTTTGTCGCAGATATCCACCTCATAATTAACCACCTTTTGTCCCGTGATCTTTTCGATGCGGTCCATCGTGCCGCGGGCGGAACGGCTGAAGTTGTCAACGGAGGCGACTTGGAACTCGCCGCTGCGGATTAATTGGATGAGGGTGTGGGATCCGATGTAGCCGTTTCCGCCCGTGACGATTATTTTTTTCATGAAATCGGGCTCAAAGATGATTATTTTTCAATGTTTTTCAGATAAGGATGATAGTCTCCTGTGAGGCCGACCGCGTCGGTGTTGCGGATGGCCTGGCAGATGCTGACGTAGTTGCGGGCATCCTTGAGGGTGAAGCCTTCGCCGGCGAGGATTTTCTCGTAGGCGCGGGTGTGGAGGTCGGTGAAGCCGTCGCTGAACTCAAAGGTCTCGTTGTCAATGAGAATGGAGCGGTAGGTGGTTTTGCCCTGGGCGCGGAGGTCGGCGGGCACGTGGCACACGTCGAGGCTCAGGAACCAGCGCACGCGGGCGCGTTCAAGCTGCAGGAAGCCCGCCGCCGTGGAGTCGGACTTGTAGTGTACGATGTTCTCCTTCACCGGTCCGAAAATGTAAGTCAGCATGTCGAAGAAGTGGACGCCGATGTTGGTGGTGATGCCGCCCGACTTGGCCATGTCGGCCTTCCATGAGTAGTAGTACCATTTGCCGCGGCCGGTGATGTAGGTCAGGTCGATGTCGTAGATTTTGCCGGACTTGTCGGCATCGATTTTCTCTTTCAGTTTCTGGACGGAGGGGTGCAGACGGAGCTGCAGGATGTGGAAGATTTTCTTTCCAGTGTCCTTCTCCATATCCTCAAGGCCGTCCAAGTTCCACGTGTTCAGCACCAGCGGCTTCTCGCAGATGGCGTGGGCGTTGTTGCGGAGCGCAAGTCGGATGTGCGCATCGTGGAGGTAGTTTGGCGAGCAAATGGAAACATAGTCCACCTGCTGGCCGTCGCCTTTCTTGGAGAGGCGGTAGATGTGGCGGTCGAAACGCTCTGTCTCGAGAAACAGGGCGGCGTTGGGAAAGTAGCGGTCGATGATGCCGACGCTGTCCGATTTGTCAAGGATGGCGACGAGGTTGTTGCCGGTTTCTTTGATGGCCTGCATGTGGCGCGGGGCGATGTATCCGGCAGCCCCGATGAGTGCGAAATTGTACATATTCCGAGTTTGTTTTTCTTCTACAAAAATGAGTTGCAAAAATACAACTTTTGGCGGAAATTTTATCAGGTTTTAAAGTTTATAATTGTTTGAGAAAGTTTCCTTTCCCGTTGATAAATATCGTACTTTTGCAACTTGCCATACGGAAGCTTCTTTATTATGAAAATGAGAATCAACAGACGAATCATTGGGCTGGCGATAACGTTGCTGTGTCTTCTCTGTTTGGGCTGCTCGCGGCGGAACGGGGTCCTATTTGAAGGTGATGTTGCGGGTGCCGAGGGAAAGTTCATCACGTTTTCGCTTATCCATCCCGACGGGGAAAACAGTGCCGATTCCGTCCAAATCAAGAATGGACATTTTAAAATGGCTTTCCCTGTGGAGGACGACAATCCTCATTTTTTCAAAATCAGTCTCTGCAACGACAATGCGTTCACCACATTGGCGAAGAAGGGGGAAAAGTTGGAATTCGAGGCGGATGCGGCTTCGCTGGTCCGCAGTTACACGGTAACCGGCAGCCATGATGCCGAGCTGATGCAGCAGTTGGACCGGCGTCTTTCGCTTTTTGCCGACTCGGCTGAGATTTTGATGGAGTGGTATGACCTCAACAACGACGACACCCTGCACGGGCAGATTGAACGGGCGTATAACCAGATTACGGCGCACCATGCGGCGTTCCTCAGGCAATTCATACAGGAAAATCCGCAGTCAATGAGTGTCCTGGCTGCTTTCTATCAACGATACAACCGCTGTTTTTTTATTCGCGAAGAGGAAAACCTGGATTTGCTGAAAACGCTGTATGACAGTCTCCAAAAGCAATATCCGGACAGTGAGGATGTGATATGGGTAGGGGAGAGGCTGAAGGAGACGGCGCAGCAGGATTGAAATGTAGAGACGCAAAATTTTGCGTCTCTACAGAAAGATGGTTAATTGCCCGCACTATTCCGCGGACCTTCAGGGCCGCGGAATCTACTAAACACTCTTATGAGCGCACATACCAGGTTGCTAACCAGCGATGCCACACCAAAAAGGGAGAAAATGAAAAATCCCAATATCGCCTCATCTCTTCCTCCCCAAAATCCTAAGGTGGCATCATAGAGAATCAACAAACATGCAGCGACAAGGTGTATGATATTCACATATTTAAGGAAACGGGCGAATCGGACAATCTGTTCATTATGTATAGCAATAAGAAGTCTGACACTGATGGCGAGATTTATTACTATAATTATGAAGAAAATTATCACTGGATTCATGATTTCAAATATTTGAAAAATAATGGGTTATCATTTTCCAAACCGTTCCCGCGCCGCCCGCTCCAACTCTTCCCGGGCTGACGGGTGTGCGATGGAGGCCAGCAGGCGGGCGCGTTCCCGCATCGGCTTGCCGAACAGGTTCACCGCGCCGTACTCCGTAATCACCCAGTGGACGACCGTGCGCGGGGTGATGACACCGGCCCCTTCGGCCAGCACCGGCACGATCTTGCTCACCCCTTTGGCCGTCGCCGACGGCATCGCCACGATGGGGATGCCGCCCTCGCTCGCACCTGCGCCCAGCATGAAGTCGAGCTGCCCGCCCGACCCGCTGAACATCTTCGTGCCGATGGAGTCGGCGCACACCTGACCCGTGAGGTCGATCTGGATGGCGGAGTTGATGGCCACCACCTTCGGGTTCGACGCGATCACGGCGGGACTGTTGGTGTAGGCCACGTCGTTGATCAGAACATCCTGGTTTTTATGGACATAGTCGTATAGCTTCTTTGTCCCTTTGAGGAAGGTGGCGACGTGTTTGCCCACGTCCATCCTCTTTTGGCTGCCGTCAATCACGCCGTTTTCAATCAGGGGCAGCACACCGTCGGAGAACATCTCGGAGTGGATGCCGAGGTGCTTGTGCCCGCCCAGCTGCGCCAGAACGGCGTTGGGGATGTTGCCGATGCCGATCTGGAGTGTGGCGCCGTCGGGAATGAGGGCGGCGGCATGCTTGCCGATGGCGATGTCCTGTTCCGAAAGCGTGGGAAATTCTGGCTCGATCAGCGGCACGTCGTGGCGAACGAATGCCGTGATTTTCGACATCGGGATGCGGGCGTCGCCGTAGCAGAACGGCATGTGCCTGTTTATCTGGGCGATAACGTACCGTGCCTGCTCGATGGCGGCGAGGGGGCAGTCCCCCGACGTGCCGAGCGACCCACAGCCC
>JAEEQA010000108.1 GCA_016285085.1 Bacteroidales bacterium
TGCCGGCACCGATGGAGAGGATGCGCTTGCCGAGGAGGGTGTGCTCCACGTTCATCATCTTCTGGACGACGGCGGCGGTGTAAACGCCCGGAAGGTCGTCGTTTTCGAAGACGGGCATGAACGGCACGGCGCCGGTTGCAACCACCAGATACTCAGCGTCTACGTAGTAGATGCTGCCGTCTTTCAGGTTCTTGACCGCCACGCGGGGACCTTCGAGGAGGTCCCAAACGGTGGAGTTGAGGAAGATGCCGCTGTGGTCGTCGCCGGCCAGCGTCTTGGCGATGTCGAAGCCGCGCATGCCGCCATACAGTTTCTCTTTCTCGAAGAAGAAGAACTGGTGGGTCTGCATGTTGAACTGACCGCCCACGCGCTCGTTGTTGTCGATGACGATATTGCTGATACCCTGTTCGTTGAGCATCTCACGGCAGGCCAGCCCCGCGGGACCGGCGCCGATGATGACGACTTGGGTCTTGTAAATCTTCTGGGTTTGCTGTTTCGGTTCGGCGCTCTCCGGGAAATAGTTCTGGGGAATCTCCTTCACCTCCTTCACGCCGTCAACCGGGGTGATGCATATTCTCTTGATGACGCCGTCCACCAGCATCTGGCAGGCGCCGCACTTGCCAATGCCGCACTCGAGGGAGCGCTCGCGGCCGTCGATGCTGTGGCTGTGGATGGGAAAGCCGGCCTGGTGCAGGGCGGCGGCGATGGTGTAGCCCTTGTGTCCGGTCACCTTTTGTCCGTTGAATGTAAAAACGACTTCTTCCGTTTTCGGAATGTCTAAAATCGGATGTTCATTAATTTTGTACATAAAAAAGAGGTAAATTGTTGTTTATCAGTTTGTTTTGTTTGTTTTGCATTCTTTTTAAAAGCAGGCGCAAATTTAGTTTTAAAAATTAAAAATCAAAAACGAAAAATGAAAAAACTTTAACAAACATATTGAACGGAAAGACCTGCAACCTGATGAACTAAAATTGTATCTTTGCAGCCTGAATTTTTGAGATGAAAAGGATTTTTTTTCTATTGCTTGCCTTTCAGCTGTTCTTTTTGCAATTGTCTTTTGGACAGAATTTTAGTGAGGACAAAAAGAACGAACTGAACATCGCCGACCCCGGCGTGGATTTCATCGTGGCGGGCGGAATCTATATGGGAAGTCCTAAAACAGCCCTGTATTATAGCGGCCGTCCCGAAAATGAACTAAATCTCAATTATATTTTCGGGAATGAGTATTGGAAAAAGGACATCATCAAGTTGATCACCGACAAGAACAGCTTCATATCTTCCACAGACACCACTATCGGCATCCGCGACTATCCCGAAAAAGTGCACTACCAGCCGGCGATGTCGGTTTGCATCGGAGCCTCCTACCGCTTTGATGAACATTGGCGCATCAATATATATTATACATTTTCGCGTCTTGTCGCAAAATCGGTTTTCAATGTGAAGTACGACAACCGGGTGCCTGGCAATATCGACCGTCCCGAATTTTTGAGTTACCTGCTTATAGGCAAGGAGAACCGTTCGTTTTTTGATTTGACAGGAAGTTATACTTTTCAATTCAATAAAATATTCAAGCCGTTTATAGAGTTGGGCGCACAGTTCAATTTCGTGAAAGTCAAGAGCTTCGATGCCGTTATTGAGGACCGCGAATTTACCCTGCTTGACATGTACGGCGGTGCTTCGTATGTGCCGGGAATGACCCAATACAAGCCTAATTACGGCGGTTCCGGTTTCGGGGTAACGGGCGTGATAGGGGCGAAGCTGGCGTTCAGCAAGAGCGTGTCGGTGGATCCCTGCTTCTATGTGAGTTTCGGCAAAATCGGCCTTAACGGCTACAAGGATTTCCACTTGAACTGGGGTGCCTACATCCGTCTTGTGCTCAGCGATGCCATGTTCCAACGTTAGCCATTTCTTAAATTTTTTTAGCAAATAAAAAAATATTTTGCATTTTAAAAAATAATAGTATTTTTGCCGCCGGTTTTTCAAGGGCTATTTTCTGCCATTGAAACCGCGTTTTCACCCACTAATAAATTTTTTTACACACAAAATTCCCTTATCTATTTCATTTTATCATGATGATGAATTCTGACGAGAAGAAACCGAAAAGAAAACGTATTGTCAGCAGCCCTGTGCCCGTTGCTACATCCAACTCAAAGAAAGTCAATTCGTTAGTTTCTGTTGCCGGCGAGGTTGCCAAAGCGCAGGCGCAGCTGTTGGAGGAGGAGCGTGCCGCGCTTGAAAGCACCAAGCAGGACTTGGAGCGGCAGGTGGCCGAGATACAGAGCGCCCGCGCCGAGAAGGAAGCGGTTGCGCTTTCGGAAGCCCAAAATCTTCCGAAACAGGAGCCGGAGGCGGCAGCTCCCGCGGAGCAGCCAAAGCGCCGCGGCCGCAAGCCCAAGGCACAGCCACAGCCCGAGCCGGAACCTGAACTTTTTGGTATGCAGTCGGAAATGTTGGCCACTCCTGAACAAATCCTCGCCGCCAGGGTGGAGGAGGTGATGGCTGACGAGGTACGCAGTCAAGAGGAACCGGCACAGCCCAGCAAGCGTGGCCGTAAGACGGGAAGAACGAAAAAGAATGATATTCAATCAGATATAGATGCCCTGTCGCAAGTGATCACCGATATCGTGCCTCCCGTGACGGAAGGTGAGACGCAGGTTGAGGTGTCGGCAGCCGAGCCCGCCCCGGCGGAACCTAAACAACCCGCCGCCCGCCCCCAGAAGTTCGGGAAAACACAGCGACAGCCCCAGAACGACAACCGCCCCAAACAGGAAAATCCCGACCGTGACCCCAACTGGGACCTGGTCGCGGATGCCCGCTACGAAGGGTGTGTCTCCGCTGAGGGCGTGCTCGAAATCACCAACGAGTCGTGCGGATTCCTACGTTCCTCCGACTACAACTATCTCGCCTCGCCTGACGATATCTATGTCTCGCCCGCACAGATCAAGACCTACGGGCTGAAAACCGGCGACACGGTCACCGGCCTCATACGCCCGCCCAAGGAAGGGGAGAAGTACTTCCCGCTGACACAGGTCGAGAAAATCAACGGACTGCCGGCCGAGGCCATCCGCGACCGCATCCCGTTCGACTTCCTGACCCCGATGTTCCCGTCGGAGAAAATACGGCTGACGGGCCATTCGCAAGAGACCATCTCCACCCGTGTCATCGACCTTTTCGCCCCCATCGGCAAAGGCCAGCGCGGTTTGATCGTGGCCCAGCCGAAAACAGGTAAAACGGTGCTTCTGAAAGAGATAGCCAACGCCATCTCCGAAAACCATCCCGAAATATATCTGATCATCCTGCTCATCGACGAACGCCCGGAAGAGGTGACGGACATGCAGCGCAGCGTCAACGCCGAGGTGATATCCTCCACGTTCGACGAACCTGCCGACCGCCACGTGAAGATTGCGGGCATCGTCTTGGAGAAGGCGAAACGTCTGGTGGAATGTGGCCGCGACGTCTGCATCCTGCTTGACTCCATCACCCGTCTGGCCCGCGCCTACAACACGGTTTCGCCCGCATCGGGCAAGGTGCTGTCGGGCGGTGTCGAGGCCAACGCCTTGCAGAAGCCCAAACGCTTCTTCGGCGCGGCCCGCAGCATCGAGAACGGCGGCTCGCTGACCATCATCTCCACCGCCCTCATCGATACGGGCTCCCGTATGGATGAGGTGATTTTCGAGGAATTCAAGGGCACCGGCAACCTGGAGCTGCAGCTCGACCGCAAGCTGTCGAACAAGCGTGTCTATCCCGCCGTTGACCTCGTGGCCTCCAGCACCCGCCGCGACGACCTCCTGCAGCCGCAGGCGATCCTGCAGCGTGTGTGGGCACTACGCAGCCACCTCGCCGACATGACCACCACCGAGGCGATGGAGTTCGTCAAAGGCCAGATGGCAATGTACAAATCAAACGAGGAATTCCTGCTTTCAATGAACGGTTAGAATCCGGTCCAGAAAATTTCCCAGAAACGCTTTTCCATCTCGTTCCAGGTTTGGCGGGTGGAAGCGGCGAAATCGGCGCAGTATTGGTTCATCACCGTCTGCGCTTCTTTTTTCTTGTCTTCTTTCAAAAGGTTCTGTACTTTTGTCTCGATGCCGGGCACTTCCTCGAAACCGCGGTCCTCGTAGCGTTTCACGTTGCCAAGAAGCAGCTCCTTGGTGTTTCCCCACTGGATTTGCGACAGCTTGTTTGCCTTGCGGTAGTGCCAGAGTGCGGCGTTCTCGTTGTAGCCGAAATGGCCGCAGAGGTCGAAGCCGGCGGGCATTTTCGTCTGTCCGGCGAAGATGGGGATGCGCGGGCTTTGGCCGGGATTCTCGAAGGAGAACCAGCAGAGGCCGCCCACCTCGTCGGGAAGCCACTCGCGGCATTGGATGATGGTGGAGTAGGAGCACCACGACATTGCCACGCCACGGTAGAAGGTGACGGCGCCGGGTTTCAGCATGTTGTACATCGCGCGTTCGGCGCCGCCCATCCACGGGTTGGCGACGGGGCAGACGGTGGTGTCGATCACGATGTTGCCGTCCTTGTCGCGTTTCTTGCGCTCGTACAGCAGGTTCTGGATCTGGTCAAGTTCCGGCGAACCCTCGTAGTTGGCGCGGAACAGCTCCATCACCTTGCGCACATCCACCTTTTCGTCGGGCTTGATGGAGAAGGGGAGTTCGTCGGCATTGAGGTCGAAGTGGCGGCTCGGGGCCAGCTCGTTGAAGATGTACCATTCGCGCTCCTTGAAGTTCTTGTTGCCGGAGTAGCTCGACGGGAAGGCTTTCCACCAGATGAAATCGCCCTTGCCGTCCCAGAGGCCGTACTTTTTGGCCACTTCCTCAATGTTGTCGGAGCAGAGGAAATAGTTCTTGTTCTTGCGGTCGAGTTTGCCGATGCGGGCCACGTTGCAACTGACGGCCACTTCGTCGTCAGGCACGCGCTGGGCGGCCCAGATGCCGCCGATCTTGTCGGGACCTTCGCCTAAAATCTCCATCTGCCACACCTCTTTCTTGTCGGCGATGGTGATGCATTCGCCGCCGTCGCCATAGCCGTACTCTTTGATGAGCTGGCCGATGAGTCGGATGGCGTCGCGGGCGTTGTCGCACCGCTGGAGGGCGATGCGTTGCAGCTCCTCAATCAGGAACATGCCTTTCTCGTTCAGCAGTGTGTCGGGGCCGGAGAAGGTGCTTTCGCCCATGGCCAACTGCTTTTCGTTCATGCAGGGGTAGGAGGTGTTCAGGTAGGCGTAGGTGTGGGGCGCTTCCGGAATCTCGCCGGCGAGCGTCACGTTCTCCATGCTGCCGGGGCGGGAGGTGTGCATCGTACCTTTATATACTTTGTGCATCGTGCCCTCCTTGTGGTCGGCGGCGGGTTCCATGGTCACCCACGTGCGGTACTTGCTGTCGCAGGTGTGCGAGGTGATGACGGAGCCGTCGGCGGAGGCCTTGCAGCCCACCATGATGGAGGTGCAGTTGGCACCCACAAGTTCTTCCTGTTCCTGCGCTTTCAGGCAAAAAACGGTGCAAAGGCACAAGGTGGTAAAAAGTAAGGTTTTGATTTTCATAGTAGAAAGGTTGTAAACAAGTGGTTTTTAATGGTTTGAAAAACGGGCAGCAAAACTACAACCTATTTTTTGATTTTACAATTTAATTTCTAAAAATGACAATTTAACGGTTTTTAATAAATTCATTTTCTTGAAAATAAATATTTTAGCAATAAAAGGCTATAAAAAATTTGGTCGCTATGAAAAAAGGTGTAATTTTGCCGCTTGATATTTTTTTTAGGAGAATTTGTTAAGTTACAATGAATAAGATATTTACGATTGCATCACTGCTTTTTATATTCCTTTTTTCGCAGTTTAATAATACTATTGTTGCACAACACACGATTTCCGGAG
>JAEEQA010000032.1 GCA_016285085.1 Bacteroidales bacterium
CGCTTCGAGCAAACCGCCAGCGACATCGTCGACTTCTTTGCCCCCAACATCATCGGAGATTTGGGGAAAAACGAGTTCGACTCCATTTCCACCCACATTAAAGCACGCTTTCCCATCGAATACGACCCCGCCAATTTCTACAAATCATACCTATATTATTATTATGCCGAACTGGAGGCGTTGCTGCTCCACAAATCGCCCGACTCGCTCTACGCCAAATATCTTGACAACGATTATGTCCTTTACGAGAACCCCTCCTACATGTCGTTCCTCAACCGGTTCTACGACAATTACTTGCTTACATCTCCTCGCATCGGACAAGAGATTTTGAAACACGCCATCAACGATGAAGGCAATTTTCTTTCCGTCTTCAATGCCATTGGCAAGGACCCGTTATTGGTGAACGAGCAGCTCAGGGAGCTGGCTATCCTCATCAATCTTCCGGAACTCTATGAGGATAAGTATTTTAACAGAAAAAATATTCTAAAAATCCTTGATGACATCCGCGTAGCAAGCCATTTCCCCGAACACCGAACAATAGCGGAGAATATACTTCTGAACCTGAAATCGCAAGAGGCAGGAAGCGGACTTCCAGAAGTAAAGCTCAAAGAAATTGGCGGAAGTTCCTTCAAATTCAGCGACTTGAAAGGCAAATGGGTCTATGTGCAGTTTTTCAATCTGGACTGTTCCGATTGCATCCGCGAAATGATGATTATCAAGGAGTTGAAAGCAAAATATGGGGATAAAATTGAATTTGTCAGCCTCTCCCTCGACTTTTCCGTAAGCAAACTGCTTCAATTCAAGGAGAAATATCCGCAGTTCGACTGGAAGTTCGTCCATTTCAACAACCAATTTGAATGGCTCGACAAAATGGACATCCATGCACTGCCTGACAACATCTTACTAAAACCGGACGGAACGATGGCTCGCCGCGACGCGCCCGACATCACCCGCGACCTGCCGCTGTTCCTGATGCGCCTGTTCGCCCCGCAGGAAGAACAGATCAATCCGCTGGATCCCCATAACCGCAACTGATGATGAGAACGAAACGACTTATAGCCCTGATGGTTGCCATAGTTCTGCTATGTGCTTCCGTCACCCGCGGCGCCGCCCAAAACTGCGGTATCATCCCCACCCCGCAGTATGTCTCCTACACCTCCGGTTTCTTCACTTGGGACCATCCCGTCATCATCTTTGACAAAAGTGTGACGAACCAGAAAATCCTTGTCGCTGAGTACGAGCGGCTGATGGGCAAGGCTCCCGAAATAGTAGATACAAAGCCGACAGAAGGGGGGCGCCGCACCATCACGTTCCGCAAACAAGGATGGCAGGATATGAATTGGGCGGGAGGAAACTACAAAATGGATGTCAATGAAATGGACATTGTCATCACCGCACCGGATGACGAGTGTCTCTTCTACGGTCTGCAAAGTCTCGTCCAGTTGTACCGTTTCAACTACCGCGCCGACTTCGAGGAGTGGCAGTATGTCAAAATTCCGTGCATGAAGATTGTGGACTATGCCAACTACCTATACCGTGGTTGGATGATTGACATCAGCCGCGGCCCGATACCGACGATGGATTACCTGAAACGGCAGATCCGCACAATGGCGGAGTTCAAGCTGAACATCCTCACACTCTACACCGAGCACACCTTCGTTTCGGAAGCGTTCGACTACGCGCCGGCCGACGGACTCACTGCCGACCAGATCCGTGAATTGGAGGATTATGCCAAAGATTTCTACGTTAAAATCATTGGAAATCAGCAGTGTTTCGCCCATTTTGAGAAAATCCTGAGCAATCCGAAATACGAGTATCTTGCCGACACCAAGTACAATCTAAACCCCTCCCTCCCCGAAACGTACAACTTTTTAAAAACGCTTTTGAAAGAGGAGACCGCCGCCTACAGCAGTCCGTGGTTCAACATCAACTGCGATGAGACGGAGTCGCTTGGAACGGGAAAAGCCGCCAAGTACGTGAAAAAAGCGGGAGCTTCGGAGGCCTACATCCGTCACATTCTCAAAGTACACGACATTGTGAAAGGATATGGCAAACGGACGATGATGTGGGCGGATATTGTTTTGAAAGACAAAAAGATACAGACCAAATTACCGAAAGACATCACGATGCTGGTATGGAGCTACGCGCCATCGGACAGCTTCGACGGGATGATTAAGCCGATCAAGGAGGCAGGTTACGATTTTTGGGTAGTGCCGGGCGTGAGCATGTGGAGCACCGTCTTCCCCAGCATGAGCAGTTACGAAAAGAACATCGCCAACTTTGCCCGCGACGGCTATCGTTTCGGGGCGCAGGGACTGCTGAACACAGCGTGGAACGATTCGGGCGAGGCCAGTCTCAACAGCGTGTGGCACGCGATGGCATGGGGCGCGGAAATGTCGTGGAATCCCACGAGAAAAACAGAACCGGAAGCTGCCGAAAAGGAACGGAGCGAACGGCTCAAGACCTTCGATATCAACTTCAACTTCCAGTTTTTCCATTTTTACAATGATGAAAACATCATCGCCGATTTCTTGCGGACAGTGAGCCGCTACGAGCAGTCGCCTATCAGGGAGCTCTACACCACCGGCTCTCTCTGGAACTTTAAACCGTGGCAGTTCCTTCCCGACAACCTGACGGAAGAGGCGATGCAGGACGTGAAAACAGAACGCTTCAACATCTTCAGAACCATTGAATTACTGAAACTGATACTTTCCGAAGAAGCGCAGTACCAAAACACGGAAATCATCTACAACGCCGTACACGCCGCCAACCGGATGCTGACCGACTTGATGCTCAAACGCAGTCAGTTCAACATTTACGACCTCTATCTGCACCCCAAAAACATCAGTCCGAACTCTAAAAAAATGATTTACAACGACATAGAGGATTTAGGGTACTATATTTCTGCCCTGAAAAAAGACTACCTCAACCAATGGGATGAATGTTACCGTCCCTATTGGCGCGATGTCAATGAAGCAAAATACGACCAACTGCTTCAACAAACAGCCACGATTCCCGAACACGTTTTCATTGAGACATCATTAAAAGACAACAAGATAGAGTTATCTCTCCGAACCATCTTCAACGGCACCCCCATCCACTACACGCTGGACGGCACCGAGCCCGACACCCTTTCACCTGTGTACAACTCCCCCATCACACTCACCCAAAGCTGCATCGTGAAGACTCTCACCGTAAACCCCAACATGGGTGAGGTACGGAACGAGAAGGAAGTGATGGTTCACAAAGGCATCGGGCGACTGGCGGAAGTGAAGGGACAGTACAGCACATACCGGCCCGAGTACAGCGGCGGCGGAAAGTTCGCCCTGGCCGATGGAGAAACGGGCAGCGACAGCTACCGCGATGGCAAATGGCAGGGCTATCAGGGACAGGATGTGGAATTGACCTACCGCTGGCCTGAAGTCACTGATGTAAACAGTGTCACTGTGAGTTACTTGCAGAACTTCCACGACTGGATTCTCGCCCCCACCGACATTGAGGTGTACGTCCGTGAGGGCGACAGCTACAAATTGGCCGCCAAGCGGCACTTCAATGTGGAGCAGATTTCGGGGAACCAGATCGGGAAAATCACAGCGGACAACCTGAAAATCCGCACCAACGACCTGAAGGTGATCATCCGAAATCCCGGGAAACTGCCGAAAGAGCACCAGGCACCGGGGTATGATTCGTATATATTTGTGGATGAAATAATTATCCATTAACCACCCACAGTAAAAGAGCCCTTGTAGAGACGCAAAATTTTGCGTCTCTACACACAATCGTATTCAAAAATCGTAAAACGCAACTACAAGTCCGGTGCAATCCGTTTGATCAGGCCTGTCAGCACCTCGCCGGGACCGAACTCGGTGAATTGGTCGGCACCGTCGGCCACCATGTTCTGCACCGACTGGGTCCAACGGACGGGATGTGTCAACTGATCTTTCAGATTCTGCTTGATAACCGCGAGGTCGGTCGTCCCTTTCGCACTGATATTCTGGTAGATGGGACAAATCGGGGTATGGAATTCCGTAGCTTCGATGGCGGCAGCCAGTTCCTGCTGGGCCGTAAGCATGAGCGGGGAATGGAAGGCACCGCCCACATTGAGGTCGAGGATGCGGCGGGCACCGGCCTCGCGCAACAGTCCCTTCGCCCGCTCAATGCCCTCCAGCGTACCCGAAATCACCACCTGCTGCGGACTGTTGTAGTTGGCCGTCACCACCACGTCGTCGGTGACGGAGGCGCACACCTTTTCTATGGTGGGGATGTCGAACTTGAGGACAGCGGCCATCGTGGAAGGATGCTCCTCGCAGGCTTTCTGCATCGCCCGCGCCCGTTTGAAAACCAGTCGCAGTCCATCCTCGAACGCGAGGGCGCGATTGGCGACCAACGCCGAGAACTCGCCCAACGAATGACCCGCCACCATGTCCGGTGCAGGAATTTCCTCCGCCACAAGGTAAGCAACCACCGAATGGAGAAAGACGGCCGGCTGCGTGATTTCCGTCTGCTTCAAATCCTCCTCGGTGCCGCCGAACATCACATCGGTGATGCGGAAACCGAGCACCGCATTGGCTTTTTCAAACAGTTCCTTTGCCGTCAAATTATTGTCGTACAAGTCTTTGCCCATTCCGACAAACTGCGCCCCCTGACCGGGGAAAACGTATGCTCTCATCACTCGCTTTTGTTAGTGTAAAATCTTATAAACCAATTCTTTATACAAATCCTCTTCCGATGCTTCGTTGTCAATGCCTTTGGAGCGGGCATCGAACGTCCTCAAAACCGAAAGGATTTTGATGAGCGAGGCCTGACTGTATTTGGAGGCGATGCCGGCCTCGCGCCGGAGCTGCGCTTCCGTCTTGTTGAACCCGAAGATGGCTTTTTGTGCCATTACCGATTTGTCGGGCGACAACAAAAAGAGCAACAAGCTGTTATAGTAGTAAAAAAGGTTTGCCACGGTCACCAACAGCGGATTGTTCTTGAGGTTTTGGCAGAATGCGTTTACGATGCGGTACGCTTTCACCTCGTCATGGTTGACGAGGGCGTCGCGAAGCTCGTAAACGTTGTACTGCTTGCTGATTCCGATGTACTTTTCAATAATTTCGGGAGTGACCTCACTGCCTTCCGGCAGCACCAGTTTCATTTTCAGGAACTCGTTGTCGATGCGGGAGAGGTCGTTACCGATGTGTTCCGAAATGAGGGCGGCGCCGCGCGGGTCGATGGAGAATCCATGTTCGGCGGCGCAGGTGGAAACCCATTCCGCCAGTTTGTAGTCGGGCACTTTCTTGGATTCCATCACCGTGGCATACTTGTCAAAAACCTTGCTGTCAGCGGTTTTCAGCTTGCTATACTTATAACAAATCACCAAGATTGTGGCGGGCGACGGAGCTTCGATGTAACTGTACAGGGGTTCGAGCGAGGGCCAGTCCTGCGCCTCCTTGACGATCACCACGCGGTAGTCCACACCGAACGGGTACTGGCGGGCACTGGCGACCACATCGGCCGGCTGCGTGTCTTTGGCGTAATACATCACCTGATTGAAATCGCGATCGGCTTCCTCCATCACATTTTCCTCAATAAAATCGGCAACCCGGTCGATATAGAGCGGTTCATCGCCACAGAGCAGATAAACGGGGTTGAAATTCCGTTTCTGCAACTGGTTCATCACATCCTTATAGGTTTTCATTTTTTCTTAATTTTCAGGTTTTCAATTCCTTGCAGCCGAATAAGGGGCTGCATGGATGGTGGAGAAGTCTCCCTGCCGGTACTTGAAGTAACCGCAGACGGCAATCATGGCCGCGTTGTCGGTCGTCAGGTCGATGGTGGGGACGAACAGCTTGCGGTGATATTTCGCGGCCAGCCGCTGCGCCTCGGCCCTCAGGCCGCTGTTGGCGGAAACGCCGCCCGCAATCACAAAGTCCTTGCAGTCGCACTCCTTCATCGCACGTTCCACCTTGACCGACAGCGACTTGATGATGGCGTACTGCATGGAGGCGGCAAGGTCGGCCTTGTTTTCTTCAATGAACTTTTCGTTAAGCTTCAGCTGGTCGCGCACGAAGTAAAGGAAGGAGGTTTTCAGGCCGCTGAAACTGTAGTCAAGGCCGGGGATGTGGGCAATGGCGAACGAGAAGCGCTTGGGGTCTCCCTCCTTGGCCAATTTGTCGATGACAGGGCCGCCCGGGTACGGAAGCCCGAGGATTTTGGCGGTCTTGTCGAATGCCTCGCCGGCGGCATCATCGATGGTTCGGCCCATAATCTGCATGTCGAAGTAGTCGTTGACCTTCAGCAGCAGTGTATGTCCGCCGGAAACGGTCAGACACAGGAACGGGAACGACGGGACTTCCTTTTTTTCTTCCATTTTCTGCAAAAAATTGGCCAGAACGTGCGCCTGGAGGTGGTCCACCTCAATGAGCGGAAGGTCCAAACTGAAGGCCATCGCCTTTGCAAATGAACTCCCTACCAGCAGCGAACCCAACAATCCGGGACCGTTTGTATAAGCGATTGCTGATAACTGATTTTTGTGTATTTTTGCACGCTTTAGTGCAGTGTCGATAACCGGGATGATATTTTGCTGGTGAGCACGGGATGCCAGCTCCGGAACCACGCCCCCATATTCGGCGTGAACCTTCTGAGAGGCAATGACATTGGAGAGAATCGTCGTGTCTTCGATGACCGACGCGGAGGTATCATCACAGGAGGACTCTACACCAAGAATGTAAACTGACATAATCGAAGAATTTTGAGCCGCAAAATTACGAAAAAAATAGTACGAATCGCCCTCATCGTCATCGGTGCTTTCATCGCCCTTGACCTATTGGTGGTTGCGCTCATCTTCGTCCCCCCCATCCAGCAGAAAATCGTCGATGTCGTCACGGAAAAACTGTCCGACAAGTTGCAAAGCCGCATCAGCGTGGACAAAATCTACCTTTCCCCCACCCTGAAGCTGAATGCGGAAGGGTTCACCATCTACGACCACCGCGACGAACCGATGATTTCCGCAGGAAAACTGCAGTCACGCCTCCTCGGACTGGAACTCAACCCCACAATCGTCTCCCTTGACGACACCAAAGGCGAAAACGTACAGGTAGTGCTGCACAAATATTTCGGCGATGCCTCCATCAATATCTCCATGTGGGCGCAGAAGTTGAAAAAAGACAAGAAAGAAAAGAAGCCTTTTACACTGAAAATCAAATCAATAGATTTAACCGACACCTATTTTGTCCTGATTGACGACAAGAAAAGGGTGCCCAACAACACAACGAACATCGACTACGCTTTCTTCGAATTCAAGGACATCAGCTGGCACTTGGACGATTTTTTGCTGAACGGCAGCGACATTTCGGCACACTTCGACCGGATGTCCTACAACCAATACACTGGATTCCAGTTGCTTAATCTCACTGGAGATTTCAAGATCGGCGCACACGGGATGGAACTCAACGATGCCGTCATCGTGACCCCTTCGTCGCATCTTTTCCTCGATCTTGCCTTTGAATACGAAGAGTGGGCAGACTACGGGGCGTTTTTGGACAGTGTCCGGTTCCGTGCCGACCTCCGCACCTCCACCTTCGACATGGGCACGCTGCAATACTTCGCCACTGCCACCCGTGGAATGGACGACACCCTCGTGGTGAGCTGCAAGGTGAACGGTCCCGTCAACGACCTGCACGTCACCGACTTGAAAGCCAATTTCAAGGACAACACGCTGCTGGCGGGCGATATTTCCATGAAGAAGATTCCCGATTTCTTCAATGCAGAAATCCACATGCATCTTCCCCAAAACCAGATAGATTTGAAAGAAGTGGCCGACTTCCGGCTACCGAAGGGGAAAGCGATTCCCGTTCCGACCGTTTTGCAAAAAATGGAGAAAGCCGTCGTGGACATCGACTTTGACGGTTTTGTGCGGGACGGCTTCGATGCCCGCATCACCTTGAACAGCGGGAACGAGAACCTGAATGCACGATTAGTCACCCAAAACAACGAAAGCACGGGGCGAATCGCATACAATGCCAAGGTTTCCACTTCGGGAATAGATCTCGGAAGCCTTCTCAACCGCCGCGACCTGTTCGGAAGGGTGGTGATGAGCGCCTCCGCCGACGGTTCCGTGGACATGTCCAATTTCATGAAGAGTTTGGACGCCAATGTAAAGGCAGACGTACAACGGATTGATTTCAAACATTATCCCTTGCGCAATCTCCATGTACAGGGACGTTACAGCGACCGGTTCCTGAACGGGCAGGTGGCGGTAAAAGACCCGGCATGCCAACTCCAGGCGCAGGTGCGGATGAACCGGAAGCGCGCGATGCCCGAATATAGCCTGTCGGCCCGCATCGACAGCCTGTCGGCCACCCGTATTTTCGGGAATCTCGCCCCGGTTGACAGTGCCACGGCGAAAGGACTGGACAAGTTCGTCTATTACGTCCAGCAGCATCCCGAGATGGCCATCCGCGCCGACTCCATCGGATGCAATCTGTACGGCAACAGCCTGAAAGAGCTGTCCGGCAATGTATTCATCGACAACCTCGCCTACAGTCAGGACGACTACCTTCTGGAATCTGAACGACTGCGACTGGTGTTGCTGAACGATGGCTATTCGCAAATCTATCGTTTCACCTCAGACCTGATGAACGCAGGCATTGCCACCAATTACGATGTCAAAGAGATACCCGACGCGCTCATCGACCTTGCCTACAACTATTGCGGGAACCTCCTGCCCGACCGCAAGGAGAAAGAGAGTCCGAAACGGGAAACCGAAAGCGACATGATGCGTTTTTTAGACCTTGACCTGTCGGTCAATGAAATACAACCCGTATTGCAGATTTTCGTCCCTGCCATAAAGATCGCGAACGGCACCACCGCCAGGATTTCCACTACTTCCATCCACGACAACGACAAGATCGACATCCACATTCCGCACCTTTCAGTGAAAGACAAAGTACTCATCGACCAGATCATGGTGAACGGCGATCAACAGGACTCCGGCATCATGCAGGTGATGGCCAGCGTATCAAGTGTCGCCTTGGGCAAAGAGGGCAGTTTTACCGTCACCGACATCGCACTCAACTCCCTGGTGGGCGACAATGAACTCGGTGCACAGCTTTCGTGGCAGAATCCGAAGGAAATCTCCAATTCGCGCTCCCAAATCGGAGGCGTGGTTGAGTTCCCCGCCCCAAAAAACATCACCGTGCAGGTGAAAACCTCGGACATCTATTTCAAAGATTATCTTTTCCACTTCAACGACCAGAACCTCATCAAGATAAACGGGAACATGGTCGATTTCGACAACCTCGTTTTGGGCGATGGAGAACGGCAGGTTTCCATCAACGGACGGATCCAGGAAGGCAACGACAGTCTTGTGTGCCTTGCTGAAAACGTGGATCTGGATGTCGTGAACCAGTTGCTTAAGTCGCAAAAGATGAGTCTTTTGGGTGACCTGTCGGCCAATGTCCAGATGCGCACTTTCCGAGGCAACCGTGTCATCTTCGGAAGCACGATCATCCAAGACTTTGAATTCAACAACGAGAAATTCGGCAACCTGTTCGCATCCGCAGCTGTCCCGACAGGCGACAATGTGCTCTTCCAAGGCGGATTCATCATGCCCGAATACTTTCCCGAGGACGCCACCATCCAGAAATACACCTTCCGTGATTTCCAGAAACAGGATCATGTCCACATTCACCTCAATGGTAATTACGGGCTCAAGGAGAAGGCGCTCCGGGTGACCGCCGACATCGACACGCTCAAACTCGGCTTCCTCGCGCCCTTCCTCAGCTCGTTCAGCCATGTGATGGAAGGCGACGCTTCCGGCAAAATCGACTTCGTGATGAACGCCGACTCGCTCTACTTTGACGGGAAGGCCTTCGTGCGGCAGGCAAATCTGGGCATCCGTCCGCTCAATACCGTCTATACCATTGAAGGACAAACGATTGACTTCAATAAAGATGGATTTGAATTCAACGATGTGGTGCTGAAGGACAAATACGGGAATACCGGAACATTGAAAGGATACATCCACCACGAGAAATTCAACAACTTCGACCTCAACCTCGCCATCAAGACGGGGCGTCTCATGGTGCTGAACACCGTCCAGAAGACCGACAACCCGTTTTACGGGGACGCTTTCGTATCGGGAGACGTCGCCATCTTCGGCAATATGGACAAACTCTACTTTGCCGGCAACAACCTCCGCACCGAGCGCGGCACCAGGTTCTGCCTGCCCATCAGCTTTGCCGACAAGGTGTCCGATTCGGATGTCATCACATTCAAGACGCAAGCTTCAGACGACAGGGACAGCGGACCAGTGGAGAACACGGCTGAAAAATCAAACATGGAGATGGACTTCAACTTCATCCTTGATGTGACCCCCACGGCCGACATTCTTCTGGACCTCGACCTGTCAGCATTCGGCGGTTCCATCAAGACTTCCGGTGAAGGGCGTCTCCATTTCACCTACAACACAAAATCCGACATCAACCTCACAGGGGATGTGCAGCTTCATTCCGGTTCATTTATGATGAACTTTATGGGACTGGTTTCCAAGAAATTCGAATTGGTGGAAGGCGGAACCGTCACCTTCCCCGGACCTATTGACGACATCCGGATCAATGTAAGTGCGATGTACTCCACCACTGCATCCCTCGCCGACATTTTCTCTGCCGAGAGCACCACCCTGCGTCGTATGCCGGTGAAGGCCTATCTGAATTTCAACGGCACCCTGAACGACCCCGCGGCCATCGACTTCTCATTCGACCTCCCGAACGCCACCTCCGATATGAAGACGCTCTTCTACAGCGCCATCGACACCAACAACATCCAGAACCGCACCGAACAGTTCTTCTCGTTGGTGATGCTCGGCAAATTCGTTTCCAATTCCTCTGTAAACAACAATACAGGGATTGACATCGGGAACACTGGCATCAACTTGCTGACCAACACCTTAAGCAACTTCATCTCGCAACAACTCAAATATGTGGATGTAAACTTCAAGTACCAGAACGCCAACGAGGCGCAGGCCGCACAGTACAGCGTTTCCGCCTCCACCTCCCTCTTCAACGACCGCACCGTCATCGAAGGCTATTTCGGCTACGTGGACGACAAGGAGATGAACGCCAGCACCCAGTTCATCGGTGACTTCAGCATCGAACAGAAGCTGAACGACCAAGGCAACTGGCGGGTCAAGGTGTTCAATGTCACCAACCAGGACGAACTCCGCAACGCCACCCATAACAGCCCCTACGCACAAGGCGTGGCTGTCATCTACAAGCAGGATTTCAACAACCGCCAGGATTTGGCCGATTCCTTCAAGCGAAACAAGGAGAGAAAAAAACTGAAAAAGAAAGAAAGAAATGGAAAATAGCAATATCCGGAGAATCGTGCTCATCGTTGCCGTGCTCGTGGCTTTTTGTGCCATGTTATGGTATTTCACGGACATTTTCGTCTATATGTTCGTTGCGCTGATTCTGTCAGTTATCGGCAGTCCTTTGGTGAAACTCCTGCAAAAGGTCCATATCGGCAAGCACCGCCTTCCCGACTCCGTGGCCGCCGGCATCACGCTCGTCGCCATCGTGGCCGTGATAGGCACGCTCATCAACATGGTCATCCCCCTCATTTCGTACGAGATCAGGCAGTTGCAGAGCATCGATCTGACGGCCCTGCTCGACAATCTCGAAAAGGCCAGCCGTCAGGTGGAGCAATGGCTGCGGCACAAGCACCTCGTCAGCCGCAACTTCAACCTTGCCAAGCTGCTCACCAACCGCGCCGGCGAGTTCGTCAGCTCCCTCCACATCTCCTCCATCTTCGGAGATGTCATCGGTGTGGTCGGCTCCATCTTCATCTGCATCTTTTCCGTCCTGTTCATGACCTTTTTCGCCCTGAAAGACGACTCCGTCTTCTGGACCATGATCAAGAAGTACATTCCGACCTCGCTCCGCAGCAACTTCGACAACATACTTTCCGAGACCAAGAAGCAGCTCCGCCGCTACTTTTTTGGTGTTTTCATAGAGATGCTGTTCGTCGGCGTTCTCGACGGTCTCATCTGCTTCGCCTTGGGGATTCCCAACGCCCTGCTCATCGGGGTCATCGGCGGCCTGCTCAACATCGTGCCCTACGTCGGACCGCTCATCGCGTGTGCCGCCTCCATCGGCATCGGCATCTACAGCACCCTCACCACGGGCGATGCCACGCTTGCGACCGTCGTCATCAAGATTGCCGCCACTTTCGGAGCCGTGAAGCTGATTGACGACTTTGTGCTGCAGCCCAACATTTACGGCAAAAGTGTCAATGCGCATCCGTTGGAAATCTTCATCGTGATCCTGATTGCCGGAAAGGTCGGGGGCGTGTGGGGCATGCTGTTCGGCGTTCCCGCCTACAGCGTCCTCCGCATCGTCGTCAAAGAGTTCTTCTCACAATATTTCATCCCAACCCCGGAGGAAAGTCCCGACAAAGATCCTGCGCTAGAGCCTGCTACGGAAGGGATCCACGATGTAGAAACAGAAAACAAACCATCAAACAACCCATAAACCATGAACTACTTCAAGGAAGCACCCATCTCCATCACCGTTTGCGACAAAGACGGTGTCATTTTGGAAATGAACGACAAATCCATCAGCACCTTCACCAAGGACGGAAAGTCGCTGGCCGGGCAGTCGCTGCTGGACTGCCATCCCGAGCCCGCCCGCACCAAACTGCTGGGGCTACTTCAAAACCACAACGTGAACGCCTACACCATCGAGAAAAACGGGATCAAGAAGCTGATCTACCAAATGCCTTGGTACGACAACGGCGAGTTCGGCGGCTACATTGAACTGTCGATGGAAATCCCTTTCGAAATGCCCCACTACGTCCGCAAACCGAAAACGGAAAACTGAAAATTGAAAACTGAAAACTGAAAACTAAGAAGTATGAAGTAGGATGTAGAAAGTAGAAGGTTTCCTATACACATTCCCCCTATCCCCTATTACCTATTACCTTCCAAACTTTTAATTTTCAACTTATCAATAAAAAATGAAAATCAACAGCAATAGTGGTGAGATACTGGCAAAAGATGCCAAGATTTATGCAATGGTGACCGATTTGAGGAGATTCGGTGAATTTCTGCCGCCGCAGGTGCAGGACTGGAAAGCGGAGGAAGACTACTGCGAGTTCAGCGTGGCAGGGATGGTGACGGCACGGGTGGAAATCGCCGAAAAGGTGGAGTTCAGCAAGGTCGTCTATGAAATCAAGAACGACAAGAATCTGCCCGTGAAGTTCCAGATTGACATCACAGAAAAAGGGGTGGATAATTCCGAAGTGGGCATCGGCATCGAGGCCGACGTACCCTTTTTCCTACAAGGAATGGTGAAGGATCCTCTCCAAAAAGTGGCGGACACGATTGCACAAAAAATCAAAGAATTAGCCGAAAAACAATAAGCGATGGAATCAAACGTAATCCGAACGGAGGAATTAGTCAAGATATACAAGTCGCGCACAGTGGTGAACAAGGCCTCCATCGAGGTGCACCAGGGCGAGATTGTGGGGCTGCTAGGGCCCAACGGGGCTGGCAAGACCACCTCGTTCTACATGATTGTCGGCCTCATACGCCCCGCTTCCGGCAACATCTACCTCAACAACGAGATCATCACGGAGTTTCCGATGTACAAGCGGGCGCAGATGGGCATCTCCTACCTTCCGCAGGAGGCCTCCGTCTTCCGCGACATGAGTGTGGAGGACAACATCATGGCCATTCTGCAGTTCAACTACCGGAGCCGTGCCGAACAGAAGGAGAAGATGGAAGAGCTGATTGACGAGTTCAACCTCCACAAGGTTCGGAAGAACAAAGGAAAGAACCTTTCCGGCGGCGAGCGGCGCCGCACCGAGATCGCCCGCTGCCTCGCCTCCGACCCGAAGTTCATCCTCCTCGACGAGCCTTTCGCGGGGGTGGACCCGATAGCCGTGGAGGACATCCAGGGGATTGTCGCCAAACTGAAGAACCGCAACATCGGCATCCTCATCACCGACCACAACGTACACGAGACATTGGCCATCACCGACCGCGCCTACATCCTGCACGAGGGCACGGTTCTGCGCACCGGCACCGCCGAGGAACTCGCCGCCGACGATTATGTAAAGACCGTCTATCTCGGCAAGAATTTCGAGTTGCGGAAAGGGTAGCATCCAAATGCGGAAAATATTGTACCTTTGCCATCTTGTTTTTGAAAGAAAAAAGTTATGTTTCGTTTTGAAAATCAACAACTTCTATACTGGCTTTTTCTTGTAGGCTTTTTCATTGCCCTCTATATATTCTTATATGTCCGCGACAAACGACGTATGGAGCGCTACTGCGAGCGGGGGCTGCTCGGCAAACTCACCGAAGGCACGTCACGCGGGATGCAGCACCTGAAGTTCGCCGTGCTGATGCTCGCTTTGGTATGCTTCATCTTCGCCGCCGCCAATCCGCAGACGGCCGGCAAGATGGAGAAGGTGAAACGGAAGGGCGTGGACATCATGCTCTGTTTGGATGTATCCAACAGCATGCTGGCCACCGACATCCAACCCAACCGCCTCGACGCCTGCAAGATGGCCATCAACCGGTTCATCGACAAGCTGACGGGCGACCGTGTGGGACTGGTGGTTTTCGCCGGCAAGTCGTTTGTGCAACTGCCCATCACCACCGACTACGCGGCGGCCAAAATGTTCATCAACCAGATCAACACGCAGATGATGCCGACACAGGGCACTGACATTTCCGCCGCCCTCGCCACCGCCGCCGCTGCGATGACGCCAGAAACCGACGAAGCCGACGACAATGCCGGTTCAAAACCCTCACGGGTCATCCTTGTGGCCTCCGACGGTGAGGACCACTTCCCCGAGGGCGCCATGACCGCCGCAGAACTTGCCAAGGAGGGCTTCGTCATCCACACCATCGGTATCGGAAGCACCAAGGGCGTGCCGATTCCCATCGGGGCGGGCGGCAAGCAGTTCAAAAAAGACAATGCCGGCAACACCGTCATCACCCGCCTCAACGAAGCCACCCTGAAGGACATTGCTTCCGCC
Source organism: Bacteroidales bacterium (assembly GCA_016285085.1). GTDB lineage: Bacteria > Bacteroidota > Bacteroidia > Bacteroidales > WCHB1-69 > UBA1756. The sequence continues at coordinate 15,025 of JAEEQA010000032.1, forward strand.
GGCGGCGGTGCTTACGTCCATGCTACCAACGCCAACATGGGCTTCGAAACCATCCTCAACGAAATCAACGCCATGGAAAAAAGCGACATCGAAGACGTAAACTTCACTATGTACGAGAGTTACTACCAATACCCGCTGCTGGTCGGCATACTCCTCCTGTTCATTGAGTCGCTGCTTTTCACCACCACGCCGAAAATCAAGGAGTTGCTGGCGAAAACGCGCCGTCACTACAAAACAGCAGTGTTTTTACTCGCCGTCGGCTGCCTCTTTGCCAGCTGCAAAAAAGACCACACCCGTCCCTCCGCCCTCAATGCCGGAAATGTGGAGTTCGCCGCCGGCGACAGCCTCCGCGCCCACAGCCTCTTCGAGCCCGACTCCCTCATGCCCTACGACACCACCGGCGAGAGCCACTACGCCAAAGCCCTCGAAATCTACGACTCCACCGCGGCCAACGAGCTGGTGAACGCCAACCAGACCCTTTTCGACCAAATAGACGCGCACTACCGGCTCAACCGTTTCGACACGATCCCGCGTATGGCGGATTCCTTGCGCAGAATGTGCGGCGACCAGAACCCCGAATTCCTCGCCAACGTCTTCTATAATGAAGGGAATTCCTATATGCAGCAGAAGCAATACGGCCAGGCCATCCAAGCCTACAAAGAGGCGTTGAAACGCAATCCGAAAGACATGGATGCGAAATACAACCTCGTCTATGCCAAGAAGATGGCAGAAACGCACGGTGATGGTGGCGGTGGCAGCCAAAACCAACAACAACAGCAAGATCAACAGAAACAAAACCAGCAAGGTCAAGGCCAAAACGACCAGCAAAAAGATCAACAGCAGCAACAAGGTCAAGGTCAACAAGATAAACAACAACAGCAGCAAAGTCAACAGGGACAGCAGCAACAGCAGGCTCGCCAGAAAGACGCGATGATGCGTCAACTGGATGCCCTCCAGCAGAACGAGCGCCAAACCCAGAAGAAAGTAAACGTACAGCGTGTTCCCGAAGACCAACGCAGCAGACAGAACCAAGAAAAAGACTGGTAATGAAGAAATTGAAAAACATCATAGCAACCGTCATTCTCCTTTTTGCGACGGTTTCCGCCTATACGCAGACCACCTGCACAGCGACCGCACCCGCCAAGGTGGGCATCAATGAAGCCATCCAATACACGGTCAAGCTGAATGAGAAGCCAAGCAAGATTGTCAGTCAGGACTTCGGCACCTTCACGTTGGCAGGCGGCCCTTCGCAAGGTTCTTCCACCTCCATCAGCTTCATCAACGGACAGCAGTCGATGAAGTCGGAGTACAGCTACACCTACACCTTGAAACCAAGCAAACTGGGCGAAACGACCATCCCCGGCGTCACCTTCTTGGTGAATGGGAAACAGGTGAAGTGCAACGCCGTCACGGTTACCGTGACACAGGAGAACCAGCGGCAACAGCAACAGCAGCGCCGTTCGTCGTGGTGGGACTGGGACATGCCGTCGGCGCAACCACAACAGCAGCAACTCAGCAAGGATGATGTCATCCTGAAAGCATCGGCCTCAAAGACAAATCCTTATGAAGGAGAAGAGGTCATCATCACCCATAAACTCTACCTGGGCAGCACCGTCCAGAACTTCCAGCCGACGGGCAACGAATTTCCGTCGCAACCCGACCTGTGGACCTACACACTTGGGGATCCCGAAGCAGAGCCGAAACATACAGTGGAAACCTTAAACGGAAAACGGTACAACGTTTTCGAGTTGCGTAAAACCGCTGTATATCCGCAAAAGACCGGCGAAATCACCATCACGCCGTTGGAGCTGGAAGGCATCGTAACCATTCCCTCCGGCTGGTTCGGACGGCAGGAGAAGATGAACCTCAAGTCCAACTCCGTCACCCTCAACGTGAAACCGCTTCCGCAAGGCAAACCGATGGGATTCAGCGGGTTGGTCGGAAAGTTCACCCTCAAGTCGTCGCTCACGAAGAACGAATTAGCCACCAACGACGCCACCAACCTCGTCATCACGGTCAGCGGCAGCGGCAACATCCAGCACATCGAGGACCTGAACATCACCTTCCCCTCCGACTTCGACGTCACCGACCCCGCCATCAGCGACCGCGTGCAGACGGGCGGCAGCAGTGTGAGCGGGTCCCGCTCGTTTGAGTACGTCATCATCCCCCGTGCGGCCGGCACCTTCACCATACCCGCCGCCGAGTTCTCCTACTTCGACCTTGCCACCCACAGCTACAAAACGCTCACCACAGAGCCTTACACTGTGACCGTGACGAAAGGCGCGGGTGAGGAGAACACCGTCGAGGGCAACAACTACAAGCAGGACATCCAGATTCTGGACAAGGACATCCGCTACATCAAGAGCGGACGCCACGCCTTCGTGCCCGCCGGCCAGCACTTTTTTGGCACTCTCCCCTACTTTATCCTGCTTTTCCTTCCCCTTTTCCTCTTCATTCTGCTGCTCATCGTATGGAGAAAGCGCATCCAGAACCGTGAGAATGTGGCACAGTTGCGCGACCGCCGCGCCAACAAGGTGGCACGCAAGAGCCTCAAGAAAGCGAAAGTGCTGCTGGCTTCTGGAAAAGAAGAGGAATTCTACGTCGAAATCTCCCGCGCTTTGTGGGGTTACATGAGCGACAAGTTCCACATTCCGCTCGCCGACCTTTCGATGGATACGGTAAGAAGCCGCCTCGGTGAAAAGGGCGTAGCCGCCGAAGACATTGAGGAGTTCGTCAGCACCCTCAACGAGTGCGAATTCGCCCGTTTCGCTCCCAACAGCGGCCATGACATGATGAACCGCCTCTATACCCTCTCCCTTCAGTTTATCACCAAAATCGAAAAGAAATAGTCTGAAAAATGAAAATATTACGATACAGTCTCCTGCTTTTTGCCCTGTCGTTCCTCATGCCAGGAAAACACTGCTTCGGAACCTCATGGGAACAGCTCCAGCAGACCAAGTGCCAGATTGCCGACTCCGCATACCAAATGGAGAATTATGCCGAAGCCATACGGATTTACGAGGAAATTGCCAAGGAATACGAAGAGGCAAACCTCTTCTACAATCTTGGAAATGCCTACTACAAAAACGGAGAGAATGCGAAGGCACTCCTTTGGTACGAACGCGCCCTGAAACTCGACCCTTCCGATGAGGACATCCAGCACAACATCGCCTTCGTCAACCGCAAAATCATCGACAAGATCGACGCAGTTCCGGAAACACTGTTTGCCCAGTGGTGGCATAAAGTCACCGACCTGCTGACCGAGCGGCAATGGGCCGTCCTCTCCATCATCGGCAGCTTCCTGCTCTTCCTCTCCATCGGGGCGTACCTGTTTGCCCGCAGCGGCGGCGTGCGTACCACGGGCTTTGTAACTTTCTGGATTTCCATCATCGTCATCGTTTTTTCCGTCATCTTTGCTAATAAACAAAAAGAGAAAGCCACACACCACACCGAGGCCATCGTGATGGACTTGGTAGTGGATGCCAAAAACGCGCCCAACGCCGGCGGCAAGAACCTTTTCGTCATCCACGAAGGATTGAAAGTACAGATTACCAACGAGATGAACGGATGGGTGGAGATCCGTCTGCCCAACGGAGAAAAGGGCTGGATTGCCCAAAACAGCATTGAAAAGATTTAAGAATGAACACAAAAGAGAAATTTGTCGCCAAGACATACGCAGGACTTGAGGAAATCCTTTTAGAAGAACTGGAGCAACTTGGGGCTGAGAACTGCAAGCTGAGCACCCGCGCCGTTTTGTTCGAGGGCGACATGGACACAATGTACCGCGCCAACTACTTCTGCCGCTATGCCTTGCGCATCCTGTGGCAGGTCGGCACGTTTACCTTCCGCGACAACAACCAGTTTTACGAGGAGATCTACAAATATCCGGCGGAAAAAGTGCTGAAATCCGACGGCACCCTTGCCTTCAGCGTGACGATGAAGGACAGCATTTTTGCCACTCCGCTGTTCGCAGCGCAACTGGCCAAGGATGCGGTCTGCGACCGTTTCCGCGAGAAGTACGACGAACGCCCGTCGGTGCGCAAGGACAACCCCGACGTGCAGTTCCATCTTCACATCATGGGCCACAACGCGACACTGTTTCTGGACTCGTCGGGAGAGCCGCTGTACCGGCGCGGGTACCGTGTGGCCTCGCATCCCGCGCAAATCAGCGAGGTGATTGCCGCCGCGATGGTGAAACTCAGCGGCTGGCAGGCCGACTGCGACCTCATCGACCCGATGTGCGGCTCCGGCACCATCCTCATCGAGGCGGCGATGGCGGCACTCAACGTGCCCGCCGGCTTTTTCCGGCGCGGGTACGGCTTCTACCGCTGGAAAACTTTTGACCGCCAACGTTGGGAGCAGATCCAAGACGAGGCCGACATCCGCGACGACGTGCCCGTTAACTTCTACGGCTCCGACATCTCCGGCCGTTTCATCGGGATGGCCAAGGACAACATCCGTGAGGCACGGCTGACGGACTTCATCCGCGTGCGCCGCTGCCCCATGAGCGAAAGCCGCCCCGTCCGCACCCCCTCCTTCGTCATCTTCAACCCACCCTACGGCGAACGCCTGGACATGGGTGACATCGAGGCAGCTTACAAGGAAATCGGGAACACACTGAAACAGTACTACGCCGGCTGCACTGCCTTCATCATCAGTTCAAACGTCAGTGCTCTGAAAGCCATCGGGTTACACGCTTCCAAACGCATCACGCTGTACAATGGAGCCCTAGAATGCAAATTCATGCGCTTCGACCTCTACAAAGGGACAAAAAATACCGACTTTCACTATACCCAAAATGAAGATTCTGACAATTAAAAAATTAATGTAACTTTGCACCCTCTTTTACCTTATTATATAATATGAAGAAACTTTTCACCATCGCAATCATAACTTTCTGTATCACAATGTCGTTTGCACAGAAAGTATCCCCCACCCGCGCATACAACCTATACTACGACAAGGACTTTGTGAAAGCCAAAGAGTGCATTGATGCCTGCATCACCGATGAAAAATTCGGTTCAAAGGCATCCACATGGCTTTACAAGGCCAACATCGAGTACCAGATTGCCAGCAGCGAGTATTCAGCAAAACAACAGGACGAATCCTTTGTCATCACGCATCCGGCCGCCCCGCAGGAAGCGTACAAGGCTTTCAAAAAAGCGCAGGAACTCAACAAAAATGTGGAGGCAACCGATATGATGTCTCCCTACGAAGCCCTTCCCCGCCTCTATCCTCTGATTTTTATTGAAGGGGTAAATGAACTGATTGCCAATAATTTCAAATCTGCAAACGACATCTTGGCTTTAGCTGCAGAAAGTTACGAGATGCAAAAACCGGAGTACCCGCTCAAGGGTGAACTCTACTACTATTATGCCTATTCATTTGAGATGCTCAACGACGCATCCAACGCCCAGAAATACTATCAGAAAGCAATTGACGACGGTTCGGAGAACATCAATGTGTATGTTCGACTGATTGAAAGCTATAAGAAACAGGACCAAAAGGACAAAGTCCTTGACCTTATTAGCAAAGCAAAGGCCAAATCCCCGAACGACGCCAACGTGCTCATTGCGGAAGCCGACTACTATTATTGGATTGAAGACAAGAAAAAAGGCCGCGAGCTTTTGGACAAGCTACCTGCATCGACCTTCCAAGTACCTGAAGCAGTGGTAAATGCCGCGAACCTCTACATCAAGGACGAGGAGTATGTCAAGGCCGAAAGCCTTTTGAAAAAAGCCTACGACCGCACACCCGACAACTATGTAGTGGTCTATAACCTGGGCGTTTGCTGCGACCAGATTGGCAATGCCAAATACATGGAAGCCAACAAGCTGGACATTAACGGCGACAAGGCAGGTGCGAAAACGTTAAAAGAAGAGGCCGACGGTTACCTGAACCGTGCCGCCACCTATTTTGAAAAAGCGCTTGCCCAGCAGTCCAACGACCTCACCCTGATGCGCAAGCTCAAGGAAATCTACCTGCGCCTCCTCCAGAAAGACAAAGCGGACGCAATGGACAAGAGAATAAACCAACAATAAAAAAAAGAATCTATAGGCAATTAATTTTAAAATACTACAACTATGAAAAAGGTAATTTTATTCGCGGTAATCGCCGCTTTCATCGGAACCGGCTACAGCCAAGCATGCCTCCAGGACGTGTGGATGTCCATGCAGAACAAGAAAATCATGGAAGCCAAGAAAAAAATAGACGAATGTATGATTGGCAACGAAGGAAGTGCCAAGGCATGGCTTTACAAAGGAAATGTTTACCTGAGAGTTTACGACCAGGACAACGAACGCCTGAAAAAGAATCCTGCTTACGTATCCAAGACTCCCGACGCTTTGTGGATTGCATACGAAAGCTTCTACAAATCCATGCAGATTGACGTGAACGTTCATGACGACGGCGTGATCGACCCGCAAGAAGGACAGCGCATCTGCGCAGACCCGCTGATGGCCATCGGTATGGACGCATGGAAGGCCAAAGACCTTGAAAAGGCCGACAAGTACATCCGCGCCGGCATCAAGTGCTATGAAGCCAGCGGAAGCAAGCGTTCAGCCGGCATCGGCTACTACAACCTCGCCTCCGTCGCCAACGAAAGAGGCGGTGAGGAAGCACAGCTCGCCGTGCTGGACGAGGCCATCAAAGCCAACACCGGACTCGTGGAAATCTACACCACTGCCTACGACATGTACAGCAAGGCAAAGAATCTTGAAAAATGCAAAGATGTCCTCGCCAAGGCCAAGAAGAATGTCAACGAACAATTCGTCATCTACATCCACCTGCTGGATCTTGGCTACAACGCTGAAATCGGCGATACGGCAAAAATGGACAAGGCCCTTGAACGCATCTACAAACGCGACACGATGGCCGACATCATGTCCGACGCCGCCAACTACCTGCTCAACGCCGGCATGTACGACAAAGCGGAACAAGTGCTGAACAGAGGTCTTGAAAAATCGCCCAAGGATTTCTCCCTCAACAACATGATGGCTTACGGATACTTCTTGCGCGTGGATAACATCATCAAATTGCGCAACCAAGCTATCACAGAACGCAACTACGAGCTGGCTAACCAATACAAGGAGCAACAAGACGCCTTGATGAACAACGCCCACGAATGGGCACAGAAGGCCTTCGACATCCAGCCCGACCACCTGCAGAACGCCAAGATGCTGAAACAGCTGAAGCTGCAGCTTGGCAAGGAGGTTCCCGCCGAACTGAACGCCATCATCGAAAAATACACCCAGCCCAAAGAATAAGGCTCTATGAAGAAAATCATCCTTTTGCTGTCTGTCATCCTTTTAGCGGGATGCGCACCGGCAAAGACCACGGCGGAAGCCAACGAAAACTCCGCCACTACGAACGAACAAACCGTGAAGCCGGCACCCGAAGAGGATGCCGGCTTTGTGGCTCGCATCGGCAGCTGGTACACCAATAACCTGAACTATTTCAATGTCACCGCACTGATGGCACTGGAAAGTTCCTTCGTGCCTTTCCCCTCCGAAATCGTGGTTCCGCCCGCCGCCTACGCCGCCTGCAACGATGACTCCCCCATGGCAGTTACCGACTCACACTTCCTCAACGTGTTGTTTGTCATCCTGTTCGCCACCTTGGGCGCACTCATCGGCGCACTCATCAACTACGCCCTTTCCTACTTTTTGGGCCGCCCGTTCATCTATTGGTTCGCCGACAGCAAAGTGGGGCATCTCTGCCTCATCAACCGTGAAAAAGTGGAGAAGGCCGAAGCCTACTTCGTGGAGCACGGCAATGCCTCCACCCTCATCGGACGTTTGGTGCCCGTCATCCGCCAACTCATCTCCATTCCAGCCGGACTATCGAAGATGAACATCTTTGCTTTCGTCGGCTACACCACCCTCGGTGCCTTCGTATGGAATGTCATCCTCGCCGTCCTCGGCTATGTAGCTCATGGACAACAGGATTTGATCACCCAATACAGCCACGAACTTTCGTGGGTGCTGCTTGCCCTTGGCGCTCTCTTCGTCGCCTATCTGGTTTACAAAGGATTGAAAAACAGGAAGAAGAACAACAAAAAAGACAGCGACGAAGCTTAATGAAACGGTTCGGGCTCATCGGCTACCCGCTGGAACACAGCGCCTCTCCCGACTTATTCAGAAAGATGACAGAACGGGAGAACCTCCGCGATGCCGAATACCGACTTTTTCCCATAAAAGAAATCACAGAATTGCCCCGACTTGTCGCAGAAACGCCCGACTTGTCGGGGTTTAATGTAACCTCGCCGTACAAGCAAGCCATCCTCCCCTACCTCACCCGCACCGACACCGCCGCCGCCACCATCGGCGCGGTGAACACGGTGAAAGTGGTACGGGAAAACGGCCGGACGGAGCTGCACGGGTACAACACCGACTACATCGGCTTCGCAGAAAGTCTGATCGAGGTGCTGCCCCACACGCCCCGTCATGCCCTGATTATGGGTACCGGAGGTGCCTCCCGCGCCGTGACATACGCCCTCACGATGCTGCACACCACCATTGCCACCGTGTCACGCACGCCTGGGAAAGGGACCTTCACCTACCACGAACTGACAGAGGAAATCATCCGTAAACATCCGTTGGTGGTGAATGCCACCCCGCTCGGCATGTCCCCCGACACAGCAGGCTGTCCCGACTTCCCCTTTGAGCTGCTCACGCCCAAACACTTCCTTTTCGACCTGATCTACAATCCGGAAGAAACCGAGTTTTTGAGGCAGGGACGGCTGCACGGGGCAGGCACCTGCAATGGATTGGCTATGCTTCGCCTCCAAGCCGAAGCCAGCTATAAAATATGGGGGCTGTAGGAAAACCCGCAGCCCCCATAAAAACGGAGTAATCTTGTTTAGAAACTGTAGCCGATACCGACGCCCAGCACTTCCTTGAACTGGACTCTCGGACCCGTATTGCCTTTCTTGTCGGTAATCATGACCTGATCATAGTACTTCAACGAAGTCATCAAGCTCACGTTCAAAACCTTCAGGAACTTGTATGAAATGGAGAAATCCCAGTCCACATCAAAGTTGCCGAACGGCTGTGCCACTTTCTTGCTATGATACGGAGTAAACAATACCAAACTGGAAAGAATGGTCAGGTTCTTGTAAGTATAATTGACCTGAGCCTTGAACGTCATACCGAAATCAGCTTTGAAAGCCTTGCCTGTAGTCGTGTCGATACCATACGATTGTCTAATCATATTGGTGGTGTAGTCCATCACATTCTTGTTTTTGATTTCAGGAGCCGTACAGACGGTAATACGACCGGCGACAGGTGAGAAATAGAATGACAGGAATTCTTTCGGCTTCCAGTCAATACCAACGGAAAAGTCGGCGTAGCCCGGGGTCAGCCAGTTGGAGATGTATTTAGGACGCTCCATCTCACCTTTGTCGAATTTTGTATAATCCAAACCTCTGGCGAACTGTGACTTGAATGAAGCCAAAGCCGTGACGAACCACGTTTTTTGGAACTCAAAACCATACTTGGTACTGAAATCGATTTTGTCGCTCGATTTTCTCCAATTGGTTTTTCCCAAAACTTCATCATTCACGTTCCGAATATCCCTTGCACCCATGGTGTACATCATACCGATTTCAGTGATCAAATGTGCTTCCCATGAATGAAGTCCTTTGCTATACGCCAGATTCAGGTTGGCGAACAAAACAGCGTCCGCATTGTCCTGACCACCGGCAGCCCAGTTCGTGAAGGAGGTCTGCGTGACATTAAGACCCACAATACCGGTCAATTTCCAGTATTTCTCCCAATTAGTGGGTTCTGGAGTTGTCGTGTCGGCAGCGGCAACAGCACCCGCCGCATCTGCAGGAGCGGCCGCAGGAGTCTCTTCCTGACAATAGACCATGCCCACAAATGCAATCATCAAAAGAGATAATAAAACTTTCTTCATAATTTATTGATTTTTAACGATTAAACTTATTAAATGCCTTCCACCACCTGTCGGGAATACGATCCTCGCAGGCAGTCTTGTAATCATTCAAAGAGCATGGCAGGAAATAGGATTGCTGCGTCTTCTTCTCCACGTTGATGACAGGCACAACTACCCACCAGCGGTTGGTTTTCTTGCTGCAATAGAAGACCATTTCCTCCACGGCATCAGAAACGGAAACACTGAACTTGGTATAGTTGCCCTTATCCTTGAAGGTGAGATCATCCTGACGCTTGAGGTATCCCTCAATGAAATACCAGATGATATGTCCGATCAGCTGGGCTGTCTGCCCGTTGTAATCAAGCAGCGGGTCGTACTCGTAAATGCCGCAGGACGTGAGCTTGTCATTGAGGCCTGCATACAATGCCACTTGACAGATTTCCTCGCCGTAAAAGCCGTTGGCGGAGGCGTTTGGATTGCCCGGTGCATCGGAGTGCCGCACGCTCGAAATGTCGATGGAGAGCATCTCCGCGTTACGCACCACCGGCTCCACCTCCGTCAAATCCTGACGGATCATCCCCACACGGTAGGTCTCGAAGAAAAGCTTGTCCATCATCTCGATGGCTTCGGGACTGTTCATGTAGGTCTGGTAACCGATATTGGCGTAGTTCAGCAGGAAGTTGGGCTGGCGCAGGATGATTTTGCTGAGATAGGCGTTGGATTTCAACGGCTGGTCTTCCCCACCGAGGTCGAAACGGGAGTCCACGCTTACGGCACTGACAAAACGCTGCAACTTCTCGTATGCCAAATAGTTGGCATAAGCGATATCATTGCTTCCGCCCAAGACGATGGGCATGATGTTCTCGTTGATGAGGAACGCAATCAACTCCGCCACAATCTCGTAGGTATCTTCCACCGTATTGCCGGGGATGATGTTGCCCAAGTCGAGGATTTTCACATCCGTTGACCACGAGTAAAGCCCGTAAAACTGCCTGCGTATCTCGTCGGGGGCAAGGCGCGTGTCGAGGTTGTTGTGGGCGGCGCGGGATTCCGGGACACCGAAAAGGGCGATCTGGACATTGTCCCACTGCGGCTCGTTGCCATCGTAGAAATCGACATAATTAAAAAGAAGATGAGAATCTTCGGAAGCATTGGCTACTTCCAAAGATTCTACATCTATCGGGGTTAGGTAATGACCTATTTCCATAATCACAAACTATTTTTTGCAGTTGCAGCAGCAACCTTCGGCGCGGTGACGCTTGATAGCGGACTGAGCGGCGGCGAGGCGTGCAACGGGAACACGGAACGGGCTGCAGGAAACATACGTCATGCCGGTCTTGTAGAAGAACTCGACGGAAGCCGGATCGCCACCGTGCTCGCCGCAAACACCGACTTTCAGTTTCGGGTTCACGAAGCGGCCGCGCTCCACACCAGCCTGCACCAGCTGACCGACACCCACCTGATCCAGAGTCTTGAACGGGTCGGCGGGGATGATCTTCTGGTCGATGTAGGTATGGATGATCTCGTTCACATCGTCGCGGGAGAAACCGAGGGTCATCTGCGTCAAGTCGTTGGTACCGAATGAGAAGAACTGTGCCACTTCGGCAATCTCGTCGGCCATGAGGGTGGCACGCGGGATCTCGATCATCGTACCGTAGAGGTAGTCGATCTTCACACCGAACTTGGCTTCCACTTCCGCCTGCACTCTGTCGGCAATCACCTTCTGGTGACGGAGTTCCTTCACGTCGATGGTGAGGGGCACCATGATTTCAAGGCGGGGATCCATACCCTCCTTCATCAATTCAGCGGTGGCTTCGAACAAAGCACGGAACTGAGTCTCGGAGATTTCGGGATAGACGATGCCGAGGCGCACGCCACGGAGACCCATCATCGGGTTCATCTCGTGCAGACCGTCGATTCTCTTCTTGATTTCTTCGAAAGTAAGACCGTACTGGCCGGCGGCTTCACGCTGTTTGTCCTCGGTCTGCGGCACGAATTCGTGGAGCGGCGGGTCCATGAGGCGGAAGGTGAGCGGCTTGCCGTCCATCACCTTGAGGGTTCCCTTGGCGGCCTCCTTGATGTAAGGCTCCAGTTCGTTCAGAGCGGCGACGCGCTCGTCCTTCGTGTTGGAAAGGATCATCTTGCGGAGCTTTTCGAGCGGTTTCTCGCTGTTCTTGCCGTAGAACATGTGTTCGATACGGAACAGGCCGATACCCTCGGCGCCGAAGTTGACAGCGTTCTGTGCGTCTTCAGGAGTATCAGCATTGGTGCGGACACCCATCTCGCGGTACTTGTCAACGAGAGCCATGAACTCTTGGAAGCGCGGGTTCTCGGTGGAGTCGATCATCTTGA
>JAEEQA010000033.1 GCA_016285085.1 Bacteroidales bacterium
CAAACACGAATAATCCGTTATAATAGTTTTTAGTGATCTCAAATTCCCAGGATTTTCAATTAAAAATTCCCAATATTTTCAATTTGCATCACATCTACACCCTGATCTTCAGGAAGCCATGTCCAGGTCTGAAGTGCACTTATTCCCAAAAAACTATAGGTGTCACAGACCTGTCCCCCCGTCATTTGAGCCCCTTCTCAGACATTCATGTGACACAGAAAAAGGCCAGACCCTTCATCGGAATCTGACCTTAAATTATAAGCTATAAACAGTAAGCGCTAAGCAACAGGTAGGCCATAAGCCCCTAAGGCATCGCCTCAACTTGCGTCCAGCGTTTTGACGATTTCCGGGTGATTTTTCCTGTAAAACGGGAAAACTTCGGTTCGTTGTTGTGCAGGAAAGCAAACAAATTATCAAAACCTGACGGGAAAGTGCATTGGCCAATGTGCTGGACTTGAAAACCGTTAATACGAATGGTTCTTCTAACAAAAGGACTATCATCCATTCCGTTACATTTATTATAAACGATACTGTCATTGGCACATACATTTTGAAGCTGTCTCATTTCTTTATCAGAAAAAATAGAAGAATACTGCTCTTCGGAGATTTTTAATACAAAATAATAATTGTACTTTTGCCAATTGAAAACAATCCTTATGAGGAAAACCTTGATATTATTAGCCCTCTTTATCAGCCTCATAGCCCTTTGGCTGGGCATCGGCGGGTTCCCGATTGTGCTGCACCACTCGGACAATACCGTTTTCCCGGCTGCACAAGCGGATGAAACAGTGGTCAACCCTTTGAAGGACATCGATGTAAATGATGCCAAGGTGTTTTTGATTCTCGCTTCTGATGATTGGAGCGAACGTCCGGAAGGGATGCCCGCACGGCATGTGCTCGTCTGCACGAATGCGGAGGTCCTGCAACAGCTGAAGGACAATTTCTCGTTTGAAATCAGCGGCGGGGACTTGGCCACCGTGGAAAGCGAACTCTGGGTGTACAGCCACGATACATTGGTGCTGATGACCAACATCGTCATTGAACAAAACCAAATCGGCATCCAAAACGAACAAACGGGTTGGGCGGAGGCTGTCAATAAGGACCAACTTTGTCGCCTTTTTGCGCAGTTCAAACCGTATCGTTGGCCGAGGGTGGCGCTACGGTAACTGCACTTGTAACGAGTAACGACCCACTCTCCCCCAAAACCGAACCAGAGAATATTCCCAGAAATCACACGCCCTCCCCTATTTTTTTTCACACCCGTTTTTCACGTTTCAAAAAATAGTATTTTTGCGGCTGGAAAATAACACTTCATAAAATACAATCACTCCCCTACCCTTTCAGCAGTTCGCTCACATGGTAGGCTGTGGCTGGGAAATGGCTGCAAGCATAGCATTTATCAACCAAATAACACTTATCATTATGGATTCAACAAAAAACAGACATTTCATAAAAACAGGTATCGTTTTTTCAATTGCCATATTATCGCTGCTGCTTTTTTCTTGCAGCAACAAGCTCAATGACAAGGAAAAACAGTTGGTGGGAGACTGGAACTGCGCTCAAATCGAAGAAATGGAAGAAGACGGTGTCCCCTATGAAATTTTATTTGAAGAAGACATCCAGTTCAAAGAAGACAAAACCCTTTACAGCGACGGCTACCTGAAAATAAAATATTCGATTGAAGGTGGCTTCACCACAGAAACGATTCAATGCAAACTCACATTTCAATACAACGGAACATGGGAAATTGAGAATGACAATTTAACTCTAACTATTGAAGATCCTGAAGTTCAATTATCCGACCTAAAATCCTCAATGGACAACGAATTTGATGAGCTAGACGAGTTCAAAGAAATCTTTGAAGATAGGACTACCGTGATGAGACATGAATTGCTGGGAAAACATAAGTTCGAAATCGTTGATTTTTCTTCGCACCAACTCACTTTAAAAGATGACGAAGGCGAAATATCTACCTACAAACGTACCAAAAGATAGCTTTCCTATCTCTCGTACACCAGCACTCCGCTGACGGACCAGTGGCTGAAGCTGCCGCCCAGCGGCTCACCCTGCGGGATGGCGACGGTGATGGTGTGTATGCCCGGTTCCAGACCACTGAGGTCGAAATAGACCGGCTGCGTGGCCGTGCCGGGGCACCAGCCGCTGCGGGAGTAGTCGCTGCTGGACATGCCGTTCCAGAAGTTGCCGCTCACGGGATTGAACCGGCGGTAGCAACCACAGTCTTCGCGCCACGGTGTGTAGGTGAACATGGGCTTCCCGTCAATCAAGATGGTGTTGATCTTGGGCGTGAACTCGTCACCGCCGTCCCAGCCGCCGTGCCCCGTGCTGATATAGCGAAGACGTGTTTTTTCCGGTTCATAGATGAACACTGTCACAGACAGACTATCTGTTCCGAAAATTTTCCCATAGTTTTGCCCTGCCATCTCCAGCACATTGCAGGTGTTGAACAACGATTTGCAGATTTCATCGCCTCCAGCCCTGCTGTTGTCATCCCAACGTTCGCTGCCTGGGTACGACTTGATATCAAGCGTTACTTTGTGCCCGCCTCCGTCGTAGTTGCCGATCCACACGCCAATCCAGACTTCGCCTTGCAGATAAGCACTTAAGTCAGTCACTTCCTGTTTGTAAAAGGTTTCCTCAGCCCACTCCAATCCGTCAATTTGCACACGGTCGTTGAAATGGCCCACCCCGAAGGGCGTGAAAAAGCGCATCAGTTCCACAGGAGGCTGGTAGTACAGCACCTGTTCGCCGTCAACCCATCTTTTGAAGGCAATGCCTTGATACTTTTGTCCGTCTTTTCCTGTGATAATGGGCAGGGAATCAGGATGATCATTGATACCGTCGAAGAATGTCTGTCCGAAATAGCCTTGCGGGATGACGAAAACGCTGCCGGTACGGTCGTAGGCGTCGCCATTGCTGCTCTGGTGCAGCTCGATGAACGTCTGGTAGTGGCTGGGAAGCTCGGGCAGGCGCACCCGTTTCAAGGCAAGGGTGCCACCGGCAAAGTGCAACACACTGTCAAACGGCGTGTTTTCGCGATAGTTGCCTTCGATATGGCTGTTCTTCTGTCCCCAGCTCAACTGCACATCATCGAAAACGCGGGTGGTGATGACCAGTTTCTGCTTCTTTATTTGCGAAAGTTCGCGGCCGGTGACACGCTGGTAGTCACCGCTTTCCATCAACGGCACCACGCCCGCCTGTTTCCAATACTCTGTTTTGGCTAACTGATAGTATGTCTGCCCGTTGCGCTTGAAACAGACCACCAAGCCCTTGAAGCGTCCGTAGTATGGCAACGGATTCAGGTCCAGCGGAAAATCCTGCACGAAAAACTCCAGTTTGTTGCTGTTGATGTGGCAGGTGTAGCAAGTGAGCCCGTTTTCGCGGACCGTGTCGTAATGAATGTCGCTGCGGCTGAAACCCGAAGCCACCTCATAGCGTTCTTTCCGGGGTCCATTTTGAATGATTGCCTGCTGATAGGCGCTGTCCACGTCAAGGTTGACAATAGTGGTTTCCTGGGCGTAACCCGGCACGAACGGACCCTCTTCACCCATCGTAAAAATCTGATAGAACGGATGGTGGTAAACAATCTGCATCAACGATGTGTCAATGGATTCGCCGTAATCATACACCTCGTAGGTGAAGCGGTTGGCGTTTTTCGCGATTTTGACGGGCTTCACTTGGGCAAAACCGTTATTAAACACAAGTAACGTTGTGACAATCAGTACAAAAATCTTTTTCAAAGCTCTAAATTTAAATTTCTGCAAAAGTAGAAAAAAAACAAACAAAGTTGTACCTTTGCCGCTCCAACGGGACATCGCATGAACAACTTCTATATCCGGCAATTCAACCAGTACCTGCTTCTGGAGCGGTCGCTTTCCCCGAAGACCGCCGAGGCCTACCTGCACGACATCCGTCTTCTGGACGAATTCCTGAAAGGAAAGAAGTTTACCGATGTTCAAGTTGAAGATTTACAAGAATTTATCATTTATTTAAAAGAAGAAAAGCAGGTGGAGTCCACTTCACAGGCACGCATCATGGCCGGCATCCGCGGCTTTTACCGGTTTCTTGCCGTGGAGCAGGTGGTGAAGGAGAATCCCGCCCAACTGATTGAAACGCCGAAACTCCGGCAGAAGCTGCCGACTGTGCTGACGGTCCCCGAGGTGGAAGCCATCATCGGGGCGGTGGACTTAAGCCAGCCGGAGGGGCACCGCAACAAAGCCATCATCGAGGTGCTGTACGGCTGCGGGCTGCGGGTGAGCGAGCTGGTGAACCTGCGGCTGTCGTGGCTGCGGTTCGACGAGGGCTATCTGCGGGTCATCGGCAAGGGCGACAAGGAGCGGATCGTGCCCATCGGCGAAACCGCCCGCAAGGCGGTGCTGCTTTACACGGAAGGCCGTCGGCAGCACCTGAAAATCAAAAAGGGATGCGAGGACATCGTCTTCCTCAACCGCCGCGGCGGGCAGCTCACCCGCGAGATGGTCTTCCTCATCGTCAAGGAGCTGGCCGCAGCCGCCGGCATCACCAAGACCATCAGTCCCCACACCTTCCGCCACTCCTTCGCCACCCACCTCGTGGAAGGCGGTGCCGACCTCCGCGCCGTACAGGAGATGCTCGGCCATGAGAGCATCACCACCACCGAGATCTACACCCACCTCGACCGCGACTACATCCAGAGCACCATCGCCCTGTTTCACCCACGGTACTAATCAACTACAAGTTCTTCAAGTTTATAAAGTTTACATGTGGGGGTTATTGCCCGCAATAAAAACAAAAGGCCCGCGCTATCGCGCAGGCCTTTTGTAATATCTTTAAAGGAATTAATCCAATGTGAGGCGGGTTTCGCCGAGCAGGCCATTGTCGCTGAACACTTGGACAATGTAGGTGCCCTTGATGGCCTTGTCGTTGTCGCGAACATCCCACACCATCGTCACATGTTCGGCCTTGTTCACGTAATTGACAGTGGCTTTGGCCGTGTATTGCAGTCTTTGACCTTCGTTCATAAAGGTGTAAGCGTCTGATTTACCAGGTGTAAGCACGCGGCCGTCACCGGGGACGGAGACGCGGCAATAGACATTGTACGTACCGGGGGTGATGAGTGAGTTCTCGGCCAACGTGAGGGTGGTCTTGATTTTGCGCACCTTCGATGCCTTCGTGGTTTCCACCTCCTGATTGTTGCGTGCCTTGTTGAAGGCGCCCACCGCCTTGATATTATAGGCCCGGAGCGTGGCCTCCGTATTGATCTTGGCCGTCAGATTCTGATTTTCCTCCTCAACCTGCTGCTTCTCCTGACGGGTCTGCGTCAATGTCTGGTTCAGCTGCGTGTTCTCCTCCTTCAACTGTTGATTCTCTGTGTACAGCTTGTCCAACTCGGCCACATACTCCTGACTGATTTTCTGGAGACGCTGCAACTGCTTTTTAATCTTGTTATAATCAGCCTGTTGGGCAATCAACCGCTGGATTTCGGCAGCATTGGCCATAATCACGCTGTCCTTTTCCGACAGACTGTCCACCAGATTGCCATATTGTTCCTTAATGAGGTTGTGTTCTGCCATCAAGTCAGCCAATTCTTTGTTAAGACCTGCCTCCACTTGCTCCTGATTCTGCACAAGTTTTGTCACGCCGGTATTGAAAGAGGGTGCTGCAAAGAAAGCGAAATATATTGTCGTACATAAGAAAAAGAGTGCGAGGGCGCCTAAAATGACGACCCATTTCCGCAACGGATTTTCCTCATTATTTTTTCTATTTTCACATGTTAAATTTTCCATAATTATAGTATTTTTGCATTCTGTAATAAAACTGCAAAATCTTCATAAAATTGTGTGAAATGAAAAAAATATTTCTGTGGTTCAACGACCTGCTGTCCATCTTTTATCCGAGGGGGTGCATCGGATGCGGCACACCCCTTCAAAGAAGCGAGAAATTCCTGTGCTTGAATTGTTTGCTGCATCTGCCGGAAACAAACTACCATCTTTCGGAAGAGAATCCGCTGGAGAAGATTTTCTGGGGGCGTGTGCCCGTGGAACATGTCTATTCCTTTCTGTTTTTCCGCAAGGGGAATACGGTGCAATCCATTCTGCACCAGCTTAAGTACAAGGGCAACAAGGAGATAGGTGCGTATCTGGGCGAGCTATTCGGGCAGAAGCTGGCCCGCGCCGGATGCCTCGCCGATGTGGACGTCATCGTGCCTATCCCGCTGCACCCGAAGAAGCTGCGGATTCGCGGCTACAACCAAAGCGAATGGATTGCCATGGGGCTGTCGAAGGGACTGGGCCTCCCCTACTCCAACGACTTCCTCGTACGCGCCACCTTCACCGAAACACAGACACGCAAAAACCGTTTCAGCCGCTGGCAGAATGTGAAAGACGTGTTCCAAGCCGCTGATGTGGAAGAACTTG
This sequence comes from Bacteroidales bacterium, assembly GCA_016285085.1. Lineage (GTDB taxonomy): Bacteria > Bacteroidota > Bacteroidia > Bacteroidales > WCHB1-69 > UBA1756. Next base: position 6,414 of record JAEEQA010000033.1, read on the forward strand.
CCGGAAAACATGTGCTGGTCTGCGACGACGTGCTGACCACCGGTGCCACCACCGAGGCGGCCATCCGCAAACTGCTGGAAGTGCCGGGCGTGCGCGTCAGCGTGGTGACCTTGGCAACGGCGAAATAGCGACTAATGGGCTTCGTACCAGCTGTTTCCGTAGTTCACCTCCGTCTCCAACGGCACTGCCATCGTCATCGCGGCGTTCATGATTTCCGGAACCAGCTGCTTCATCGTCTCAATCTCATCCTCCGGCACCTCAAACACCAGTTCGTCGTGGATCTGGAGAATCATCCGGCTTTTCAGCTTGCGCCGGGTGAGCTCGGCGTCCACCCGTATCATCGCAATCTTGATAAGGTCGGCGGCGGTGCCCTGAATCGGGGCATTGATGGCGTTGCGCTCGGCGGCTTTGCGCAGAATCGCATTCGAAGAACCGATGTCGCGGATGTAGCGACGGCGGTGCAGCAGCGTTTCCACATAACCGTGCGTGCGTGCGAACTCCATCGTATCGTTCAGATACAGAATAATTTTCGGGAAGCTGTTGTAATATTCGGCAATCAGGCCCCGAGCCTCCTTCTGTCCGATGTAGAGCCGTTCGGCCAGTCCGAAAGCGGAGATGCCGTACAGGATGCCGAAGTTGACGGTCTTGGCCGTGCGGCGCATGTCGGGGGTCACTTGGTCGAGCGGGACGCCATAGACCTTGGCGGCCGTCATCGCGTGGATGTCGCGGTGCTCGCGGAACGCCGCCGTCATCTCCTCGTCGCCGCTGACGGCGGCTACGATGCGGAGCTCGATCTGCGAGTAGTCGGCGGCCATGATGACCGAGCCGGGTTGGGCGGGCGTGAAGGCCTTGCGGATGTCCTTCCCCCGCTGCGTGCGGATGGGGATGTTCTGCAGGTTCGGATTGGTCGAACTCAACCGTCCCGTCGAGGTAACCGTTTGATTGAATGTGGTATGTATCCGTCCCGTACGCGGATTCACCAACGCCGGAAGCGCGTCGATATAGGTCGATTTCAGCTTCGTCACCCCGCGCCATTCCAGAATCAACGGAACGATCGGATGACGGGTGGCCAGTTTCAGCAGGATCTCCTCCCCCGTCTGGTACTGCTTCGTCTTCGTCAGCTTCGCGTTCTCGATGATTCGGAGCTTCTCGAACAGGATCTCACCCAACTGTTTCGGCGAGCCGATATTGAACTTTTCGCCCGCCAACTCATAGATTTTCTCCTCCAGATCAGCGATTTCCGCATTCAGTTTTCTGGAACTTTCGGCCAACACCTCCGTATCCAGATGGATACCCGCGATCTCCATTTTCGCCAAGACAGGCGCCAAAGGCATCTCAATCTCGTCAAAAAGCTTCATCAAACCGTTATCTTCCAATTCCTTACGGAAAACAGGATAAAGTTTCCGATAGACTTCCACCTTTTCGACCGCGCGGCGCACCAATTCATCCACATCGGGAAACTCCTTTTTCACCTCTTCTATCATCTTGTAATTCAAGTAATTTTCCGAGAGAAGCGGCAACGTATGCGACAATTCCGGCTGCATCAGGTAGTGCGCAATCTGCAAGTCAAACAGGTTGGGCGTGCGGCGCATCTGCAGCTGAAACACGAATTTGTAGGTCTGCTTGCTGTTGTAGGTGACGATCTCATGCTCATTTTCAAAGATGGAATGAAGCATCTCCTTATAGTAAGCATGTTCATTTTCAAGAAGATGGTAGTCAACCTCGCCCGTTTCGCCGGCGAAGGCGAAGCCTGCGATTTTGCCGTTGTTCAAAATCCACTCAAAAAAGAGTTTGGCGGGCTGCTGCATCGGCACCTCGTTCACGGGAACAAACTGATGCGCGACGGTGGCGAACGAATCCATGGCCTTTACCGGCTCCTCCGTTTCCTGCGGCACGAGGTCGGGAGCGGGGTTAAAGAGGTCGGGGGCGCCGCTTGCGACCGGCTGCTTCGGCGCAAAATCGGCAAAGATGCGGGCAGCCAACTGCTTGAACTGCAGTTCCGAAAAAACTTTTTGCAGTTCCGGGAGATTCATATTCCCCCACTTCATATCGTCCCAGTTGTACGGAATCGGAACGTCCAGCATAATGGTGGCCAGGTTTTTCGACATCCGCGCCTGGTCCTCGTTGTCCACCAGTGTCTGGCGGAGTCTGGCATTGTCCACCTCATCAATATGGGCATAGATGTTCTCGATGCTGCCGAACTGCGCGATCAGCTTCTTGGCCTTCACCTCGCCGATATTCGGCACGCCGGGAATATTGTCGGAGCTGTCGCCCCAAAGACCCAGAATGTCAATCAGTTGCTCCGGTTCTCGGATGGCATATTTCTCGCAAATCCCCTCCACACCGACCACCTCCGCCTTTTGGCCGAACTTTCCGGGCTTATACATATATATATGGTCGGAAACAAGCTGGCCGTAATCCTTGTCGGAGGTCATCATATAGACATCAAACCCCTCGATTTCAGCATGTTTCGCCACCGTACCCACAATATCGTCTGCCTCGTAGCCGTCCATGGACAGGATCGGGATGCCGAAACCGCTGATAATCCGCTTGATGTACGGGATGTTGGAAACGATGTCGTCGGGCGTAGCCTCGCGGTTGGCTTTGTAGCTGTCGAAGTCGGCGTGACGGAGCGTGGGCGCGCCGGTGTCGAAAGCGACGGCGATGTGCGTGGGGTGCTCGTTCCGGATCAGCTCGTAGAGCACATTCGTGAACCCGAACGCCGCCGACGTGTTCAGTCCGTTGGTGGTGAGGCGGGGACTCTTTATCATGGCATAATAGGCCCTGTAAATCAAAGCCATCGCATCAAGTAGAAACAGTTTTTTCATTGGTAGCGGTTTGCGGTGATGTTATTTTTTGTGATGGAGAACCAGTTCTTTGAACGTTTTTCCACGAACCGTGAAATCCTTGAACTGGTCATAGGAGGCAGCGGCGGGCGAAAGCAGACAGCTGCATCCTTCGGCGGTGTTTTGGAAGGCGAAATCCACAATCTTGGCATAATCATTCTCCAAAATATAGTTTTCGGGAAGCGGATAGCCGGCGGCCTGCCACTCCTGCAAAAGACGCTCGCCCACCTTGCCCACGAACACAACGTTGCGGACCGGATTTTCATGGAGAAAGTCAATGAGAATACGATAGTCGATGCCGCGGTCGAAGCCGCCAAGTATCAACGTATCCACTCTTTTCACGGTATTCAAAGCCGCAATCGCTGCTTCGGGAATCGTGGAAATGCTGTCGTTGTAGAAATTGACGCCCTGCACATTCCCGACAAATTCGATGCGGTGTTCCAGTCCCTTGAAGGTGGACACATATTTCAGAATGTCCTCATTGGAAACATTTTGCGTCTTGCACGCGAGGAAGGCAGCCATAATGTTGTTGTTGTTGTGGCGGCCGGGGATGTTCTTGCGGTCCTCAAACGGAAAGTGGCAGTACTGCTCGTTGTTCTTTACAAAAACAATTTCCGTCTTGGTGCAGAACGCGCCGTTCTTCAGCACCGTTTGCGAACTGAACGGAACGAACCTCCTCACAAGCTTATGGCTTTCAATCAGTTTTGGAATATACAAATCATCAAAATTGTAGATAAGGATATCGTTTTCGCTTTGATGCTCCGTAATGTTCATCTTCGCCAACTGGTAGTTGTTGAAGGTGTTGAAATGGTCCAGATGCTCCTGATAGAGGTTGAGCAGGATGGCGACGTGCGGCGAATAGTCGGTGTATTCCAGCTGGTGCGCCGACAATTCCGCCACAATCACGGTATCGTCATTGATATTTTCAATCACATCGAAGAAAGGGATGCCGATGTTGCCGACCAGAACGGCGTTGCCTTTGGCATTCGACAGGATGTGGTAGATGAGGGAAGAGGTGGTGCTTTTGCCCTTCGTACCGGTCACGCCGATGACGTTTTCACCATAGGCCATCAGGAAAAGCTCGGCCTGCGAACAGAACTTCTCCCTCGGGATGAAGTAGTTGATATTGTTGAAGTTGACACCGGGCGATTTCAAAATCAGGTCGAAGCGGTTGAGATTGCGGTCGTACTCCTCGCCTGTCACAAAGGTGACGTGTTTGTCCTCCTTGAAGTCATCGATATGGATGAGGGGGCTGCGGTCGGCGATGGTGAGCGGCATATCCGGGAAATGGTGGCGGATGAACTTGTAGGAGGAAACGCCCTCGCGCCCGAAGCCGACAATCACGATTTTCTTATCCTTCAGAACTTCTAAAATCCTGTCTTTCTTCATATTAAAATAAAAAAAATTGGTCAATGGGAAAATTTACTCCTTGACGAACTTCATGGTATTTGAATTGTTGCCGCAAGCGATACGTACAAAGTAAACGCCTGCAGACAGATCAGACACATTCACTTTTTCATTGACCATAGCCTTTTCGATGTGCATCACTTCCTGCCCGTTCATATTGCAAATGGAGATCTGCGCGCCTTCAGCATTATCTATTGAAAGAATATCCTTGACGGGGTTGGGGCAAACAGAAATGACGTTGGACAACTCATTAATACCGGAACCTGTCGTGAAATAACCGAACTCCGTCCAGCCACCGGAAACGTTTTTGTCGAACTTGGCATAACCGTATGTATTAGGGGTGCCTGAGAACTTCAACGCGGCATAACCCGTGGTGAGACTTTGGCCTGAATAGGTGTCGAGGGTAACCATATTGCTGGTCCAGATTGCGGAATTGCCAGTTGTATAGTTATATACGGCATCCAACGTGGCGAACTCAGCGACCGTATAGGCCTGATCCGAACTCGGGATAGCTACTTGACCGGCCATCGGTTCCAGTTGCACTTCACTGGGATCGTAATTGGGAATGGATATCTGTTCAATTCCATTCACGGTCAACACGCCATTTTGAGGGGTGACTTGTACGGTGGAATAGTTCTGTGCAAAAACCCCGAAAGTACAAACAAGGCAGAGTACCATTGCCATAAGACTTCTTTTCATGATATTAATGGATAAAAATTAAACGTGGCAAAGATACAACTAATTTTTGTCCTGCATCCACAATCATCGGCAACATTTAAACTTTCGGCAACAGGTGCCGCACGTCCGCAACATTTTGTATCTTTGCAAGCCAAAACATTTGGAATATCAATGCTTGCAATCAACAATTTGACCTTTTCATACGACAAGAAGCCGGTTTTGGACGGAATTTCCTTTGAGGTGCCGGCGGGCGATTTCTGTGCCGTCATCGGGCCGAACGGTTCGGGCAAGTCCACGCTCTTGAAGGCCGTGTCGGGCCTGTTGCCGGAAGCCTCCGTGCGGTCGGCCGTGTCGGTGGACGGACAGGTGCTGTCGGGCTACACGCCGCTGTCATTAGCCCGGAAGGTGGCCTACGTGCCCCAGCGGGTGGACATCGTCTTCGACTTCACCGTTTTCGACACCGTGATGATGGGCCGCCACCCTCACCAGTCGCGATGGGAAACCGGCACTCCGCACGACATCGAGGTGGTGACGGAAATGCTGGGCAAGACGGGGCTGCTTCCCCTCAAGGACCGGATGCTCACGCAGCTGAGCGGCGGCGAGGTGCAGCGGGTGATGATCGCCCGCGCCATGGCGCAGCAGACCCCGGTCCTGCTGCTCGACGAGCCGCTCTCCAACCTCGACGTCACCCACAAGTTCGAGGTGATGCGGCTGCTGCGCGCCCTCAACCGCGACCGGAACGTCACCGTGCTGATCGTCGTCCACGACTTCGCCTTCGCCAAACAGTTCGCCGCCACCACGCTGCTGCTGAAAGACGGGAAACTGCTGGCCCACGGCAAAACCGAAGAGGTCATCACCCTCCCGATGATTCGCTCCGCCTTCGACATGGGCGGCGACTACCGGCTCGACGAGCGCGGCAATGTCTATTGCGACAATCTTTAAGGCGGAATTTTACGGCAGACGTTGTTTTTTTGCGTATTTTTGCAACCCATTAACCCAATGTTCCGCCATTCATGTACCCCCGACAATCCCCTTTGATTCAGAAAGATGCGTGGCTGAAGCCGTACGCATTGCCGCTACAGCGGCGTTACCGCAAAGCCGTCCTGAAAGAACTGGAACTCGCCGACGGGCATCCTCAGCTGCGCGAGGTGTGCAACAACCATCTCTACTATGGCCTGCACAAGACCGCCGACGGCTGGGTGTTCCGCGAGAAAGCCCCCAATGCACGGCAGATTTTCATCTATGGCGACTTCTCCTATTGGAAAATCGAGGAGCGTTTTGCCCTCCATCCCCTCGGGAACGGGGACTGGGAAATCGAGCTCCCCGGCAACTTTCTGAAACACGGAATGTTGTACAAACTATGGATGGTTTGGCAGGACGGTGCCGGCGAGCGGCTTCCCGCCTATGTGCGGCGTGTGGTGCAAGATGACACCACCAAGATTTTCTCGGCACAGGTGTGGGACCCCGCAGAACCCTACGAATGGCAACATGACGCACCCGCCCGCCCCGCCCACCCGCTCATCTACGAGGCGCACGTCGGGATGTCGGCGCAGGAGCCCAAAATATCCTCCTACAGCGAGTTCCGCGAAAAAGTGCTGCCCCGCATCCACCGCCTCGGCTACAACACCATCCAGCTGATGGCCCTCCAGGAGCACCCCTACTACGGCTCTTTCGGGTACCAGGTCGCCAACTTTTTCGCCCCCTCCTTCCGCTTCGGCACGCCCGAGGAACTGAAGGAGCTGATTGATGCCGCCCACGGCCTCGGCATCGCCGTCGTGCTCGATGTCGTCCACTCCCATTCCGTTGACAATGAGGCGGAAGGGCTCGGCTACTTCGACGGCAGCGACCACCTATACTTCCACTCCGGCGAACGCGGACGGCACCCCGTCTGGCAGTCAAGGTGCTTCAACTACGGCAAGAACGAAACCCTGATGTTCCTGCTTTCCAACCTCAAGTACTGGCTCGACGAGTTCCGTTTCGACGGCTTCCGATTCGACGGCGTGACCAGCATGACCTACCTCGACCACGGCATCGGTGTGGATTTTCTGGATTACAAACAGTACTTTGACGGCAATGTGGACGAGGATGCCTTGACCTATCTCTATCTTGCCAATCGGCTGGTACATAGCCAGAAAGCTACGGCGTTCACCATTGCGGAGGATGTGAGCGGGATGCCCGGCCTCGCCTTCCCCGCCGACCAGGGCGGCATCGGTTTCGACTACCGCATGTCGATGGGGGTGGCCGACTTCTGGACCAAGACAGTGAAGGAAATTCCCGACGAATATTGGCATGTGGGCGACATCTTCTACCGCCTCACCGACAAGCGGAACGAGGAGCAGGTGATCAGCTACGCCGAAAGCCACGACCAAGCCATGGTGGGCGACAAAACCCTTATTTTCAGACTTATAGACAGCAAGATGTACGACAAGATGTCGGTCTTCACACCCGACCTGACGGTGGACCGCGGCATCGCCCTGCACAAACTCATCAATTTCAGCACGTTGGCGTTGGCCAACGGCGGTTTCCTGAACTTTATGGGCAACGAGTTCGGCCATCCCGAATGGATCGATTTTCCCCGCGAAGGCAACGGCTGGTCGTACCAGTACGCCCGTCGCCAATGGAATTTGGTGGATGACGACGCCTTGAAATACAAGTATTTGAACACATTCCACACCCACATCGTCCACATGGTGGAAGAGACCGGCGCGCTGGATTTCCCGCCAATCCCCGTTGTGCGCGACATTGAGAACCATGTGCTGGCATTCACCCGTGGAAAGCTGCTTTTCGTCTTTAATTTCCATCCTGAAAAATCCTTTACGGATTATCCGATAAATTGTGAATCAGGAAAATACAGAATGATTCTACATAGCGATGCTCCGGAATTCGGCGGCTTCGACCGACTGAATCCCGACACCGAATACTTCAGCATCGACGGGACATTGAAGGTTTACCTTCCGTCACGTACCGCCCTGCTTTTTGCTTTATAAATCTCATTTTTAGAAAAAAGAAAAACAAAATATGAAACGATTTTTCCGCACCTTACTAATAATCACCCTGATAGCCGTTTCCGTTCCCTCGTTGACGGCCCAGCGGTTCAAGGCCTTTTCCAACGACCCGTCACTCACGCAGGAGGAGATGCGCACCTTTGCCTCCACCTTGCCGAAGGAGAAACAGAAACAGGCTGAAGAGGTGTTGCTCAAATTCGACGAGTTCTGGAACAGTGCACAGATGTCGGAGGAGTTCCAGATGCAGTTCATCGAGGTGGGCAACCTGATGTTACGGAAAAATCTGCGGTTTTTCCCGCATTTCGAGGCTTACATCAAGGCCTTCGATGCCTTTGCCAACAGCGATATGACGGACTACAACCGGCAGTGGCTCAAGATGATCCAATACAATGTCAACCACGACTTAAGCCGGTTTGACAAAGTGATGAACAACTATGTCAACATTTTCAACGACAACATCATACAGCTCACGCCCAACTCCCGGTGGACGGCCTACGGTTATATCGAAAAGATAGGGATGGACGACGAGCCCTACTTTGAGTACAAGGACATTGACTTGGTGGGAGCCGGCTCGCGCGACAGTGTCGAAGTCATTGGCACGTCCGGGAAGTACTACCCCTCCTCCGCCCGCTGGAACGGCACAAAAGGCTCAATCTATTGGTACAAAGCCGGGTTGAACGGGCAGGTGAAGGCCACTTTCGACAACTATACGGTCGATACCCGCCAGCCCAAAGTGCGGGTGGAGAACGCGAAGATGTACTATCCCGAGCTTTTCGGCGCGCCGGTTTTGGGTGTGGTGGAGGACAAGGCCGGCCTGGAAACCAACGAGGACAAAATCTCCTACCCCCGTTTCAAAAGCTACGATGACGAGATCGTGGTGCGGAACATTTACAAAAACGTGGACTATATCGGCGGCATCGAGCTGCGCGGCGCCTCCATCCAAGGCTATTCAGGCGACGGGAAGCTGGCGAAACTGTACATCAAGAAGAACAAGAAGAATGTGGTTTCCGTGCAATCCATCCACTATCTTTTTAAAGATGAAACGGTTAGAGCCAACGATGCCCGCGTGAACGTCTTTGTGGAAGAGGACTCCATCTACCATCCGTCAGCCAACTTCTACTATAACGAAACCACCTCGCAGGTGCTGATATCGCGCCCCAAGTACGGGGTCGGCCGCAGCCCCTTCTTCGACAGCTACCACAAGATGGACATCACGGCGGAATCGCTGTCGTGGGACATCTCCACCAGCAAGGTGGAATTCAAGCCGATGACCGGCGCCACCAACCAGAGCTCCGCCACCTTCGAGTCACAGAATTTCTTCAACAACGCCACCATGCGCGAATTGCTCGGCACCAACGACGAGAACCCGCTCTACACGATGTACAAAATCTACCAGGCCACCAACTACAAACCCGTCAGTTTCGAGGGGGTGCGCCGCTACTTCAACAAGTCGTCGGAAGACATCAAGGCGCTGATGATCCAGATGGCGGCCAACGGCTTCATCGAGTACGACGTGAACAACGACAAGATCTATTACCGCAAGAAAATCGCCCAATACCTCAACAACGACGTGGACCGCAAGGACTACGACAACATCGTGCTGGAATCCAAGAACCACTACGCCTCCCTGAATCTGGACAACAATGAGATGATAGTCGAAGGGTGCGAGTTCTTCATCATCAGCGATGCCCAAATCGTGAATGTCTATCCTCTGAATGAAAAAGTTACGGTAAAGAAGAACCGCGACATGGAGTTCTCGGGACGTATCATCGCCGGCCTTTTCGACTTCGTGACCCATGAATCGCACTTCAACTATGACCAGTTCCTGATCAAGATGGACGACATCGACTCGCTCATCATGTTTGTGGAGGACAAAAACGGCCAGCAGAACATGTACGGCGAGTATCCGCTGGTGCAAGTGCAGAGCATGATCGAGGACATTGCCGGCATCCTGTACATCGACATGCCGCACAACAAGTCGGGCAAGATCGACAACCCGAAGTATCCGTACTTCACCTGCACCGACCCCGGCAAGGTGTATTACGACAAGCCGCAAACCTTCAACCGCCACTACGACCGCACCAAGTTCTTCTACCAACTGGATATGTTCACCATCACCAATCTGGACAACTTCGAGACCGACTCCATCAAATTCACGGGGCAGCTGGTGTCGGGCGGCATCTTCCCCGACATTCGCCACGAGCTGAAAGTGCGTCCCGACTTCTCCCTCGGCTTCATCCACAACACGGGAGGTTCTCCCCTGCCCTGCTACCAAGGGAAAGGACATTATGACGGAATTATTGACTTAAGCAACAGAGGACTGCGGGGCAAGAAAAGCACCATCGACTACCTAACCTCCACCACAAAGTCCGACAGCTTGGTTTTCTTCCTGGACAAGGTGACGGGCAGTGTCAAGTCGCATGTGGTGCGGGAGCAGATTGCGGGGGTGGAGTACCCGCCGGCCTCGGTCAACAACGCCTCGCTCCGCTGGGAGGCCTACAACGATGCCATGTACGTTTTCACGGGTGAAACACCGATGTCGATTTTCAACGAGACGCAGTTGGTCGGAAACTCGAAACTCACGCCCGAAGCGATGTACGGCACGGGCACGCTCAACTTCAAGCGCGCCGACATCACGTCCAAGCTGTTCCGCTTCGGCCACCACGAGCTCTTCTCCGATGCCGCCGACCTGCGGATTTACGACCTCTACATGACCAACGAGTACGTCTTCTCCACCGACAACTACAACTCCCACATCGACTTCCAGACCCGCAAGGGCCACTTCGTCTCCAACGGCCAGGCCTCGGAGGTGCTGTTCTCCCGCAACGAGTTCAAGACCAACGCGGCAGAGTTCGACTGGGATCCGATTGACGAGGACGTGCTGACCTTCAAGTGGGACGACCCCTACAAGAATGTGGACATCAACAACACGCCCGCCCGCGACCTGATTGACATGGAGAGTCACGGCAACGAGCTGACGGCCACCAACTCGCGGACGCACGCCCTGCAGTTCACCGCCACCGCCGCCGAGTTCAACTTCAAGACCAACATCATCAACACGCACGGGGTAAGATACGTCAACTCCGGCGATGCCGCCATCGTGCCGTACAACGGCGACGTAACCATCCTCGAGCACGCCGCCATCCAGCATCTCGACAAGGCCCGCCTCGTGGCCGGCAGGGACAACAAGTACCACGAACTCTACAACTGCTCGATGGACATCGTCCACGCCGACGAGTTCCGCGGCAGCGGCGACTACGACTATATCGACATGAACAAGGAGGTGCAGGTGCTGCACTTCGACACCGTCTGGTATTACGAAGAAACGCAGGGACACGCAAAGATACCGTTCGACCGCGACTTCAAACTCAGTCCGCACTTCGGCTTCGACGGCCGCGCCGAGCTCCACAGCAACAACCAGTTCCTGACCTTCGCCGGCGGCGTGCAGTTCATCCACGACTGCGACACCGTGAAGTACGCCCGCCTGCTCCTCATCGACCAGATCAACCCCGACCGCGTGCTCATCCCCATCAACAGCAAGTCGAAGGACGTCACCGACCGGAAGGCGGTGGTCGCCATCGCCTCGACCAACGCCACGGGACGCATCTACACCTGCTTCGGAGCGGCGAAGGACCAGTTCAACGACTCCGAGTACATCTCCGCGCAGGGCTTCATCGACTTTGACGAAAAGACGCAGATGTTCCGGGCTGCCTCCCTTGAGAAGCTGGACGATCCCGAACTGCCGGAAAACATCATCACGCTCAGCAAGACCGAATGTATCTCCCGCGGTTCCGGCACCATCGACATGGGCGCGAAACTGGGGCGCGTAGAGTTCAGCACCCTCGGCACGGTCGTCAACTACATGAAAGCCGACTCCGCCGAAATGAGCCTCACCACCGCCATCAACTTCTTCTTCAACGAGCAGTCGATGAAGATTATGGGCAAGCACATCGAAGACGCCGCCCTCGACTTCATCGACCCGTGGGAAGATGCCGACTACGAACTGGCGCTGAAAACCATGCTGCCGGAAAAAGACTTTGAAGACTACTCCTACGACGTGACCCTCAACGGGCAGGCGCAGAAACTGCCGGAGAAACTGCGCGTCAAGTTCCTGTTCGCCGACATCAGCTTCACATGGAACAAGGCAGGCAAGGCATTCGTTTCGCAGAACAAGCTGCCGGTGGTCATCTGCAACGCAAAGGAAATCAACAAGGAGATTCCCGGTTGTATTGTGATCGAGAAGCGCGGATCACGCAACCGACTCTACCTCTACTTCGAGGTGGACAACGACTTCTTCTTCTTCCAGTTGGAGAACAACAGCATGTACGGCTACTCCTCCGACACCAAGTTCACCGACGCCATCGTCGCCACCAAGGTGAAGAAGCGTATGCTGCCGCCCGAAAACGGCAAGCCCGCCTTCACCTACAAGTTGGGTAACCGTTCGCAGAAGAACAAGTTCGTGAAGAAGTTCTACGTCGCGCCCGACGAGGAAGAGACAGAGTAGAAACTCGTAATACAGACTTCGCCATAGAAGTAAAAAAAGGTAGGAGGGATTCGTTTGTCGGAAACCTCCTACCTTTTACTTTTTACTTTATACTTTCTACAGTCAGTACCTTACTTCATCATCTCTGCATAATACTTGTAGAAATACGGAATCGTCTCGATGCCTTTAAAGAAGTGTTCCAGCTTGTAGTTCTCGTTGGGAGAGTGGATGGCGTCCTCGCCGAGGCCGAAGCCCATGAGGATGGCCTTGGTGCCGAGGATGCGTTCGAAACCGGAGATGACCGGGATGCTGCCGCCGCTGCGGGTGGGGATAGGACGTTTGCCGAAGGTCTGCTGGTATGCCTTCTCGGCTGCCTTGTAAGCGGGCATGTCGATGGGCGACACATAGGCCTCGCCGCCGTGGCAAGGCGTCACTTTCACCTTCACGCTCTTGGGGGCGATTTTTTCAAAATGCTTTTGGAAAAGTTTGGAAATCTTGGTGGAATCCTGGTTGGGCACAAGGCGCATGGAAATCTTGGCGCACGCCTTGGACGGAAGCACGGTCTTGGAACCCTCGCCGGTGTAGCCGCCCCAGATGCCGCACACATCCAACGTCGGGCGGATGCCGGTACGCTCGATGGTGGTGTAGCCCTTTTCACCGTGTACCGCACGCACATCCAGCGCCTTCTTGTACTCCTCGAGGTTGAAAGGAGCCTTGGCCATCAGCGCACGCTCGGCTTTCGAAAGAACGAGGACGTCATCATAAAAATGGGGGATGGTGATCTCGTTGTTCTCGTTCTGCAGGGAGGCGATCATCTGGCAGAGGATGTTGATGGGGTTGGCGACCGCGCCGCCGAAAATGCCGGAGTGCAGGTCCTTGTTCGGGCCCGTCACCTCCACCTCGAGGTAGCTGAGGCCGCGCAAGCCCGTGGTGATGGAGGGCGTGTCGGTGGCAATCATACCCGTGTCGGAAACAAGGATGATGTCGGCCTTCAGCAGTTTCTTGTTCTGTCGGCAGAAGTCGTACAGACTGCCGCTGCCGATCTCTTCCTCACCTTCCAGCATGAACTTGACGTTGCAGGGCAGCTGGTTGGTTTTCACCAGATACTCAAAAGCTTTGGCGTGCATGAACGACTGACCCTTGTCGTCGTCGGCACCGCGGGCCCAGATCTTGCCGTCCTTGACGACGGGTTCGAAGGGGTCGGTTTTCCACAGTTCGAGCGGGTCAACGGGCATCACGTCGTAATGGCCATACACCATGACGGTGGGTGCAGTCTTGGAGATGATCTTCTCGCCATAGACCACAGGATTGCCGGCGGTGGGCATCACCTCGCAGCGGTCGGCACCGGCGGCCAGAATGAGTTCCCGCCAGCGCTCGGCACAGCGGATCATGTCGGGTTTGTGCTCCTCCTGCGAACTGATGGAGGGGATGCGGATGAGGCTGAACAATTCTTCCAGAAAACGATCTTTGTTGGTTTCGATGTAATTCTTTAAATCTTTCATTTTCAATATTTTTATTTGATTAATCTTCTATTTCTGTGCTTCCGCGAACCGCAAATACACTGTGTTGGGCAGCAGGTTGCCGACCGGTTTCTGGAAGCTGAAGGCAAACACTTTCAAGTTGGTGATGCCGGGCTTCTTCTTCAAAAACGAGCGTGTGAAGTACTGGTTGAACTGGTTGCTATTATTAATATAGTATAGTTCGAATCCTTTGCCGGTGGGCAGGTTTCCTTTGGTGAACTGGTACTGCTGGTTGGAGGCAAGCACTTTGCCCGTGGTCACGTCGTCGAGGTAGGCGCGGGCGGCGGCGTACGACTCGGTGAGGACATAAAAGTCATTGTAGAGGAGGGCGTACGCGGTGGTGAAGTCCTGCTTCAGCTGCGGATAGAGCGTGGCGAGGTCGGCGGCATTGCACAAGAAGATGCGGTTGCCGCGGTAGGCCGACTCTTCCTTCGGGGTGGGACTGAGATAGAGTGAGTCGCTGCGGGTGAAGGCGGAGTCGGCGGGAATCACCATATAATGGAAGAGGTTGGTGTCGCGCCGGATGCGGAAGCAGACAACATCCTCGAAGGGCCGTTGTGCGGTGAGCGCGACAGTGCTGTCGCCCTCTTCCACTTCCATCGTCAGGGTGTGCGTTTTCGGGAGGGTGCTGCACACATAACCGTTGACGGAGGCGGGGATAACGGCGTCGGGCAGGATGAACGAGCCGTCGGAAGCCTCGTACTCGCTGAAAAAGGAGCCCTCATTAATGGTGCTGTACCCCGAAAGGATCACCTCATTGTCACTGAAACGGATCTGGTAGGCCGACCAGCCCGCCAGCTCGGCGATGGTGCCGAAGGACGCATGAAAGGCAGTGTCTATTCTGGAAGACTGGCTTTCAACGAAATTGACATGATTGAGAATCAGCCAGTTCTGCTTGACATTCTTATGGATGATGTCGTTCACCGGCTGAAAATCCGGAAGGCTGGTCAGACAGCCGGAGCCGGCCAGATTGTGGATGGCCGCTTCCAGCAACGGCTGCGTTTCGGCAGCCACGAAAATGCCGTTGAGATAGCATATCTTGAATTCATGAAAATGGGTGGTGGCTGTATAGATACGGCGCGTTTCGT
The DNA here is from genome assembly GCA_016285085.1 of Bacteroidales bacterium. Lineage (GTDB taxonomy): Bacteria > Bacteroidota > Bacteroidia > Bacteroidales > WCHB1-69 > UBA1756. Next base: position 21,441 of record JAEEQA010000033.1, read on the forward strand.
ACTTCACATAGTCCTTCGGATTGATTTTCAAATTCTTAAGAATCTCATAAAACGCATACTTCTGCATATAGACAGCGAAGAGCAGCGCGGGTTGCCCGTCAGCAGAGTGCCCCGAAATGACCACTTTTTTCTTGTTGTCGTTGTTGGCGAGCCCCATGTCGGCAAAATACTCAAAGCCGGCAAGTGCATCCAACGAGAACACCTCGTTGAGACTGGCCTTGCAAGATCCGATGGAACGGACAAAGCCCTCGTTGTCATTGATTTGGAAGACGAAGGCCGCATCCGACGGCACCACGGCAATCAACTCGGCCGTGTTGCGCTTCAAATATTTGGTGTAGGCAAAGATTCCGCCTGCCACAAGAAGGATGAGGACAGCCACCGAAGTGATAATCAGTCCTGTCCGCCCGCTCTTTTTGACTTTTTCTGACATTGGTGAATGTTTTGTAGGATACAAATCAGTTGCATAATGCGACGGCAAAAGTACTGAATTTTTTCGTACTTTTGCGCCGTTTTTAAACACCGAATAAAAATCATTTTACAAACCTAAAAACATAACGAGCAGAATCTAAACAACAATATACATAATAGATAGCGTTTGTGGCTATCCTTGACTCTCATTTTCCACAACGTCCTCTTTTTGAGGACAAACACATCAAGGATAAGTTGCCGATGCCGTAAATGTTACGGCGTGGAATACTTGTTAGATGTGTGGGCGTGGAAACCCGAGAGTCAGGCAAGGAACAAATTCCACGCTTTTTTTATGGCATTGGAGTAACGCAAGGAAATGGAGAACAGCGAGGTACATATCGGCAAATTGGTGAAGGCGGTTTTCGACGGCAGCGGCCTGACCGTGGCAGAGCTGGCGCGGAGGCTGCACTGCGAGCGCACCAATGTCTATACCATCTTCCGCCGCCGCTCCATTGACGTGGAACTGTTGGTCCGCCTTTCCAACATACTGGACCACAACTTCCTCGATGATGCCATACGGCTGTACGGCCTTTCCTCTCCCTCATTAAATCTCACCCTCCGCCTTGACTATCTTTCCGCCGAGAAGCTCTCCCGCCTGTCGGCACTACTTGCTGAATTACAGACAGAACCGTGATTTTATTTCTACAAAAGCGCGAGAATAAATCACGGATGATGTAACGGTGGCGAGAGGTGGGTGGAGTATTTTTGCAAAATTTTTTTTTACAACATAAAACCGATGGGCCGATGGAATATAACTGGCGAGACGAGAATGATTACTCCCAAAGAAACAGACTACAAGAAAATTCAAGGAAACATCATGGATTATATGGATGTTCACATGAGCGTTTGTGGCAGCGGTTGCAGCTGTCCCTGCAAGCAAACCAGTGCTATCGATGTGAGTGCGCATTTGATCTCAGCGGGAATGTGTGGCTGCAACTGCACTTGTGGTTGCAACTGCAATGCGCCAGTTCTACAGAGTTATTTTTCTGACAGACAAAGACACCTTTCTTTGTAATGCGGTTTTCTAAATACGTACATTTTTACGACATTGGAAATAGAACGGTGGGAGTCTTTCACTCTTTACTGATTCGTACTGTCTTCCTTTCGCAGCAAGAAAAAGCAGCCATTGATGCGTATCTGACAGAGGGTAGGGAGTTATCCAATGAAATAAAGAAAACGGCGGATTACCTTTATTCCAATTATTATCTTGTAGGTTCGTCGGAAGAAGACGAGAGACTTTATAATAAATGTGTGGAGATGATTTATCCGCCAGCCATCTCCAATGCGTATATTGTAGTGACGGAAAACTGCAACTTCAATTGCAAGTATTGTTTCATTTCCGACATTGTTTCTGCCAACGACAAAAACAAGGTGATGAGCAAGGAAGTGGCAAAGGCATCCGTAGAATTGCTACAAAGGACTTACGAGCGACAACAGCACGAATACGACAAAACCATCACTTTCTATGGTGGAGAACCATTGCTCAACTTTGAGATTATCCAGTACTTCATGCAAGAGGTGGAGAGAATAAAATACTCTGCCTATTGGCCTGCCGATGTGAAATATGCCATTATTACGAATGGTTCGCTATTGACAAAGACGCACATTGACTTCTTAAGGCAACACAATATTGCCTTGAGCATTTCCTACGATGTGGACAAGCATTCCCATGCCAACCGCACCAACCGGTTAGGACAAGAAACTTTCGATGTGGTCAGAAACAATATTCAGTTGTGCATTGATGAAAAGATGCCGTATAGCCTTTCTATCACCATCTCGGAAGATACGATTCACAACCGTGCGGCTGTATTGAAAGAGATTATGTCGTTGGAACCATTGACTATTGCATTCAATATGCTTATTCCCAACAGACACCTGACACCTTCAAATACTTATTACGAAGAAGCCACAGATTTCATGATTGAGTGTTTCAAGCGATTGAGAAACAAAGGATTGTATGAAGACAGGATGATGCGGAAAGTACAGGCTTTCATTGACAATAAGTTGTTTCTCTATGATTGCTGTGCCTCAGGGGGCAACCAGTTTGTTATTGCGCCCGATGGTAGCATCGGCATTTGTCATGGCTACTTGAACAACAGAAAGTATTTCTCGGCCAATGTGTTGGATAAGGATTTCGATTTCCGTAACAGCACCGACTTCGCTTATTGGAAAAAACGCTCACCGTTATTCATGCCCGAATGTCAAGATTGCGAGTGTTTGGGAATATGCGGTGGTGGATGTCCTTACGCAGCAGATTACATGCATGGCTCCATCTATGCACTGGATGATCGATTCTGCATTCATGCAAAGAAGGTGCTGAAGTGGTTAGTAAATGATTTATATGAACAGACAAAATTGAAAGAATTAAATAACGATTAAAATCAAAACAATATGAAATCAACAAAATTTATTTTTACACTGTTATTTGCCACAATCAGTATTTTCAGCAATGCACAAACAACTTATGAATGGGAAGAGCCAATAAAACCGATAGAAAAACAAGTGGACGAAATAAACATTACCGTAGATGGCGGTCGGAACATCTCTTATGTTGCTAACGGTAAAGCTGTATGGGATGACAATGTGAAAAGTTATGACAAAAAAGAGTTGTACGAAAAAATCAAATCAGCCGCTCAAGAAAAATATGGCAATAGATATCCCCAGTTCTTCTTAAGAAATTTTCATAGTAAGACTAATATTCTCGAAAATAGTGTTGGTTTTAGCGTCACATACAGTGTTTCAGCATCAGTAGTTATTATAGATGTCAATGCACAAAGAAATGAGCTTCTTTCCCAAGCTCTTGATAAGGTTTTGCGAAATTTGCGTGAGGGTTCTAGGTTAGCTATAGAACAAGTGTCTGTAATTAATGGAATAAATAGGGAAGATATCAAAGACCTGTTAGTTGACATGTTGTTGGATAAAGGCTACAAAGTGGTGGCCAAAGAGTATCTTGAAAAATTGATGAAAGAGCAGGAGGCGCAAAGAAGTGGAATCTATAATGACAACACCACGGTAACAGACAACAATTTCACCGCCGTTGGTTACTACATCAATGTGAAAGTCACGGAAAGCTCGCTTCGTGTGCAGGTCGTTAATGTTAGCACCGGAGAATATGAAGGCAATGCAACGATAAACTTTTAAAAATCAATAAAATGAAAGCAACAAAATTCATCATTTTTACATTCGCACTGCTGTTTGGTGTGGGCAATACCATGGCACAGGAAGACTATAACAAGGCGCAGGGAGCCCCGAAACAAAAAGAGATTGTGCTCAGCAAGGATTTGCGTACCCGCAACGGCTACAACAGTTATCAAACTGCCTACAAAGCAGCATTGCGCGAGGCACAGCAGGCCTATCCTAAAAAGAACGTCGCCATCCGCAACCTCAACAAAGGAGAGGTCAAAATCAACGGTGGCGATGTAACAAACTATTACACATACACCATTGTTGAGTTGCCCGATGCCAAAACAATGAAACTCGTCGAAGCAATCAAAAAGGCCACTGGCGAGATAGAGGAAGGCAATCGTTTTGCTATTGACAAAATCACCATCACAGACGAAGCCACCGACAAGGTACAGGCACGTAGTCATATTGTCAATGCCCTCAAAGAAAAAGGCTATGTGGTGGTGGCTAAAGAGCAGTTGGAAAAGCTTTATAAAGAGCAGCAAGGCCAGCAGAGTGGCATCTACAACGACAAAACCACGGTAAAAGGCAACAATTTCTCGGCTGTCGGCTATTACGTCACTGTCCGCATCACCGGCGAGTATGTACAGGTACAGGTCGTGAATGTCAGCACCAGCGAGATTGAGGGCGACATCACGGAGAACCTGTAACATCACGGTTAGTCATCAGCAAATTCGCGCCATCCGCGTAATTCGCGGCTGTTTCGTCTTCCGCGGCATCACCCGTCCCGCTCTTCCGTGCCTGCCGCCCGTGCCGCAGGCGGACGCACGAGGCCACGCACGTCCCCAGATTGCGGCCTAACGGCCTTATCTGGGGTTAATAAAATATCACCCCTCCGGGGTGAGCTATTCTTCTGCAATTTCCAGAAATACAACGATGGTCCGAAGTCTCCCCCGCCTTGCAAAGCATATAAGTTTCATTTAACTCAGGTGCGGAAACACATTCCCCTTCTTTTAAAGAAGGGGTGCGCGAAGCGCAGGGTAGTTGTATAGAAGATTGAAAAAGTCCTTGTGAAAAGAAGTCTATATGTCATAAGATAAAGATTCTACTACCCCGGCCTACGGCCACCCCTTCTACATAGAAGGGGAATTCTATTCTTTCTGAACTTTATCTCGGTGACCGCAAGCCCGTAAGCGGGAATGTTGTATCTTTGCCACCGATTTTTTCAAACGGATCATTTTAATTTTTTACAATATGAATCAAGAGAATGAAGAGACCTTGTTGCAGGAAAACGAGGTGAAAATGCCCGAAAACGCGTACCGCGAACTGAAAGAGGGCGAAGAGTACAAACCTATTTTGATGGGGGAAAAGAAGTATCCTGAGCTGAATGCTTGGACGATAGTCTGGGGTATCATCATGGCCATCATCTTTTCGGCGGCGACAGCCTACGCCGGGCTCCGTTTCGGCCAGGTGTTTGAAGCGGCCATCCCGATCGCCATCATCGCTGTCGGTGCCTCCACCATCGCCAAACGCAAGGGCGCGCTTTCCGAAAACGTGCTCATCCAGTCCATCGGTGCCAGCTCCGGCGTGATTGTGGCCGGCGCCATCTTCACCCTGCCCGCCATCTACATCATCCAGGAGAACAACCCCGGAATGGAACTGAATGTCAACTTCTTCCAGATTTTCCTCGCCTC
>JAEEQA010000109.1 GCA_016285085.1 Bacteroidales bacterium
GAGCCGGTTCCGCCGCGCTCGTGTCCATCCGCATCGGGGAAGGACGACGGAAAGATGCCACGCAGATACTTTGCAACGCATTGATTCTCAATATTATCATAAGTCTCACCTTCTCTGTCATCGCCCTCACTTTCTTAGACCCGATACTTGTGGTGTTCGGCGCAGATGCGGAAACCCTTCCCTACGCCAAATCGTTTCTGCAGATCATCCTTTTGGGCAACGTCTTCACTCACATCCTGTTCGGGCTGAACAGCATCATGCGGGCGTCGGGCTACCCGGTGAAGGCGATGCTGTCGGTGCTCATCACCGTGGTGAGCAACATCATCCTCGCGCCCATCTTCATTTTTGTGCTGAAATGGGGCATCCAAGGGGCCGCCACCGCGACCGTCATCTCGCAGTTTGTCGGAATGAGCTGGGTGCTGGCGCATTTTCTTTCTGAGAAATCCTACATTCATTTTGAAAAAACAGAGATGCGCCTCGAATGGAGCCTGATTGGCGATGTGTTCGCCATCGGCCTTTCACCGTTCTTCATCCACATCTGTGCCAGCTTGGTGACAGTCATCATGAACTGGCGGCTGAAGGAGTATGGCGGCAACTTGGCCATTGCGGCTTTCGGTATCATCGGGAGCATCCAGGCGCTGGTCATCACGTTCATTCTCGGACTCACGCACGGAATGCAACCGATCGTGGGGTTCAACTACGGGGCCAAACAGTACGACCGGGCGGGGAAGACATTCCGGCTCACAGTGTGGTGTGCCACGGCGGCCTGTGCGGTGGGATTCCTGGCGGTGATGTCGGTTCCGGAGCTGATCACGCGGGCGTTCACCAACGATCCGACGGTGATAGCGCTGACGGTGCCGGCTATGCGCCTCTGCTGTGCCATGATGCTCATCACGGGCTTCCAGGTGGTGGCAAGCAACTTCTTCCAGTCGATAGACAAGGCGAAAATCTCGATATTCCTCTCGTTGTCGCGGCAGATCATCTTCCTGCTCCCGTTCATTGCGGTGTTGCCGCTGGTGTTCGGTCTGGAGGGGGCGTGGTGCGCGATGCCGGCCGCCGACCTGCTGGCTTCGGTCGTGACGGCGGTCATCCTGCTTCGTTTTTTCAAAAAAATGGGATGGCGGTAATTTACACGTCACCGCAGATGACAGATTGTTCCTACTCCACGACGTCCATCCACTCGTAGCGGTTTCCGCAATGGTCGAGGAATTTCAAGAGGTCGGTGCGCTTGAGCATCAAAGAGGCCGTGTTGATGCACGGGTGAAAACTCAACCGTTCTGCACTCTGCAAGGTGCTGTCCAAGAAGACAATAACGTGGTGTTCCGTGTCGTTGATCAGGCCAAACGGCGTAACCGAGCCAGGCTTCACACCCAAATATTTTTCCAAACGATGTTCCGAGGCAAAACTCAGTTTTCCCTGATGGAGCCGTTTCTCAATGTCATGGATGTCCATCCGGCTGTCACAGTTGAGGATCACCAGATAGTGCTGGTTTCCCTTGTGGTTTCGGAAAAAAAGATTCTTGCAGTGCTGGGCGTCATGACCTGCCCAGTATTGCTTGGCAATCTCGATGGTCGGGGCCTCAGGATGCTCCAAATACTCGAAATCAATGTCCAACTGCTTCAGCAGTTCGTACAGGCGCGGATCTCCGTTCATAGCTAATTCCTTTTCCGGCCAACCAGGTCAAACACGAAAGAGAGGATGTTGAAGGCGCGTGGGATGTGGCTCACCACCGAGGTGACGGTGCGGGCCACTTTCGGTACGAAGCTCCAGAAACTATAGACTTCGTCCCAGTCGGCTTCTACAGCATTTCCCTGTGCTTTGACCAACCGTTTCAGTTTTGCCTTTTCCGAGGCAATATCCTGCAAATTCGACAGTTGTGAATACTTGTACTGGCGTTTATTCTTCATCGTCCACCTCCGTTTCTCCCGATTCGCTGAACAAAATGGAACTCATTTTCTTGATGATCGGGTTGATAATCAATTTTTTACGCAAAAGAACAAAAAGAATGAACAGCAGCAGGAAAAAAGCCGCGATGATCAGGAATCCATAGGTCAGGCTGCCTGTCAGCGTCTTCATCCATAGCACAAACATCATGGAGAAATAGACGAAAGCCGCCATCAGCAGGATGGTGCCTGCGATGATGACGATCAGCAGGGAAAGTATCTGCGACGTCTTCTCCACAATGTTCAGTTTCAACAGCTGAAGCTGAAGGTCGGCATAGTCCTTCACATTGTTTACCAACGACTTGTAAACGTCGTCTTTTTCTTGGTAGGTGTCGTTTTCCATCGAGGTGTCAGATTAGTTTTCGTCGGATTCTTCCAAAACGATATCCTCGTCGCGGCGGATGCCGAAATGCTTTTTCATCTTTTCGATGAATTCGTCCAGTTCCTCCTTAGAAAGGTTTATTCCCTTCTCTTTCAGTTTTTTGTTGATCTTCTCACGGGTGTTTTTCCCACTGTCGGGAGCCAGAAGGATGGCGACGATGACACCGATGGCCACGCCACCGAGCAAAGCTAAAATGTTGGATGCTTTCATAATTGTTATTTGTTTAAAATTTCAAACCAATAACAATCATACGGAAAAATTGTTCAAAAGTTGCAGATTAAATGAGCGCCCCGTGCAATATTTCCACTGGGTGAAGGGCAATGACGCCCGTCGTATCCTTGATCTGGTGGCGGCAGCTGGTGCCCGTGGCGGCAACCACATCACCCTCATGGCGGGCATTGATGGCCGGCACCAACGACACGTTGGCCACCTTGATGGAAAAGTCGTAATGCTCCTTCTCAAAGCCGAATGCACCCGCCATGCCACAGCAGCCGTCCTTCAATTCCGTAACAGAGTAGTTCTCCGGAATCTCCATCATCGCCGTGCTGCGCTGCGGGTTTGACAACGCCTTCTGGTAACAATGGGAGTGGAAAATGATGTGGCACGGCTCCGTCGTGAACTGTTCGCACCGGATGTTTCCCTTGGCAAATTCGTCGGCAATGAACTCGTCAATCAAGAAGCAGTTTCGGGAAAGTTCAATGGCTTTTTTCTTTAAGTTTCCTTGCAATAAATCTTTGTATTCATCTCTGAAAGAAAGTATTGCAGATGGCTCCAGTCCAAGCAACGGCACATCGTCGTTAATCAATTCCGAAAAGATTTTGACATTCTTTTCGGCGATTTTCCGAGCCTTCTTCAATCGTCCTTTCGACAGATAGGTGCGGCCGGAGATGGCGTGATCCACCACCCGCACCTCGTAATTGAGCCGCTGCAACAGTTCCAAGGCCTTCACGCCGATAGCCACATCCTGCGTGTCGGTGAACTCATCCACGAAGAAATAGACCGTTTTTATCGGGTTTTCAGGACATTTCAGGTTCTTTTTCGCCCATTTTCGTAACGAAAACGTGCCGACCTCGGGTAGTGACCGTTGGACGGAAAATCCCAATATCCTTTTTACAATGGAAGAAAAGAAACGATTGGTACAAAAGTAGTTGAACAGGTGCGGCACCATCATTCCCAACCGATTGAATGTCGGATAGTTAGCGATTATCCACGTACGGAACGGAACTGGGTGCTGTTTGTAATACTGGTACAAAAACTCCGCCCGGATCTTGGTCATGTCCACGTTGGAGGGACATTCCGACTTGCAGGCCTTGCAGGCCAAACAAAGGTCAAGTGCTTCGGCCAACTCCTTATGGTCGAACGGGTTGGGCTTGTCGGAATGGGTCAGAAACTCCCGCAGCAGGTTGGCGCGGGCGCGGGTGGCCTCCTTCTCGTCCCTCGTTACCTGGTAAGATGGACACATCGCCCCCTTGAAGAGCGCCGACCGCTTGCAATCCCCTGAACCATTACACTTTTCGATGGCACGGAGGATGCCGTCGGTGTCGGAAAAGTCAAACATCGTCGCCAACGCGTACTTGCCGTCACATCCCTCATTGTCGGAATAACGCAGGGAGGTGTTCATCGGCGGGGTGTCCACTATTTTCCCCTGATTCAGGATGCAGTCAGGATCAAATATCGACTTTATCTCTTTGAATAATTGATAGTTCCTCTCCCCTACCATCAGCGGCAAAAACTCGCCGCGCAAACGGCCGTCACCGTGCTCCCCGCTCAACGTGCCGCCATACTTCTTCACCAACAGGGCCGCCTCACGGGCAAAGGCACGGAACTTCTCCACCTCCTCCTTCTTTTTGAGATTGAAAAGCGGCTTGTTGTGCAACTCACCCGTCGAAATGTGGGCGTAGTAGGCGCACCGCAGGTCATATTTTTTCAAAAGTGCCTCAAATTCACGGAAATAGTCCACATACTTTTCGGGAGCGACAGCGATGTCCTCTACCACCGTCACAGGCTTGCTATCCCCTTTGGCGTTCGACATGATGCCGAGTCCCGCCTTCCGCAATCCCCACACTTTCTGCATGTCGCCACCGCGGATTTCCGTATAGGAATACCCCAAACTACTGTTCTTCAAATCATTGGTGATGGACTCCAACTTCTGTTGCAACTCCTCCTCGGTCTGTTCCGAAACCTCCACCACAATGATGGCTTTCGGTTCTCCCTGAATAAAGGAGCGGTTCCGCTGCTGTGTGATGTTCTGTTTTGCCAGTTCAAGTATCAGGTCATCAATCAGTTCCACCGCCGACGGCTGGTGCTTCAAAGCCACCAAATTGGCTTTCAACGCCTCTTCCATCGTGGAACATTCCACACTCAGCAGGGCCTTGCATGGAGGCGGGAGCGGCGAAAGGCGCAGTTTCAACTTGGTCGTCACGGCCAGCGTGCCTTCGGAGCCCACCAGCAACGTGCAGAAATTGAAGGGTTTTTCGGCATTTCCCGAAAAAGGCTGTTGGGCAATCAACTCGTCAACGGCATATCCCATACTGCGCCGTTTCAACGAAGCGTCCGGGAAGCCCCGCACGATTTCGTCCTGCACCTCCTTGTCATTCAGTAAATTATATACACTACGGTAAATCTCACCCTCCAAATTGGTATGTTCGCATTTTTTCTGAAACTCTTCATCGGAAAGACTCCCGAAGGTGCAACGGCTGCCGTCGCTCAGCACCACCTCCATCGAGAGGACATGCTGCCTTGTGCTGCCGTAAACCAGCGAATTGGCACCGCAGGAGTTGTTGCCGGCCATCCCACCCACGCAGCATCGGTTGGAGGTAGCCGTCTCGGGCGCAAAGAACAGTCCGTACGGCGCAAGGGTGAGGTTCAGCTCGTCGCGCACCACGCCGGGCTCCACGATGGTGTACCGCTCTTCCGCGTTGATTTCAAGAATACGGTTGAAATGGCGGGTGATGTCCATCACGATGCCCTTGCCCACCACCTGCCCCGCAAGGGAGGTGCCGGCAGCGCGCGGGATAACCGAAAGATGCTGCTGCCTGGCAAATGCCAGCAACTGGGCAATGTCATCCACAGTTTTAGGAAACGCCACTGCCACTGGCATTTCGCGATAGACTGAAGCATCGGTGGCATAGCGGATGCGCGACGGAAGGTCGGTGGCAACTTCGCCGGAAATCGAAGGAAACTGCATTTTACGAACGATTAGGTCTTTCTCGTCTGTTTCTTGGCAGCCGGAAAGAGTACATTATTGAGAATCAGACGGTAACCGGGTGAGTTGGGGAACAGGTTGAGATCGGTGGGCGGATCGCCGACGAAG
>JAEEQA010000034.1 GCA_016285085.1 Bacteroidales bacterium
CCTCATCAAGATCGAAAGCTCCGGGCTGCCCGTGCTGGCGTTCGGCAATTCCGACGACGTGCGGATAGGGGAGTGGGTGCTGGCCGTCGGCAACCCTTTCAACCTCACCTCCACCGTCACTGCCGGCATTGTGAGTGCCAAGGCACGCAACCTCAACATCTTGGGCGAAAACACCTCCATTGAGTCGTTTATCCAGACCGATGCGGCTGTGAACCAAGGGAATAGCGGCGGTGCCCTCGTCAATGTCGATGGGAAGCTCATCGGCATCAATTCCGCCATCGCCTCCGGCAACGGCTACTATACGGGCTACTCCTTCGCCATCCCGTCGAACATCGCCCGCAAGGTGGTGGGCGACCTCAAGCAGTATGGCTCCGTGCAGCGTGCCTATATCGGTGTGGCTGTGGTGGAGATTGACAACGCCCTCGCCGACGAACTGAATCTTTCCGAAGTGAAGGGCCTTCTGGTGCGCCAACTTACTGCCGATGGCGCCGCCGAACGCGCCGGACTTCGTATAGATGACATCATCCTCGCCCTCGACGGACGCGAAATCAATTCCGTTTCCGAACTGAAAGAGATTGTGGCTCAGCACTCTCCGGGCGACAATATGACCATTACTGTCCTCCGTAACGGACAACGGCAAAAAATAAATCTCACTTTATTGAACAATGTGGGCAACACAAACGTTCTATATGGTAATGACTAATCACGTTCATTAATATATTAACCATTGATACTTGCCAACGCCAGTAAAAAAAAGAAAAACCTTTAGCCTATGATGCGACAAATTAAAATCTCGAACTCCATCACGAACCGCGACTCTGCCTCCATGGAGCGCTATCTGGCGGAAATCGCCCGACAGCCGCTGCTTACCCCCGACGAGGAGGTCGATCTTGCCCGCAGGATTCGTGAAGGGGACATGAAGGCGCTGGAGCGGCTCACGATTTGCAACTTGCGGTTCGTCTTCTCCATCGCCAAGAAATACCAGAATCAGGGAATCAGTCTGCCCGACCTTGTGAACGAGGGCAATATGGGACTTCTCAAGGCCGCCCAGCGCTTTGACGAAACCCGCGGTTTCAAGTTCATCTCGTATGCCGTGTGGTGGATCCGTCAGTCCATCCTCACCGCCATCGCCGACCAGGCCCGCGTGGTGCGCCTCCCGCTCAACCAGGTGGGCACCATCAGCCGGATCAAGAAGGAACTGGCCCGCCTCGAACAGCAGTACCAGCGTTTCCCCACGGTCGATGAGATTGCCGAGGCCGTGGACCTCCCCGCCTACAAAGTGGCGGAACTGATGCGGATGAACGGTTTCACGCAGTCGCTGGACGCTCCCATCAGCACCGACGACGACACCAAGATGGTGGACACCTACATCCCCGAGAACGCCTCCGGCACCGACGACTCGCTGATGAAGGAGTCGCTGGCCACCGACGTGGACGACATGCTGTCCGATCTTCCGGAGAAGGAGCAGGAGGTCATCCGCCTCTTCTTCGGACTGAACAACACCCACGAGCACACCCTCGACGAGATCAGCGTGCAGTGCCAGATCTCCCGTGAGCGTGTCCGCCAGATCAAGGAGAAAGCCATCAAGCGCCTCCGCACCGAACGCAACCACGACCGTTTCAAACCCTATCTGTAACGATGAAGCTGTTTGTCGTCCCGACCCCGATCGGAAATTTGGAAGACATCACCTTCCGCGCGCTGAAGGTGCTGCGCGAGGCGGATTTCATCCTTTGCGAAGATACCCGCACCACCGGCAATCTGCTGCGCCACTTTGAGATAACGAAGCCGTGCATCCCGTACCATATCCGTAATGAGCACCAGCAGTTGGAGAGCATCATCGGGCGTATCCGACAGTCCGGAAGCGTGGCCCTCACCTCCGACGCGGGCACGCCGGCCATCTCTGACCCGGGCTTTCTGCTTGTGCGGGAGTGCCTGCGCAACGGCATTGAGGTGGAGTGCCTCCCTGGCGCCACCGCCCTCATTCCCGCCCTCGTCAACTCGGGACTGCCCGCCAGCAGTTTCAAGTTCTACGGTTTCATTCCCCACAAAAAAGGGAAGGAAACGTGTCTGAAAACGATGGCGGCGGCGGAAGAAACCGCGATTTTCTATGAGTCGCCGTACCGCCTTCAGAAAACGCTGGAGATGATGGTGCCGATTTTTGGCGAAAACCGTCCGGTCTGCGTGTCGCGGGAACTGACGAAAATCCATGAGGAAAACTTCCGCGGCACCCTCGCCGAGGCGGTGGCGCACTTTGCGGCCAAGCCGGTGAAGGGGGAAATTGTGGTGGTGGTCGGCACAGCCGATGCCGCCGAAAAACAGGAGGAACCTATCTTTGAATAATCTTTTGGAAAACGGTACTGCCGGCTTTGTCTGGCACAGCGGCACGGTGTCGCACGGCCTCCAGAACGGCCGCAGTTTCGGTTATCCCACGGCCAACGTCACCGGTGTCACCCCGCCGTTGTCCGTCGGGACGGGCGTGTATGCCGCGAAAGTCAGGGTCGGCGACTGCGAGTACGGGGCGATGCTCTACGCCGGCACTCGCCCCACCCTCGGGCTCGAAGAACCGACGGTGGAGATTTTTCTTTTTGATTTTGAAGGCAATTTATACGATAAATCCCTTCAATTCACTGTTTTGGGAAAAGTCCGTGAAGAACAACACTTTCCTTCGGTGGAGGAACTTGTCGCGCAGCTCCGTCGTGACGAACAGGAGATTCGCCGGCGGCTGGGCTCCGAAGCGGGTTTATAGTTTGACGAACCGTTTCGTCGCTACCTGATTCCCGATATACAGATTTACGAAGTAGATACCGCTCTGCAAATCACTGATTTCCAATGAAGCGTGATTGGCGGTCTGCGGGTATGTCCTGACCAACTGTCCGGTGCAGTCGAAAATGCGCACTTCTTGAATGGCGCTTTCGGCGGTGATGTCCAGACGGTCGGTTGCGGGATTGGGGAAAATGGAGATTCCCGTCAGTTCGATCTCACCCACCGGGGTCTCAGGGGCGTCCTCGTAGAGGACTTGGAAGGTGTGGTCGGACTGGATGTTGTTGAAGGTATAGGTTTTCCCGACATTTATCAGGGTATGGATGTTGGCGGTGACATCCGCTCCGTCGGCGAGGGCTTGGGCAATACGTTTCCCTTCCGGCGGGGTGATGACAAAGCGTTGGGAAGAGCCGGGGTAGGCGTCCACCACGCAGCAGGGGGTGATGGTGCTGTCCTCGTTGAGGACGGTGATGTGATAGATGGTCTCGTAGGCTCCGAAAGTGACGGAAATGCAGCCGCGGTTGTTGGTCGGGTCGGTGTCGTTCCAGCCGGCGGTGGACTGGACTTCATAGCAGAAAGTGCGTGTGGTTCCGCAATAGCCGGCGTTGAAAATGCTGCTGGCATTCATTTCCGTGGCCGTGAGCCACACGCCGCGGCCCAATGCCAGGGTGTCGTTTGCCAGGATACGGGAGGAAATAGGGTCGTCATCCATATAGCCCCTGATGAAAATGGTGTCGGTGTAGTCTGACGTGGCTTGCGACGAGCGTTCGTTGCGGATGACGAAGACGGTCTTGAACGGCTGTCCCGCCGGCACTTCCATCGAGGTGATGGCGTCCTGGTCGGTGCCGTTGTTGATGAAATGCACGCTGAGGTCGATGTTCGCCTCTTCGTTGCCGTCGGTCACCAGGCCGGCAACGTTCCAGTTGTGGACATCGGCGCCGGTGAGGAAGTCGTCGGGAAGTCCCCAGCTGCCGTTGTAGCCCATCAGGTTTCCTTTGCCCGATACAGGGGTGGCGTCGTCGTGCGACATGGCATAGCCGGCGTAGGCCGTGACTTTGACCCCGATCCACAGCTCCTGCGATGCGTTGATGGTCACCGGTGTGTTGAGCGTGACGGTTTTCCACTGCCCGTAGGTGATGTCGGTCACCGTTTGTATGCAGGCGAGGGTCCCGGGGCTGTTGGTGGCGTAGCTTCCCGTGTAGCTTCCGCCGGTATAGACCACGATGGAGTAGGCTGCTGAGGTCGGATCCTCGGCCACATTGGAGGGCAGGAAGCGCACCTTGGTCAGCCGCTGCCCGTTGTAGGGAGTGAGATCGGAGGCGGCAAAACGCTGCATGGCATAGTACTCCGTGGTCTCGTTGAAACCGATCATGTGGTAGATGTTCGTATTGCTCGCCCAGGAAAGCCAGTTGGAAGAACGATCCGGCAGGGGAGCTTGGAAATCAACGTTTCTTGTCACTTGTGCGGAAAGGCTTCCCATGCAAAGTGCTATCACGAACAAAAGAAGGCGGTGTGTTTTTTTCATAATGATTTGGGTTTTATGGCGGCAAAAATACAATAAATTCATTTTTTCCGGCATATTTTTTTTCTTTAATAAAATTGTAGATGAATAAAATCGTATTTTTGCCCGTTTTTGCAGAAAGATAATTAATTTAAATAATTTCCAATGAAACAGACATTTACGATTTTGACAATCCTGTGCCTCACTTTTGGAATGGCGATGGCGCAGAGCAATTACCGTGTCGTGGAGAACGGTTTTGACAAAGTGGTGGTCCACTATACGGCAGGAACGGTCAGCGCGACGGATGTGACGACCGACGCCGGCGCGTTCAGCCGCGTGACGATGGACGAGTACTATCTATCCACCGAAGTGGGCAAGCCGCAGCTTCCCGTGATGGTGAACCTGTTGGAAATCCCGCTTTGTGAGGGGGTCTCCTATAGCGTCCGTTCTTCCCGCTACAGCGACTTCACCGCGGCGGAACTGGGCATTCATCACCCTCTTTTCCCGGCGCAACCCTCCTACACCAAGTCGCACACGGGACCCGTGGAATTCGTGAAGGATGCGGAGGCCTACCGCACCAACGCCTTCTATCACCGCGACCTCGTCACCGTGGAGAAGTCGGGCATCCTGCGCAACATCAATGTCGCCACCGTCTATTTCTCGCCGGTGCAGTACAACCCCGTGACCAATACCTACCGTATCTATGAGGATGTCACGGTGGAATTCACCTTCGAGAATGCCGACATTCCGGGCACCTACCAGATGAAGAACCTCCATGGCAACGCCGTTTTCAACGGGCTCCAGTCGCGTGTCATCAATCCCATCCACACCGACAGCCGCGAAAGCACCTTCAGCCGTCCCATCAAATATTTGATTGTGGCACACAGCATGTTCCGCGACCAGCTGAACGAATTCATCGCGTGGAAGAAGCGGCAGGGACTGGATGTGGAGATCGCCTACACCGATGAGAGCGAGGTGGGCACGACGACCACTACCATCGCCAACTTCATCAAGGCGAAATACACCAACGCCACGGAAGACGACCCCGCCCCGACCTACGTCCTGTTGGTCGGCGACATCGCCCAGATCCCCGTCTTCAACACGCGTGTTTCGGGCGAGGACCACAAGACCGACCTCTACTACTTCACGTGGACGCCCGGAGACAACTTCCCGGACTGTTACTACGGCCGTTTCTCCGCCCAAAATGTCGGACAGTTGAATAACATTTTGGACAAAGTGTTGCAGTACGAGCAATACACGATGCCGGATCCCACCTATTTGGATGACGCCGTCCTTGTGGCGGGCAGCGACCCGACTTACGGCCCGACACACGCCAACGGTCAGATAAGTTATCTCTCAAACAATTATGTTAACGATGCATACGGCTATTCCAACGTGCATCTTTACTTGTACAACAGCAGCAGCCAGGCGGCGCAGATACGCTCCGACATAGGGGCCGGCGTCGGTTATGCCAACTACACGGCGCACTGCGATGAAACGGGGTGGTCGGATCCCGAGTTCAACACGTCGCAAATCGCATCCATGCATAATGAGGACCGCTACTGTTTTATGATTGGCAACTGCTGCTTGTCCAACAAGTTTGATGAAAACGAGTGTTTCGGTGAGGCGCAGTTGCGCACGTCCAAGAAAGGCGCCGTGTCATACATTGGCGGCACCAACTACACGTATTGGGATGAAGACTTCTACTGGGCGGTGGGGGTGCGCTCCAGCATCAACACCAGCGCCACCTATGATGCCGCGCATCTTGGCGCCTACGACCGTCTTTTCCATACGAACGGCGAAACATTTTCCGACTGGTATGTGACGGGCGGTTCCATGATTCAGGGCGGTAACCTTTCCGTTGAGTCCTCCTCCTCCAGTCTCAAACTGTACTACTGGGAAATCTACCACCTGATGGGCGATCCGTCCATCCTGCCGTGGCTTACGCAGGCGGAAGTGATGGCACCCAGCGTGCCCGATGCGATGGTGAGCGGGGCCACCACCCTGCAGGTCACCGCAGTGCCCTTTGCCTATGTGGCGTTGACCGAGAACGGCGAGGTGATTGCCGCCGCCACCGCTGATGAAAATGGTGCCGCCAACCTCACTTTCAACCCTGTGCTGGCCGGAAATGACTATGAAGTGGCCATTACCGCGCAGAACTACCAGCCTTATTTCATGACTGTGATCATCATCGTGCCGGAAGGCCCCTATGTAGTCACCACCGACATCCACCCGACGGAAGGACAGCTGGCCGACTACGGCGTCGACCTCACCCTTGACGCGACCCTCCGCAACCTCGGCGTGGAAGGGGCGAACAATGTCACGTCCACCATCGCCACGGAATCCGACCAGGTGACCCTCACCAACAACACCATCTCCACCTCGGCGTTGGCCAGTGACGCGGAGCAGGTGTTTACCAGTGGCTTTGCCTTCCACATTGCAGATGATATCGTTGACCGCACGGTCGTTCCTTTCACCATCACGACCACCTACAACGGGAACCAGACGACCACGACCAACTACAGCCTGCGGCTCAATGCGCCTGTTTTGGCAAATGTCAATGTGTACTCCACAGAGGCGGAGGGCGACAACAACGGCGCCATCAATCCGGGTGAAACGGCCACGCTGCGCATCACGACCCGCAACAGCGGCCATGCCACTGCAACTGGCATCACCTCCCACCTCAGTACTGCCTGCACCGGTGTCACCATCGTTGAGGCAGACCTCAATCTGGGCAATATCCCTGCTGGTGAAAATGTCGTTTCCGAATTCACCCTCCAGATCAGCGAGAATACGGAGGACCCGCTCATCATCCCCTTCATCCACAATATCAGTGCCGGGGCTTATTCTTTTACGGATACTGTCTATGTTTTTGTGGGACAATGTGTTGAGGATTTTGAAACGGGCAACTTCACCAAATTCCCCTGGAGTACGACCGGCAGCTATGCTTGGCAGGTATCCACTTCCAATGTTTTCGAAGGAAATTATTGCGCCGTTTCCAAGAGCGGTATGAGCAACTATGGCAGCAGCTCCGTGCTGACTATCCCCATTCATACAATTCAGGACGACACCGTCTCCTTCTACCGTCGTTTTTCGGAAGGAAGTATCTATTATGGCAGCAACGAATTCCGTTTCTACATCGATGATAATGTCGTGGAAAGCATCAGCAGCAATACATCATGGGGCCGTGCCGCGTTCCCCATCAGTGCCGGAGAACACACGTTGAAGTTCGAGTACTATTGCGGAGCTTATTTCGGAACTTCCGGTGTCGCTGCCATCGATTATGTCAAATTCCCGATGAATGACCGAATAGGGCTCTCCATAGAGGAGAACGGCATCGGTAAACTGGTCGTTTACCCGAACCCCGCCTCCGAAAAGGTGACGGTTGCCCTGCCCGACAGCAAGAGCGGCTACACACTCGCCCTGTTCGACCTCAACGGCAACCGCGTGCTCTCCCGCAACATCACGGGCGGTGAGGCCGAGTACACGCTGGATGTGAAGGCACTGGCCTCCGGAGCCTACATTCTTACCCTCTTCAACGACAGTCAGGTCTATACCGGAAAAGTCGTCAAACGGTAATTTTCCGCATAAACCCTCTTTTCAGCCCGTTTTGGACGGGGATGAAATTTTCACGACAGGGTGACGGCAAAAATATTTTTCAAAAAAAATGGGCGTTTTTTGATAAAGATGCCCATTTTTTTTGTAATTTCGCAATCTAATATAAAAGATTATATGTTATTGATAATCAAATAATTAAATTTAAAACAATTAAAAAAAGAAAGAATAGAAATGGCAGAAGGCGAAAGAATCATCCAAGTCAATATTGAAAACCAGATGAAGACGGCCTACATCGACTATTCCATGTCGGTGATTGTGGCCCGCGCACTACCCGACGCACGCGACGGCATGAAGCCGGTGCAGCGCCGTATCCTTTACGCGATGTGGGAACAGGGCATCACGGCCGGCAAGCCCCACAAGAAGTCGGCCCGTATCGTGGGTGAGGTGCTCGGTAAGTACCACCCGCACGGCGACACCGCCGTTTACGACGCCATGGTCCGCATGGCCCAGCCGTGGTCGCTGCGCTGTCCCTTCATCGACGGGCAGGGTAACTTCGGCTCCGTTGACGGCGACTCACCCGCCGCCATGCGTTACACCGAGGCGCGCCTCCGCAAGTGTGCCGAAGAGATGCTCGACAGCATTGAAAAGGACACCGTCGATATGCGTCCCAACTTCAGTGAGGAGTTCGAGGAGCCGACCGTGCTCCCCGCCAAGATCCCCGCACTGCTGGTCAACGGCTCCGCCGGTATCGCCGTGGGTATGGCCACCAACATGGCCCCCCACAACCTTAGTGAAGTGTGCGACGGCATCATCGCCTATATCGACAACAACGACATCACCGTCAGCGAGCTGATGCAGTACATCAAGGCCCCCGACTTTCCGTCGGGCTGCACGATTTACGGTTACGAGGGTGTCCGCAACGCTTTCGAGACGGGCCGCGGCCGCATCATCATGCGCGCCGACGCTACCATCGAGGAGGAGCACGGCAAGAACCGCATCATCGTCACCTCCCTCCCGTACATGGTCGGTCCCTCCGAACTGATCCACCGCACCGCCGAGCTGGTGAAGGAAGGCAAGATCGACGGCATCTCCAACATTGAAGACCTCTGCAACAAAGCCAACGGCACCCGCATCGTTTACGACCTGAAGAAGGACGCGATGCCGAAAGTGGTGCTCAACAAGCTCTACCAGTACACCGCACTCCAAACCTCCTTCAGCATCAACAACGTGGCACTGGTCAACGGCCGCCCGCAGACGCTGAACCTCAAGGAACTCATCGAGTGCTACGTCAAGCACCGCCACGAGATCATCGTGCGCCGCACGCAGTTCGAACTGAAGAAAGCCCAGGAACGCGCCCATATCCTCGAAGGCTTGCTGAAAGCCCTCGACATCATCGACGAGATCATCGCCGTCATCCGCGCATCCAAGAGCGTGGACGACGCCCGCGCCACCCTGATGGAACGCTGGGGCTTCTCCGACGTGCAGGCCCGCGCCATCGTCGAGATGCGCCTCCGCCAGTTGGTCGGCTTGGAACGCGAACGCCTCCAGAACGAGTACGACGAGCTGATGAAGCTCATCCACCACTTGGAAGACATCCTCGGCAGCTTCGAACTCCAGATGCAGGTCATCAAGGACGAACTGACCGAGCTCAAGCAGAAATACGGCGACGAGCGCCGCTCCCACATCGAGTACGCCGCCTCCGAGTTCCGCATCGAGGACACCATCGCCGACACCGACATGGCCATCACCATCTCGCACCTCGGCTACGTGAAGCGCACCCCGCTGAGCGAGTACCGCGCACAGAACCGCGGCGGCCGCGGCTCCAAGGGCAGCAGCTCCCGCGACAACGACTTCATCGAACAGCTCTATATCGCCACCAACCACAACTACCTTCTTTTCTTCACGGAAAAAGGACGCTGCTTCTGGCTCCGCGTGTTCGAGATTCCCGAAGGTCCCAAAACCTTCAAGGGCCGTGCCGTCCAGAACCTGCTCAACCTCGAGCCCGACGACAAGATCAAGGCGGTCATCAACGTCAAAGATCTCACCGACAAAGAGTTCTGCGACAACCATTACGTCATTCTCTGCACCGAGAAGGGCATCGTGAAGAAGACCACCCTCGAGGCCTACTCCCGTCCGAGAACCAACGGTATCAACGCCATCATCATCCGTGAGGACGACCATCTGCTGGAGGCCACCCTCACCAACGGCAACAGCGAGATCATGCTGGCTCTGCACTCCGGCAAGTGCGTCCGCTTCAACGAGCAGAATGTCCGCGCCGTGGGCCGCAGCGCCTCCGGTGTCCGCGGCATCACCCTCGCCGACGACAACGACTACGTGGTCGGCATGGTCTGCATGGACGAGGACGGCGGCAACGTGCTGGTGGTTTCCGAAAAGGGCTTCGGAAAACGCTCGCTCATCGACGACTACCGCGTCACCAACCGTGGCGGCAAGGGTGTGAAGACCCTCAACATCACCGACAAGACCGGCGGCCTCGTCGCCTTGAAGAAGGTGACCGACGAGGACGACCTGATGATCATCAACCGCTCCGGCCTCGCCATCCGTCTGCACGTCAACCAGCTGCGTATCCTCGGCCGCGCCACGCAGGGAGTCAAACTCATCAACATCAATGAGAAAGACCAGATTGCAGCCGTGGCCCGCGTCCCCTACCAGGAGGATGAACCGGACGAAGGCGAGATGGTGGAGGGTACACCCGCACCCGAAGCTACCGGCGAACCCGCAGCGGAAACGACGGAAACGGTTGAACAAGAATAATCTCCGATATTAACCCCTAAATCATAAAATCATGAAGAAAATTCTTGCACTTATCACATTGGTAATGACCCTGTTCCTTGCCAATGGGCAAAACCTCCCGATGGAGGCGAACCAGTTTGTCGGCACGTTCTTCCCTGACTACAACATTCAGGGGGTCGCGGAATATGCCGCATCTTCTCCCATTGCTTTCACGGTGGAGCTGGACAACAACGTCCATATCGACTTTGACGCGAACGGGGCGTGGCTGGGCGTCTATGCGCCGGAAGCCGGTGTCCCGAAAGCCCTTTTCTCTTCCGATATGATCCGTATCTTTTCGGAACGGGGCTACAAGGACTTAGGTTCCTTCGCCTCCATGGAGAAGGCAAACGGTGTCATTACCGTCATCAATCAGGACGGCTCGGGATATGTGTTCGACTTGAACGGACGGTACTTGAGAGATACTGACCACTAAGATTATCTTGCTTGCAATGAAAACGGTTGTCCGCATACTGACTTTTGTGTTGGCAACCGTTTTTTTGTTTGCCGCGCACGCCCAGAACGATTCGCTCTACTATGGCACGCTCGATGAGGTGACGGTGAAGCCGAAGGAGAACCCTGCCCACCGGATCATCAATGCTGCCATTGCCCGCAGGGACAGCAACAGCGCCTTTCATTGCGCCTCGTTCAAGTACGTCACCTACCACAAAATGACGGTTCTGCCGACCAAAGTCAGCGACAGCCTGGCCCGCTTCCGCGACCAGAACCTGTTTATGTCGGAAAGTGTGAGCGAAGTCTATTTCAAGCAGCCCAATTCCAAGTACGAAAAATTGGTCGCGTCGAAGACATCCGGCTTGGACAAACCCATCTTCAATATGGTGTTCAGTCGCTTCCAATTCCAGAATTTTTATGAAAGCGACTATCTTGAAATCTTCCAGGTGAAGTATGTTTCGCCGATTTCGAAAGGGGCGACCAAGCGGTATGCGTTCCAGATAGAGGACACGTTGCTGGACGGAACCGACACCACGTTTGTCATTTCGTACCGGCCGCGCCCGAATGTCACGTTCAAGTCGTTGAAGGGCGTGCTGTATATCCACGCCGATGATTTTGCCGTTGAGCACATTGAAGCCGAACCTGTGGACAAAAACGTCCTCCTGCACGTTCCTGTAGTCCACGACTATAGGAAAATGGAGAACGGCACGTGGTTCCCGTTGCAGCTGACCGCCACGTTCAAGCTGCCGCGCATTGCCCAGAAGGGCGACACGCTGGAGTCGAAGGGCATCTCCACCGTCACCGTCAAGGAGATTGAGATCGACCCGCCGCTCCGCAACCGCGACTTCGGCATCTTTGATGTGGAGGAGCAGGTGGAATCGAAAAAGACGAGTGACGCACTTCTCCGTACCTACCGTAACGACACGCTGACGTACAGAGAGTTGCGAGCGTACGAAGTGTTGGACAGCATCGGTGAAAAACTGAAAATCAACAAACGTCTGGACTTAGTGTCCTCGATTCTGCGAGGGTACGTCCCCATCGGGCCGATTGACTTGGACATTGCCAGTATCGTCAACTACACCTACTACGAGGGATGGCGCTTCGGGCTGGGGCTCTACACCAACCGCAAGCTGACCAACCGCGGTCGTTTCGGCGGCTACTTCGCCTACGGCTTGAAGGACAAGGACTGGAAATGGGGCGCGATGACTGAGTGGGAGCTGTACCGCAAGCGCAGTCTGCTCCTGAAGTTGCGGTTTTACGACGACATTGTGGAGAGCGGATGCACGCAGCTTATCGGTCGTGACGAACTCGGCCTGTTGAACGGCGAGTACTACCGCCACTGGATCATCACCAAGTTTGACAAGAGCCGCACGCTGTGGGGCAAGTTGCAGATGCGGGCCGACAAGAACTTCACGGTGAGCGTGTCGGCGGCGTACAGCCAGAACCGCACGCTGTTCAACTACGGCTTCGCGCCGGCGGGCGGCGACGGCGGTGCGGAGTACCGTTATACCAATGCGTATGTGCGGGCGGGGCTGCGGTTCTCCTACCACGAGACCACGTACAAGACCACCAATGTCACCATGTTCGAGAGCTCTCGGTTTCCTATGGCGCAAATACAGTACGAGCGCGGCATCAAGGGCGTGTTCGGCAGCGATTTCAACTACAACAAGGTGAATGGCCGCATTCATCATCTTCAAAGATACAAACGGTTGGGATACAGTGAAATCGCTGTCACTGGCGGCTTCGTTGACCGCACGCTCCCGTACTCATTGCTTTATGTGATGCCGGCAGGTTACGAACAAATCGGTTTCTACGGGAAAGAGCAGTTCGCGGCGATGCGGCCCAATGAATTTGTGGGCGACAGCTATGTGTCCATCTTCCTGCGGCATAATTTCGGCAAGATGTGGGAGGGTAAGTTCTCGCCCCGCATCGTTCTGTGCCAGAACATTGGCTTTGCTTGGATGCGCCACCCGAACGACCACCGCGGCATCACTGCCAAAGGTATGGAGAAGGGCTACTTTGAAACCGGTCTGATGATCGACAACCTGATATCAGCCCGGGACTTGTTGGCGCTGGGCATCGGCGTTTTCTACCGCTATGGCGCGTACGGATATGAAAAACAGAAGGACAATTTCGCCATCAAGGTGTCGCTCACGGTGCCGATGTACGAATAAGTGACGATGTGGTGACGTTCTATGGCAAAAAATTTATATATTTGCGGCTGTTTTTAAAGTAAATTCTATGAAGTGTATCAAATTTGCAATTGTGCTGATTTTGAGCATGATTGCCTTCTCTCCCGTCTATTCCCAAGAGGCTGGGTTGACTCCTGATGTGTTGAAAAAAATACAGGATTCCTATAAAAGTTCTCCTGAAAACAAGGCACTTCAGAATGCCATCGTCAATAACGACATCAACAAGATCGCGGTCAACCACGACAATGCCGGCGCATTCGACACCTACTTTTCCAACCGTGTGCCGTCGCAGGCCGTCACCGACCAGAAGTCATCGGGGCGCTGCTGGATGTTCACCGGAATGAACGTCCTCCGCGCCAAGGCCATCGCCAAGTACGATCTTCCCGCCGACTTCCAGTTTTCACAGATTTATACCTTCTTCTGGGATCAGCTGGAAAAATCCAACCTTTTCCTGCAGGCCATCATCGACACCAAGGACAAGCCGATGGATGACAAAACGGTGGAGTGGCTTTTCAAGAACCCGATTGGCGACGGCGGCCAGTTCACCGGCGTGGCGAATCTTGTGGACAAGTACGGCATCGTGCCGGCCGAGGCGATGCGCGAAACCAACAGCAGCAACAAAACTTCCACGATGGCCAGCATCCTGAGTCTCAAGCTCCGCGAGTACGGCCTTGAACTGCGCGAGATGGCCGCCAAGAAAGCCACCGCCGCCCAACTCCAGAACCGCAAGGTGGAAATGCTGCAGGTGGTCTATCGTATCCTGGCCCTCAACTTCGGCGAGCCTCCGACCGAATTCACATGGACCCGCCACGACAAGAACGGGAAACCCGTCGAAACCGCCAAGTACACCCCGCAGTCCTTCCGTGAGAAATATGCCAACGAGGATTTTTCCAAGTACTATATGATTATGAACGACCCGACTCGTCCATATTATCAAGTATTTGAAATCGAATATGATAGACATGTTTACGATGGCGACAACTGGAAGTATCTGAATCTTCCGATGGATGAAATCGCGCCCTTGGCCATCGCCTCCATCAAGGACAGCACCATGATGTACTTCTCCTGCGATGTCGGCAAGTTCCTTGACCGAGAGAGAGGCTATCTTGACATCAACAACTATGACTACGGTTCCCTTTTTGGTATTGATTTCAAAATGGATAAAAAGCAGAGAGTGAGCACGTTTGCCAGCGGTTCGTCGCACGCGATGACCCTTTGTGCCGTTGATCTCGACGAGAATGATCATCCCAAGAAATGGATGGTGGAGAACAGCTGGGGCAGCTCGTACGGCTATAAGGGTTTCCTGATCATGACCGACGAATGGTTTAACGAGTACATGTTCCGCGTGGTGGTGGAAGAGAAGTATATCCCGGAGAAATACCTCAAGATGTTTGCCAAGAAGGCGACGATGCTTCCGCCCTGGGATCCGATGTTCTCTCCTGAAGATTAATAAATTATAGAAAAATGACAAACGTTAGAAATATGGTCAATGTGTTCATCCCTTGTTGTATGGACTTGTTCGTTCCGACAGCGGCCAAGGCAACCATATCCATTTTGGAGAAGTTGGGGGATGAATGTTACTATAACGAGGGACAGACATGCTGCGGACGCCAGTTTTTTCTGCGCGGCGACCGCGACACGGCCAGCCGTTTGGCCTATCAGCTCACCACTTTTTTTGACAACGAAAGCAATATTGTCGTTCCATCAGCGGCCTGCGCCGGTTTTATCCGGAATTATTATGCAAAGTTGATCGACACTCAGGCCTTCCCTAAATCTGTCAAGCATGTTACGCAGAAAACATTTGAGTTGTGCGACTATATCGTGAATGAGAAGCAGGTGACGGAATTGGGAAATTCGTTCCCGGAAAAGGTTTTCTACTACCAGTCATGCGCGGTCAGGAACCTATACCGTTCCGGTGACGAGGTCGAAACCCTTTTGCGCAATACCAAGGGTTTGGAGTTGTTCACCGATCCGACAATGAACCTGTGCTGTTCCGCAAACGGCGATTTTGCGATGCACAACCATGAAATGTCGGAATTTCTCCTGAAAAAGATTGTGGACCGGATTTTGGAAACGGGTGCGGAATTTGTCACCTGTGCCGACTTGCACTGCCTGCAGTATATTGATGCCTATATTCAGTCGCAAGATATTGATTTGGAGGTAATTCCACTTCCTGTTATATTAGATGCATCGGAAAGTAAAAACGAAGAAGAAAAATAATTGGATATGAAAGTCTTGATGTTCGGCTGGGAGTTTCCTCCCCATATTTCAGGCGGCTTGGGTACAGCCTGTTATGGTTTGACCAGAGGTCTTGCCTATAATGAAGTAGAGGTGGCACTCGTTGTGCCGAAAGCATACGGGGATGAGGATCAGAGCAAGATCCGCATTGTGAATGCCTCCGACTTCGCTTTCGACCCCCGCCGTTCCCGTTTCTTCCAGTTTGCCAATGAGGTTTCGTATATTGAGGTGAATTCCCGGTTGGTTCCGTATATCGGTATGGATGATTACTATAACATTGTGAACCAGTTGGAAAGTGGTGTGTTTGAAGAGTATGCCGATGGCGACAAACGTCGGTATCAGTTTCAGGGGGGCTATGGCGCCAATCTGATGCAGGAGGTGGAGAAGTATGCAATGGTGGCTGAGGAAATCGCAAAGTCAGAGACATTTGATGTCATCCATGCCCACGATTGGCTGACCTACCGTGCGGGCATCGCTGCCCGTGAGGTATCCGGAAAGCCGCTGGTGGTCCATATCCACGCCACGGAGTACGACCGTTCCGGGGAAAAGAACCGCAACGACATCGTCTATAACTTGGAGCGAGAGGGCATGATGGCTGCCGATGCGGTTTGTGCGGTCAGCAACCTCACCCGCGCCATCGTGATTGAGAAATACGGTATCCCCGCCGACAAGGTGTTCACCCTGCACAACGCCGTGGAGCCGGCGCAGCGCCATCCCGGCGGCGACCGTCCCCTGGGTGAGAAAATAGTCACCTTTTTGGGCCGCGTCACCTTCCAGAAGGGTCCGGAATACTTCGTGGAGGTCGCCAAGCGGGTGCTGGAGAAGGATGAAAACGTCCGTTTCGTGCTTGCCGGCGACGGCGATATGATGCCCCGTGTCATCGACCGTGTGGCGGAACTCGGCATCGCCGACCGCTTCCATTTCACCGGCTTCTTGCGGGGCAAGGATATCGACAAGATGTTCGGGATGAGCGACGTGTATGTAATGCCTTCCATATCAGAGCCTTTCGGTATTTCTCCATTGGAGGCCATGCAGTCGGGCGTGCCTGTGATCATCTCCAAGCAGTCGGGCGTGTCGGAAGTGCTGCAATACGCCATCAAAGTTGACTTTTGGGACATCGATGCGATGGCTGACGCCATCTATGGCATCCTGCACTATCCTGCTTTGGCAAAGGTCTTCTCTGAGAAGGGCTTGGAGGAGGCCAACAACCTTAAGTGGGAGGATGTCGCCGCCCGCCTCAAAAAGATTTACGAAAAAGTGGTTTCCCGCTGATTCCAACCTTAAATCGACACAAGATGAAAGCAGTTTTTCCCGGCTCTTTCGACCCCGTCACCAAAGGCCATGTCGCCCTGGTGAAGTCGGCCCTGCCGTTGTTCGACACGATCTATGTGGCTATCGGAGTGAATGCCGACAAAACAGGTTTTTTCCCGCTTGAAGACCGCAAGGAGTGGATCCGTCAGTGCTTCAAGGATGAGCCGAAAGTGCAGGTGCTCGACTACCAATGCCTGACGGTGGACTTGTGCCGGCAGTTGGGCGCTTTCTATATCCTGCGAGGCGTCCGCAACCCGATGGATTTCCAGTACGAGAACGACATAGCCCAAGCCAACCGCACGCTCTGTCCGGAGGTGGAGACCATGTTTTTCACCACGCCTCCCGAGTATGCGCATATCTCTTCGTCCATCGTGCGTGATGTGTTCCGTCACCACGGTGACTGGCAGCAGTTCGTGCCGGAGGAGGTGAGACTGTAGTCAGAATAAAATGAGAATTGAAAACTGAAAACTGAAAACTGAAAGTTAAGGAGTTAAGAAGTTAAGGAACTAAGCGTGCGACTTCGGCATCGCGCCGTATTTTAGAAAATGATGGTTGGCATGCCTCACCTCGGAGAGGTGATATTTCAATAACCCCACTTGAGGCGGAATGAAATAAACGCCGTAGTATGGAGTGCGGCTAACACCCGACAGAAAACCGTGCCAGTAGCACGCTTTTTCTGTTGAAATATTATTTGAAAAATTGAGTAAAATATATAAAATCAGCACTTTATGGCAATTTTCCGAAAATATCGCGATAGATATTCAATTTATTGCCCATACCTTTGAAAAAAATCGCTACTTTTGCCCCGCCAATTTGGAAAGTGCAACTATACTGACAAGAGGCTTACATTTATTGGAAATATAGAGCTTGACGCTCTTGTTCTCGCAGAGTAAAGTCTGGAAAACATTACGAATGTGTGAGAATAAGATGCCGAAAAGTTCGCGTTTTAGGCGTGAATTTATTCGACCCTTATTTACACATTAGGTATTTCCAGACACCGACTCTGCAAAATAAGTGGTACAAACGAAAGGATTCATGCCTTTCTTTATGTACTTGTTTGAACGAAGACTTTTGCTCGTATTGCGGGGAAGCCGAAAACCGCATTTTAGAGTAGGCGGGTTAAAACAATAGAAAGAGTATGGATTTTCAGGACTATGTTAAACAAATTTCAGAAAACATTCCAAAGATCAAAGATCAGATTCTAACAGAAGAAGCAACAAAAAACGCTTTCATTATGCCGTTTATTCAAGCACTCGGTTACAATGTCTTCAATCCATTGGAAGTTGTGCCGGAGTTCACTTGCGATATTGGTACAAAAAAGGGGGAGAAGGTGGATTATGCTATAATGAAAGATGGTCAGCCCATTATTTTGATTGAATGTAAGCATTGGCAACAGAATCTTGATTTGCACGATAACCAACTGCTTCGATATTTTGCTGTATCTAATGCAAAATTCGGTGTGCTGACCAATGGTATCACATATCGCTTTTATACAGATTTGATTGAGAAAAATAAGATGGATGATACACCCTTTTTGGAAGTAGATATGACCAATCTTAAAGATTCTCAAATTACTGAACTCAAAAAGTTCCATAAGTCCTATTTTGATGCTGACACTATTGCAACGACAGCCTCAACGCTCAAATACACTAAAGAAATAAAGGAAATCATAAAGAAAGAGATTGCCAATCCATCAGAAGCTCTGGTAAGAATTCTCGCAAAGCCCGTTTATAATGGTATTTTGACTTCAAAAATGATTGACTATTTCACTGAACTGGTTAAGAAATCCTTCGCGACTCATATTAACGACATTTTGAACGACAGGTTGCAAGCCGCCATTAGCAAGGAAGAAACAGAAAGTAGGGGCAAAGATGAAGAGGAACTTCAGGAAATTTCTAAAGAAGAGCCACAAATAATTACAACAGAAGAGGAAATGGAAGGATTTTATACTATCAGAGCCCTCGTTTCTGGAATTGTGGACCCACAGAGGGTACAATACAAAGATACTTTAAACTATTTCGCCATCAACCTTGATAAGACAACACAGCCAATTTGTCGGCTATATTACAACCGCAGCAAGAAGTACATTTCATTCTTTGATGAAAACAAAAAAGAAACCAAACAGCCAATGGATGGGAATCTGGACCTTTATCGGTTTAAAGATGCCCTCGTAGATCGCATCAAATACTTGATCGAAAAGAACGAAAAATAGGAATCGCCGATCTATTTGCACATAATATGGGCGAAATCAGCACACAGATTAGAGCACTGTAATTCAATTTATCAATGGAAAACTAAATGTGGGCTTGAATGGCACTGATTGATTTCGCTATTGAGTAAATAGATGTCGGTCAAAAAATGACTAATTTTGAGAACTAAACTAAAGTGGATATGAAAAAAATGTTATTTGTTGTTTTTGTTATTTTTGTTGGTATTACTTATGGTCAAAATACAGATACTATTAAGGGGTATCAAAAAGGTCTCGAATTTAATTATTCTGGTTTAGCTGACTATTCAGGCGGTGACCATATAAAAGACCACAATACTTCAACTAATTATTTTAATTATGATATGAGATTTACAATTATAGATAAAGCTCATTCATTCAATTTTAATTTTGTAAATGGATATAGATTTAATTCGTATTTATTTCTTGGTGGCGGTGTCGGTTTAAGATTAATTTCATTTAATGTGAGTATTCTAGAATCTAATACTTCAATCCATTGGTCTTCGAGTTTTGAGCTTAAAGAAATTTCTCTTCAAATCCCGCTATTTGTACGTTTTCATGCTAATTTTACCCCAAAAAAAGTTTCTCCATTTGCATCTCTTGATTTTGGAGGTAATATATGTGTTTATAACGACTACGATGAAATTAACCGTAATTTTTTTGGGCACAATATATTTTTTATGCCAGCTTTGGGGGTGAATATTAGTTTCAAACAAATGCAAAATCTTTATGTTGCGTTTATCTATGATTTGTCATTTACTCCTAAAAATGATAACTATATTGCGCATATTAACCATTCAGTAGGTGCAAGAGTTGGATTCAATTTTTAGGCAATCAGACTTCTCTTTCTGTTGAATTTTACACTGATTATTAGGAAATACTTAGACAATGGAGTTGTTCGCGTAATCTGCACAATTCGCAGCGCCTTTAACAAGCTAAGGAACTGATTAGCATTCGTTTGTAGGGGTATAACTGAGGTCGTTCCATTCTCTCTTCCGCGGCATCACCTGCGGAGCTTTCCCGTATCTGCCGCCCGTGCCGCGGGCTGACACACGATGCTTTCCTACACCCCACGTTACGGCGTCACTTCGTTTCGCCTCACGTGGGGCTAATAGCTTACACCCCTACGGGGTGAGGCACTAAAACCATCATTTTCTGAAATACGCTACAGTGCCGAAGTCGCATGCCGCCTTGCGATTTTTGCCGTTAAGAAATTGAGCTGTTTCGAGTGTGAAGAAACGCGAACTGTTCGAAGCAACACGAAATGGAATGTAGTGTTGCAAGTTTTCGCGTTTTAACGAGAAACGGCCAATTTTAGGCAAAAATCGTGCAGCGGCAAAGCGCATTTCTTTTGGTTCGTTTTCTTTTTGCAATCGAAAAGAAAATGAACAAACATAACCGAAAATTAAATGCACGATTTAGGGGCTGACAAAACCAATAATCTTGTCACCAACTGTTTTGGCAATATTACTGTATTTTAAATGTTTGCATAGGCGTTTTATCAAGTATTTGTTTCATAGCTTACTAATCTTAGTTGCTGTTCTACGGCGACACCGCCGCTATCCGCACATAAACGGGCAGATGGTCGGCATAGCCGCCGATATAGCGTGGTCCCGAGTAGGTGCGGAAAACTTTGTAACCGTCGTATTTTTCGTCGGGTTCCACCATGAAATCCGCTTTGAAGATGTGGGCCTCGCGTCCGACGATGTGGAGCGGATTTGCCGTGTCCAACAGGGCAGGGGAGACGATGATCTGGTCGAGGCAGCCCCAAAAATCCTCGTGCTTGTGCGTGCCCACGTTCTGCATCCGCAAAAAACGGTACATCAGGTCGAACAAGGTATAGTTGTGGTGTTGCGGGTTGTCGATGTCGCCCGCACGCAGCACCTCACGGATGCTCTCGTCGGTGAGGTAGTCGTTAAAGTCGCCGGTAATCAGGATGTTGGCTTCCGGTTCCACCCGCAGGATGGAGTCTGCGCGCTCCCGCACCACAGAGGCGTAGTAGTTGCGTTTGGGGATGGTGGGGGCATAGCCACCGTACCGCGAGGTCCAGTGGTTGACGAACAGGTGCAGCGAGTCGCCGTTGGGAAAGCGTGCCACCGCATAGAGGATGTCGCGGTTGCGGGCCGCCGTATCGAACGGGAAGACGACGGGTACGACCTCGCTCCGCAGAATCTGTACCCGCTTGGCACGGTACAGCAGGGCCACATCCACACCGCGCCGGTCGGGCGATTCATAGTGGACAAAACGGTACCTATACCCTTTCAGCGGCGAATCGTAGCAGAGCTTCCGAAGAACCGCGTCATCCTCGATTTCTGCGAGCCCGATGATGTCCGGCGGTTGCCACGTGCCCATCGCCAGCAGCACCTTGGCAATGTTGTTGACCTTTCGGACATACTTTTTGTAGGTCCAATGGTACAATCCTTTCGGCGTGAAGGCATCATCGTTCTTCAAACTGTCGTCCTGCGGATTGAAAAGAT
The DNA here is from genome assembly GCA_016285085.1 of Bacteroidales bacterium. Classification (GTDB taxonomy): domain Bacteria; phylum Bacteroidota; class Bacteroidia; order Bacteroidales; family WCHB1-69; genus UBA1756. The sequence continues at coordinate 21,505 of JAEEQA010000034.1, forward strand.
TCTCCACATTGTAAAAAGCAACGGTGTAACCCGCCGAATCCTGTGAAAATATATTATTTGTTAATATTAGTAAAACAATGATGTACAATACAATCTGTCTCTTTTTCATGGCAAAAATAATTTTGTTGAATTATGGCGCAAATATACAACAATAAAAAGCCGTTGTCAAGGGGCTTTGAAATAAATAGTGTTAAAATTAAAATTTGCTATAGGAAGAAAAAAAAGTGATGGTTGTACATCACTTTTTCCGGGTGGGAACAACAAGATTCGAACTTGTGACCCCTTGCTTGTAAGGCAAGTGCTCTAAACCGACTGAGCTATGCTCCCGTTCTCAAACGAGGTTGCAAAAGTACAACATTTTCAGTTGCAGCCGCAGTTTTGGAGAAACTTTTTTATTTGTGTTGTAATTTGTTTATTTCTAATTATTTATGATGCTATCTGGGCAGTAGCTTGATGAAGGGAATCATCATTTCCTCCATCGAGATGCCGCCGTGTTGGAAGGTGTTCTTGTAATAATTGACATAATGCGCGTAGTTGTTCGGGTAGGCGAAGAAGGAATTTCCCGTGGCAAAAACGAACGAGGAGGTGAGGTTCTCCTTGGGCAAAAAGATGGTTTCCGGTCGTTTTGCTTCGTAAATGTCTTTTGAGGAGCAGTCAAGATTGCGGCCCACCTTGTAACGGAGGTTGCTGTTGGTCTGTTTGTCACCAATGATTTTCACCGGCTTCTCAATTTTGATGGTGCCGTGGTCAGTGGTGATGTAAACGGGTATCTTCTTTTCCGACAGGTATTTGATCATGTCCAACATCACCGAGTTGGCAAACCATGTGGCGGTGACATGCCGGTACGATTTTTCGTCGTTGGCCAGTTCGCGGATGAGGTCGACGTCGGTGCGGGCGTGCGAGAGCATGTCCACAAAGTTGACCACCACCACGTTGAGCAGGTTGCCCATCATGTTGTTGAAGCTGTCGAGCACCTTCTTTCCGAAGTCCATGTTCAGGATTTTGGAGAAGGAGATTTTGCCGCTTTTGCCGAAACGTTTCAGGTACTCTTCCAACAGTGGTTTCTCGAACTGGTTCTTGCCACCCTCGTCGTTTTCGTTGAGCCAGTATTCCGGATATTTCTTGGCGATTTCCGACGGCATCAGGCCGGCGAACATGGCGTTGCGGGCGTAGTGCGTGGCGGTCGGCAGAATGCTGTAAAACAGTGTCTCCTCGTCCACACGGTAGTAGGGGTGGATCAGCGACTGCAGCACTTTCCACTGGTCGTAGCGGAGATTGTCCACCACGAAAAGGAATGCAGTCTGCCCTTCGGCAAGGTCGGGAAACAGCTTCTCTTTCAGCACGGTGTGGGAGAAAATCGGGCGCTTTTCGGTCCTCATGTTGATCCAGTCCTCGTAGTTGCGGATAACAAACTTCGAGAACTGCGTGTTGGCTTCTTCCTTTTGGTTGGCCAGAATTTCGCCGACCCCGCTGTCTTCAATCTTGTCTAATTCCAACTCCCAGTAAACCAATTCTTTGTAAAGCATTTCCCACTCCGCCACCGACATGCTGTCGGAAATCTTCATGGAGATGTCGCGGAACGCCTGCTGGTAGGCCATCGTGCTCTTCTCGTTGACAATCTTGCTGTTTTCAACGTTCTTTTTCAGGCACAGCAGAATCTGGTTCGGATTGACGGGCTTGATGAGGTAGTCGGCGATATTGCTGCCGATGGCGTCCTCCATGATGTGCTCCTCCTCGCTCTTGGTGATCATCACCACGGGCGTGTGCGGATGGGTCGTCTTGATGTGTTTCAGCGTCTCGATGCCGCTCAGGCCGGGCATGTTTTCGTCCAGGAAGATGATATCGACGTTCTGCCCCGAGCTGAGAATCTCGATGGCTTCGTTGCCGCTCACCGCGGGAATCACTTCGTAACCTTTGTTTTTTAAGAAAAGGATGTGCGGTTTTAACAGATCGATTTCGTCATCCGCCCATAGTATGTTCGTGCTCATAATCGTTCAATTTTTGTAATAGACAAATCAAACGAAGAAAAAGTCCGGATAGTATTTTACGGGTCTCTTCTTCTTTGAAAACGATTATAAATTGTTGTCTAAAAGACCGTTGTTGAACTTTTGGATGACGGCTTTCATCAGTTTTTCACGGCTTTCGAAGTTGTTTACTGCCGGTATGGCATCATTGAGGGCAGCGTTCCATCTGTTCTCCAAATCCCAAATCCGGTCAATTTCTTTTCCATCAAACTCAAAGAGATATTGATCGCTGTAAAACTGGTAGTTTCCTGAAAGATAGTTGATTGCGAAATGGGGGGCTATGTCGTCGAATGCGCTGTGCCCGAAAGTGGTGAAATCTCCGTCGATCTTGCAGTAGTCGAAAATGGTGGGCATGATGTCCACTTGTTGCACAATGCGGTCGCTGCGGTAGGCTTCCGTCGCTTTCGGCCAGTAGAAAATCATAGGGACGGAATAGCGATGGGCTGGGTAGTCCACGTTCTCTGCACCAACAAAGTTGGTGTGGTCTGCGGTGATGACAAACAGGGTGTTTTCGTACCAGTACGACTGTTTCGCCCGCCCGAAGAACTGTCGCAGCGCCTCGTCGGTGTAGGACACGCATCGCTGCATGGGAGTCGATTCTTCGGGGAGGAAACCGCCATATTCGTTGGCAACGGTAAACGGGTGGTGCGATGAAAGGGTGAAGATGGTGGCAAAGAACGGGTCGGGATAGGAACCTAATTTTTTTGCAACATATTGTAGATAAGGAATATCCTTGATCCCCCAAGTGCCGTCGTAGTCCTCATCCCAAGGATATTCATTCATCCCGAAATATTCGTTGATACCTACAAGGCTACAGTAGCGGTCGAAGCCCATGGTGCCGTTTTTGCCGCCATGGAAGAAGAGTGTCTGTTTGCCGTATTGCGACAGCAGCGAAACCGCCGACGGGATATTGTAAACGGCATACCGCGACTGCGAGAAGGGCTTTTCCATCAGCGAAGGGATGCCCCCAAGTATGGACGACAGCGCCTCGATGGACTGTTGCCCGTTGGCAAAGCCTCGGAAAACGATGGCGTTTTGTGCCAAACTGTCGAGGAAGGGCGTGTATCCTCCAAGAGGCATGGGATAGTCCGCCAAGTATGCGGAGTATTCGGAGGAAATCCCTTCCAGAATGATAAGGACGATATTGATGGGGTGGTCGTAGTCAATGGCTTTCCCGTATTTGGGAAAGTTTGTGACATCTTCATTCGTATATAGCCCGCTGATATGTCTGTGTGTGTCAAATAGTTCTGTACACTGTTCGTCATTGAAATAGTGGACGCGTTTCAAACCTTTCGAATCGAGTGTCGTGATGAGCGAGTAGGGAGAATTGAGAACGAGTGCTGCATTTTCCATCCCCGCCACGCTTCCTGCCATCGAGATGTTGAGCGGACGCATCTGCAGACCGCCTCTGGCTCCGACAAAAATCAGGAACAGAAGGAACGCACGGAAAACCAGATGCTTGAGCCAGCCCGATGGCTTCTCTGCGTAGGTCTTTCCGCCCTCTGGATCAATCGCATCAAAGGAACTATGGTCTGCTCCAAAAAGACTCCTGCATTCAATCATGATTTCAATAAAAGCCCACCACCCGTATCCGATTTTCCATGAATGATATTTGATTTTGCTTATAAAACGATGATAATTTGTTTTTTCTGTAAGATAGGTTGTGAGAAACAGAATGCCAATCACTCCGAGCCATATTAGCCCGATGTACCAATAGTCTTTGAGAAAGGCGGGGACCAGTTCCCCGAAGTTGTTGGTTTCACCGATGAAGGAGAAGATGTCGCCGGTCATCCGTCGCATGGAGAACGGGTAGTAGCAGGTGTCGATCAGGTTGGTCAGCAGGGCGATGGCGTTGACTGTGAGGAAGTAAACGTTTCCGATGGTTCGGAACGTGCGGCTTTCAATGAAAGAGAAGGGGAGAAGGAGCAGCAGGAAATAGGGGGCGTTGAGGATGCAGATGGCTGCGGCATCGAATCGTAGCCCTTGCCAGAAAATGGGGCTGGTGAAGGAGGAAAATGATTCTTGGTTGAACCAGAAGAAAATGAGGCGGCAGAGAAAGAACAAGGCCATCAGCGCAAGAAATCGGCCGATCAGCACAATCAGCGGGGAACTTGGCGGGTAGCGTTTCATTTCTGTTTCTTTCCTTTTTTGGACAATCCGTCGTAAACGAGCTGCACACGCCCGTCCCTCGGAAAACAGCCGCACGCCTCCATGTCGATGGCGGTCTTCAGTTTCTTCCGTGCCGATGCCTTGTCGCCGAGGTAGCAGTCGTACAGCGCGTCGGTAAGCAGCTTCTGGTACCGGGCGTGCTGGTCGGCGTCATAGGCGACTGGAATGGGCGAGGCGGTTTCGGGTTCGGCCGGACTTTCGGTTCCTGTGTCGGATGCCTCTGCGTCTGATTCGGGGCGAGAGACCGTTGTTTCCTCTCCTTCAGGAGCTTGCTGCTTCTGTCTCGTTTTCTCCAGCACCTCCTTGAATTTTACATATTCCGGACTCGGCTCGATGGGCTCCTCGCTGGTGTCAAGGTACTCTTGCGCGTAGTCAAAGAAAGTATAGGCTTTTTCGTAGTTCTTTTGTTCCCAGGCCGCTTGCGCGATCCATAAAAACGACTCATATACAATGGTCTTTGCCCGGATGATCCCCCTGTAATAGTCATCATTGCAATAGGTGGAAGGCATGTCGTGGCAGAAGTTTTCCAGAACCCGGAAGATGGGCATCGCGTCGGCTGCATGCTCGATCCGTATCAGGGAATCGCCGGTGGTGAACAGCTTGTCGTAAAACACTGCGGTAAAGTCCGCCAACTCGTGCTCGTGGTCATCAGTCAGGGGGGCTTCATTATACAACAGGTGTATGCGATCAATACACTCGTCGTATTCGCCGGAAGCGAAAAGAAGCTTGGCCTTGGCAATAAGCGCGTCTGTGTTCAGCCGGTTGAATTCCAAAGCGCGGTCAAGGTAGTAGCCG
>JAEEQA010000035.1 GCA_016285085.1 Bacteroidales bacterium
ATACCATCAATAAACTTTCTTGCTCTGTATATCGGATTGAGAAAGTCGAACCTTTCAACGACAAAGATTTGTCAACCATTCAAACAGTAGTTAAACAAGTAAGATAAAGAATCATGGCAGCAGAAAAGATATATGATATGTGGGCATCACGCAACCCACAGTGGGAAAAAAGATATGAAGACAGTATCATCAAAAACTTCTGTGACTATGGCCGAGGGGCGACTTCGTTACGTGAAGACCGGGGAAAGGTCTTTGGCGGCGGTTATGAGATTTTTATAGTCGCATTTTTTATGGGGCTGTATTTTAATCAAAAAAGACCGCTCATTGAAGATACGCAAAAACGCAAGACTTTCGGCCAGCCCATCCAATATTGGGGTAATCTTGATTCCGTTAAAGGGCGAAAAGCATATCCGAAACTTCGTGAATACATATTCACTGCCCTTGTTGCCCGCACCGATATTGATTTCATCGCCCTTGAAAAGGGTGAAATGACTTCACGCAAGGCTGTTGACATGTTGATGCAAACCATGGAAGAATACGCCAATTGGGGTTTCCATTTCATGGAAGACAAATTGACTGACGATCCTAACTATTTCTACCGCGAAACGGCTTTTCTTGAAATCTTTTTGGCTTTTGATGCAACTGTGCCAGAAAATATTGAAGATGAACCTGAATCGTTAGACTAGTACATCGTCCCCAAAAGCGTTAAATAAAAATCTCAAAGCCTTAGCGCTACCATTATTTTATCCCCATATATGGTCATTCCGTAAATGTGGAAATGGAATTCGCATATAATTCGCACAAAAATTCGTGTGTAAATTTGTGTGTAAATTCGTGTGTAAATTCGTGCGTAAAACTTGCACATAGTTGATAATCTTATATATAAATGAAAAATTCGCGCGTAATTCGTGTGTAAAACGTGCGTAAATTCGCACGTAATTCGCACAAGTAGTGGTGTCGTTACTATCTCTCTTCCGCGTCACCTCTCTCCCCATTCTTCCGTAGCTGCCGCCCGTGCCGCGGGTGCCTTCGACAGGCTCAGGCGCCCGCGGTGGTTGAGCTTGTCGAAACCACCGCTGTACGTTGTGTTACTAAAATCTCACCCCTCCGGGGTGAGTACTACTAAATCAACACTCACAGAAATGCGGCGCGGTGCCGAAGTCACACGCCGCCTTGCGATTTTTGCCGTCAAGAAATTGCGTCGTCTCGAGCGTGAAGAAACGCGAACAGTCCGAATTAGAATAGAATTGTTATAATTTAATAAATATTTAGTATTTTTGCGGGCTGTTACAAGAATTCATTAATTCTAAAGGTTGAATTGTGTAAACAATGTAATAATTGTTAGCACAACAGATTATGCCGCCATGAAGCCGCAACTGGAATATGATTTTTTGATTATATAAACCCTAAAATACTAAAAACACTATGGATAAAGAAATTGTAAAAAACAATGGTGAGTTAACGCCGGAAGTGACAAAGTCCCTGATGCAGGATTTGCGTCAGATTATCGATCAGGCTCGTTGCCATGTGGCTGCCACTGCCAATTATGCACTGACTACGATGTATTGGCACATCGGCGAACGTATCAATCGAGAAATACTTGGCAATGAACGTGCTGAATATGGAAAGCAAATTGTGTCGCAGGTTGCGACACAATTGCAAACAGAGTATGGAAAGAAAGGATTTGAACTTCGGAATATTTGGAGGATGATGCAATTCGCCCAAACGTTTCCCGATTTCCAAATTGTGTCACCACTGGTGTCAAAATTGTCGTGGACTCATTTTCTGATAGTTATGTCTTTGAAAGACGAGCTGCAGCGCGAATTTTATTTGACTATGGCAGCTGTAGAGAGATGGAGTAAGAGGACATTGCAATCAAAAATAGACGGTATGTTATATGAACGCACAGCTATCAGCGGAAAGCCTGAGGAGTTCATCAAGAAAGAACTCTCCACTTTGCGTGATGACAATGTGATAACTCCGGATCTCGTCTTCAAAAGTCCCTATTTCTTGGAGTTCACTGGGTTGAAGAACGTGTATAGTGAAAAGAGCCTCGAAGACTGTCTTTTGGTTCATCTGGAACAGTTTATCATTGAGTTGGGCAGCGGCTTTTGCTTTGTGGCCCGGCAGAAAAGAATGGTTATCGACGGCGAGGATTACCACCTTGATTTGCTGTTCTATCACCGCCAGTTGCACCGTTTGATTGCCATTGACCTTAAGAAAGGCCGTTTCAGAGCCGAGTACAAAGGACAGATGGAACTATACTTGCGTTGGTTGGAGAAATATGAAATGGAGCCAGGGGAGGAACCGCCGCTGGGTTTGTTGCTCTGTACTGAGGGTGGCGAAGAGCAAATCGAACTTCTACAGTTGGACAAATCTGGCATCAAGGTGGCGCAGTATTTGACGGAGTTGCCGCCACGCCACGTGCTGATGAACCAAATTCACAAGGCGTTGGAGTCTGCCAAAAACCGTTTTGACAATTCTATTATTGATGACGATTCCGAAGATTAATGTTGTTTGGAAGGTTCTACCCTCCTTCTCACATTGATTCCTGCACCATTCCGCCGGCCGTCAGGCTGGCGGAATCTCCCTCCTCTCTTCCGCGTCATCCCCCGCCCCGTCCATCCGTAGCTGCCGCCCGTGCCGCGGGTGCCTTCGACAGGCTCAGGCGCCCGCGGTGGTTGAGCTTGTCGAAACCACCGCTGTACGTTGTGTTACTAAGATATCACCCCTCCGGGGTGAACGATTTGTCCGCAACTTCCGGAAATACGGCGCGGTGCCGAAGTCGCCACTTCAATCGGACTTTTTTAATTTCTATACAACTACCCCGGCCTTCGGCCACCCCTTCTTTTCAAGAAGGGGAACTTGGTCTCCGTCTGTCCGTAGCTGCCTGTGTCGGTGCACAAGTCACAATTTTGTTGTACCTTTGCCGCCTCGTTCGCATCGAAAGTTTATAACACCATGAAACCGGAACTGACCCACCGACTGCTATCCCTGCTCAATGAGTACCACTCCCTGGGCATTGCCGAACAGATAGACTATAAGAAGTTCTATCTGTACTCCATCATTACGCACTCCACAGCCATCGAGGGCAGCACCGTGACGGAAATTGAAAACCAGCTGCTTTTCGATGAGGGTATTACGGCACAAGGCCGCTCGTTGCAGGAGCAGATGATGAACCTCGACCTGAAAGCAGCCTACGAACAGAGTTTTGTCTATGCACAAAAGCATACGGTTTATTCCGTGGATTTGCTGTGTGGTCTTTCTGCTTTGGTCATGAAAAACACGGGGTCGGAGTATAGCACCCTGTCGGGAAACTTTTCGGCGGCGAAGGGGGAACTCCGCCTTCTGAACGTGAGTGCAGGCATCGGTGGCAAGTCATATTTGTCATTTCAGAAAGTTCCGGAACGGTTGTCGGAGTTCTGCCAGTGGCTCAATGCAGAACGGGCGGTCATCGATAAAAACGACATTGGAAAAGTTTACGATTTGAGTTTTGAAGCCCACTACCGTCTGGTAAACATCCACCCGTGGGCCGATGGCAACGGCCGCATGAGCCGCCTCGTCATGAACATGATTCAGCATGAATTTGGCATGGTGCCCTCCATCGTGAAAAAAGAAAAACGTAAATACTATATCACCTCCCTGGAACAAAGCGAAAGAGCCGAGAACTCGGAGACATTCAAGGCTTTCATGCTTCAACAACATTGCGACAACCTGCTCCGTCAGATTGAAGAGTATAAGGTTTCCATGGAAGATGTGGACATAACGAATGAAGTAGGTTTACAGAAAAGTGGCCAGAAAAATAAAAAGTGGCCAGAAAATTGGCCAAAAAAATGGCCAGAAAAAGCTCTTCAGATTGTGGATGCCATCTCCTCAGATCCATCCGTGACAATTGCTGAATTGGAAGCACGTCTGGAAGTGGGGCATACTACAGTCAAGAAACTTTTGCGTGCGATGCAGGCTGAAGGCATCATCCGCCGCGTCGGTCCCGACAAGGGCGGCCACTGGGAAGTGACCACTTCAATCGGACTTTTTTAATTTCGATACAACTAACCCGCGCTGCGCGCACACTTGCTTCCCAAGAAAGGGGAATTATGTGCCGCACGTAGGGTTACTAAAATATCACCCTCCGGGGTGAGTGCTACTAAATCAATACTCACAGAAATGCGGCGCGGTGCCGAAGTCACAAGCCGCCTTGCGATTCGGATCTTTCTGACAAAACCCACACCACAAAAAAAGACCGAAGACATTGCTGCCTTCGGTCTTTTGTGATTAGGGAACGCGGAACTTAGTTGTTCAGCATCACCGGCATGATGAGCATCAGCAGGTTCTCCTCGTCGCTTTCCTGCTGGTCGGCAGGGTAGATGAGCGCGGCGCGGTTCGGCTGCGACAGGTCCATCTGGATTTCGTTGCTCTCGATGTTCTCCAGAATCTCGCGGAGGAACTTGGAGTTGAAACCGATCTCCATCGGCTCGCCGTTGTAGATGCCCACGATGGTCTCTTCCGCCTTCTTGGAGTAGTCGATGTCCTCGGCGGCAATCGTCGTGATCTCGTCGTTCAGCGAGATGCGGATCTGGTAGGTGGACTGGTTGGCGTAGATGCCGACACGGCGGATGCACTGCAGGAACGAATCGCGCGAAACCACGAAACTCTTGTCGTTGTTGCTCGGGATGACGTTGCGGTAGTTCGGGTATTTGCCTTCCTTCAAGGATGAATAGACAACGATGTTGTTGAAGGAGAAGCGGATACGGCTTCCGTCGGGCAGATAATCGACCTTGATGCTGTCATTGTTGCCGCTGATGATGCCTTTCAGTTGCTGAAGAGGTTTCTTGGGCAGGATGAAGCTGGTGGGGTCGATGGTCTTGACGGTGTTGCTGCGGAAACGGACCAGCTTGTGGGCGTCGGTGGCCACGAAGGTGATGTCGTCGGCGTTCAGCTCGCAGAACACGCCCATCATGTTGGGACGGAGCTCGTCGGTGCCGGTGGCGAACAGGGTCTTGGAGATGGCCTTGTGCAGCACGGAGGCGCCGATCTCGAAGCTGCGGAACTCTTCCATCGGCTTGATGCCCGGATACTCGTCGCCGGGATAGCAGTGGTCGTCGTACTTGCCTTCGGCGGCGGTGTAGCGGAGGGAAATCTTGTCGCCGTCCTCGATGGTGGAGAAAACGATCGGAATTTCGGGGATCAGCTTCAGCGTGTCGAGCAGGTTCTTGGAGGGAACCGCGATGGAACCCTCGCCGTCCACGTTGCTCAGTTCGATTTCGGCGCACATGGTGCAGTCGAGGTCGGAGGCGGTGACGGTCAAAGTATTGCCGGAAATGGTGAACAGGAAGTTGTCCAGAATCGGCATCGTGTTGTTGGTGCTCAACACACCGCTGATGGCGCTGAGGTTTTTGTAAAGCTCATTGCGCGAAACGATAAATTTCATAAGGAGTGTATTTTAAATTTTTATGATTCAAAATTTGAGGGTGCAAAGATACGATAATAATTGAGAATTGAAAATTGAAAATTGAAAATACATTTCAAATCAGCGGGAATCAAGCACTTAATGACAGTTTGTAGGTTTTCCCCGGATTGCAGCGGACGACCCCCTTGAGTTCCAGCTGGAGCAGCAGGGCGGCCAGTCTGGAGGGGGTGAACTGCGGCACCTGCGCCGACAGGTCGTCGATGCCGATGTCAGGGTGCTGGCCGATGAGGTCGGTGAGCGCCTGCTCGTCGGGACTGAGTTCCACGAACAGTTCCTGCTGCACGGCTTTGGGAGCTTGCAGGTCCCAGCCCATCACTTCGGCGATGTCGCGGCCGGAGGTGACGAGGGCGGCCACGTTCTTCCGGATCAGTTCGTGGCAGCCGCTGTGGTTGGGACTCAGGATGTTGCCGGGCACGGCCAGCACGTCGCGGTTGTAGGAGTGGGCGATGTAGGCGGTGATGATGCTGCCTCCTTTGGTGGCGGACTCCATCACCACGGTGGCGTCGGCCATGCCGGCGATGATGCGGTTGCGGCGCGGGAAGTTCTGCCGGTCGGGTTTGGTGCGAAAGGTGAATTCCGACACCAGCGCGCTGCCCTGTTCGAGGATGCGGGCGGCGAGCCGTTCGTTGCAGTCGGGATAGATGGTGCTGAGTCCGCACCCCATCACGGCCACGGTCTTGAGGCCGCTGTCGAGGGCCTGCTCGTGCGCCACGGTGTCCACGCCGCTGGCCAGGCCGCTCACGACGCAGGCACCGTACTCCGCCAGCTCCGACACGATCTTGCGGGTGATGTCCTTTCCGTAGGGCGAGATGGCGCGGGTGCCGACCACCGCCACCATCCGCTGTCCGCTGAAGATGTTATCCCCTTTGTAGTAAAAAAGATAGGGGGAATCCACGCACGCCTTCAGCCGCCACGGGAAGTCGGGGTCGGTGTAGAAGCAGAGCTTGATGTCGTGCCGTTCCATCCAGTTGGCTTCGGCCTCCGCCGCCGCCACGGCCTCGCGCGTGAGCTTCGGGAAATGCACCGCACGTCCGAACCGGCGCAACGGGTCCTTCTCGGCAAAGATAGCCTCCGCACTACCGTAATATTGCAGCAGCTTCTTCACCGTGGTCCCGCCGATATTCGGCTGGAACTGGAGAGCCAGACGGGAGATGAGCTCGGTCATAATAGTAAAAGGTAATAGGTAGGAGGTAATAGGTAGAAGGTAAAAGGTAATAAGTCAATGGATTAATCTTTGGGTGGGTGATTTGAGCCCCATAAGATAGTTGCCACCGTAGCCATTATAGCACTGGAAATCACAAATAACAACCAGTCATCAAAGATTTCAGTCCAACTCAAAGGACCTCCACCTCTTGTTTCAAAAGTATGTAAAATAGTAACAAATACAAGTAATGCCCCTATAAAAGAGAGTGCAAAAATTGATAACTTCTTTTTCATACTTTTTTTTGATATTTCAAGGTATGGCATCCGAAGTAAAAGGTATGAAGTAATGAGTATGAAGAGGGGATATGCAAAAGCAACCCCCTACTTTATAACTTCTACTTTCTTCTTTTTACTTTCCACATATTTGATGAAGGTATAGATTTTTGAAGAGAGCGTTTTCGCAAATAGGTTAAGGTTTGTGAAATGGTTTGAATTAATATATTTTAAGAGATAAGCGATTTTTAGTTGTGTCCTGTATTCACCACAAGACCCTTTGGCAATGTAGAGAAAGTTGATGAACTCCTTATTTGTGTGTCTTTCATATCCTTCTGAAATGTTTGAGGGTATAGATACAGCTGCTCTTTGAATTTGGTCTTTAAAACCATAATCCTTACAAGAACTTAAAACAGAGTACGTTTCAACAGTCAGGTGAATACCATCTTTCCAAATCTGCAAATCCTCAAAACCATTCATCTCCTTCCCCTCCATAACACTCCTCCTTTCTATTTATCACCTATCACTTATTACTTATCACTTATCACTTATTACTCCCCTTTACCTCCCGATATTTTTCGCAATCGTGGTGATCAGCTCCGTCGCTTTCACCATCGATTCGAGCGGCACGTACTCGTACTTGCCGTGGAAGTTGTGGCCGCCGGCGAAGATGTTGGGGCAGGGGAGGCCCTTGAAGGAGAGGTTTGCGCCGTCGGTGCCGCCGCGGATGGGCTGTACCTTCGGGGTGATGCCGATCTCGCGCATGGCCTCCTCCGCCAAGGTGACGATATGGAACACCGGTTCCACCATCTCACGCATGTTGCGGTACTGGTCCTTGATCTCGCAGGTGACGCGCTCGCCGTACTTCTGGTTGAGGAACGCCGTCACCTTCAGCATGAACTCCTTCTTTTCGGCGAACTTCTCCGCATCGTGGTCGCGGATGATGTAGTTGAGGACGGCGTTCTCGACGGTACCTTCCATGTGGGTGAGCAGGTAGAAACCTTCGTAATCCTGGGTGTATTGCGGTCTTTGGAACTCCGGCAGCAGGCTGTTGAACTCCATGGCGATGAGTTGGGCGTTCACCATCTTGCCCTTGGCGTAGCCGGGGTGGATGTTGCGGCCCTGCACCTTGATGGTGGCGCCGGCCGCGTTGAAGTTCTCGTACTCAAGTTCGCCGATGGCGCCGCCGTCCATCGTGTAGGCGAAGTCGCAGCCGAAGCCCTTGACGTCGAAGTGGGCCACGCCCTTGCCGATCTCCTCGTCGGGGGTGAAGGCGACGCGCAGTTTCCCGTGCTTGATTTCAGGATGGGCCAGCAGGTACTCCATCGCGGTGACGATTTCGGCAATGCCGGCTTTGTCGTCGGCGCCGAGCAGCGTCTTGCCGTCGGTGACGAGCAGGGTCTGTCCGGTATAGTCGGCCAGTTCGGGGAAGTCGGTGAGGGTGAGGGCGGTGCCGGATTCCGGGTCAAGCATGATGTCTTTGCCGTCGTAGTTGGGGATGACGCGGGGTGCGCTGATGCCGGGCATGTCGGGGGCGGTGTCGAAGTGGGCGATGAAGCCGACGACGGGCAGCACCTTGTCGCAGTTGGCCGGCAGGGTGGCGGTCACATAACCGTACTGGTCCTTGTTGACCTCGGAAAGGCCGATGCGTTTCAGTTCTTCCACGAGGAAGTCGCCGAACACCAGCTGGCCGGGCGTGCTGGGATAGGTTTCCGAATTCTCGTCCGACGTGGTGGCGTAGGCGATGTAGCTTGAAAATCTTTTCAATAATGTGTCTTTCATAGTTATGGTGATTTAAAAATTAATATTGTGCAAAGGATTTCGCAGGATGCGAAGCGGCGGCAAAGATAGTTCTAATTTTCCAGCTGTGGGAAATCCGGCCTCTCATTTTTTCAAAAATATGATGAAATGCAACAAAATGAAGGAAAAGATGCCGTTTTTGGGGTGAAAGAAGAAAATGCAAGGAAAATCCGCCTATTTTTGTTGCCGCGAATAATTATTCGCCCATTCCAACATTAAATGAAATGTTGTATCTTTGCCGCCAAATTCTGAATATGACGTATAAGCGCATTTTGTTGAAATTGAGTGGTGAGTCGCTGGCTGGCGACGATGGCTACGGTATTAATTATCAGGCGGTACATCATTATGCTTCCGAGATTCGTTCCGCCGTGGAGGCGGGCGTGCAGGTGGGTGTCGTTATCGGCGGGGGGAACATCTTCCGCGGGGTGAGCGGCGCCGACAAGGGCTTCGACCGCCGTCAGGGCGACCACATGGGCATGTTGGCCACCATCATCAACTCCATGGCCCTGCAGGCCGTGCTGGAAGAGATGGACGTGAAGGCCAAGGTCCTCACCTCCCTCGAAGTGGAAGGCATGACCGAGAAAATCTTCTTCAAGAATGCGGAACGGTACCTGAACGAGGGGTGCGTCGTCATCCTCGGAGGCGGCACCGGCAACCCCTTCTTCACCACCGACTCCGCCGCCGCCCTCCGCGCCGTGGAGATCAAGGCCGACCTCCTGCTCAAGGGTACCCGCGTGGACGGCGTCTATACCGCCGACCCCGAAAAGGACCCCACCGCCACCAAGTACAGCCGCATCACCTTTACCGAAGCTTACGAGAAACACCTCAAAATCATGGACTTGACGGCATTCACCATCTGCAAGGACAACAACATGCCCGTCTATGTCTATGACGCCAACGGCGAGGGCAACCTGATGAAGGTGCTTTCCGGCGAACCCATCGGCACCCTTTGTTATAACGAATAAAGACCCAAAACTATGGACGAGAACACCCAGATCGTGGACCAACCCGAAATGATTGACATCAAAACCTACAAGACCGCCAACAAGCGGGCGCATTTCAAACGGCACATCGCCATCTACTTCCTGCTGATGATTGTGCTGTGGGTGCTCTACTTCTTCATTTTCCGCGAGCCGAAGACGCCCGAAACCGCCGACGCACCGATGGGTATGTTCCTCAAATGCACCCTTTTTGTCACTATCATCTGGACGGTTCTCCTGTTCTTCCATTATCTTTTTGTGTATCGCCTGAATGCCACGATGGTGGATCGCGAAATCAAGAAATTGCGGAAGGAGATTGAGAAGAAGAAGGCCGTTCTGGAAAAACTCAAAGAGGAGGCCAAGCAACTGGAAGAGGGAGAAACGGCTGAAACAGCTGAAACAGACGACAATAATGAGTAATTTTATATACAATGACTGAAGAAACGAAAAAATGCCTGGATCAGGCAAAAGAAAGTATGAATTCGACGATTGCCTTCTTTGAGAAGGAGTTGCAGAAGGTGCGTGCCGGCAAGGCCAATCCGCAGATGCTGGAAGGCTTGAAAGTGGATTACTACGGCAACCCCACGCCCATCGAGCAGGTCGGCAACATCAACACGCCCGACGCCCGCCAGATCGTCATCCAGCCGTGGGAACGCAACATGCTCCCCATCATCGAGAAGGCCATCCTTGCCGCCAACCTCGGCTTCACCCCGCAGAACAACGGTGAGTTCATCCGCATCGTCGTCCCCTCCCTCACCGAGGAACGCCGCAAGGAACTGGTGAAGAAGGTGAAACAGGACACCGAACAAAACAAGGTGACCATCCGCAACATCCGCCGCACCGCCAACGACACCGCCAAGAAACTCAAGGATGGCGGCGTGCCGGAAGACGAGGCCAAGAAGCTCGAAGCCGACATCCAGAAGATGACCGACGACTTCATCGCCAAGATCGACAAGATGGCCGAAGCCAAGGAAAAAGAAATTATGACCGTTTAATTTTTTTATAACTTTTTAAAAATCAATACTATGATTCCTGAAAATTTGAAGTATTCCAACGACCACGAATGGTTGAAGATGGATGGTGAATTCGCCTACGTCGGCATTACCGCTTACGCTGCCGAACAACTCGGTGACATCGTTTTTGTGGATGTTCCCTCCGTTGACGAAACGCTGGCAAAGGACGAGGTTTTCGGCTCTGTGGAAGCTGTGAAGACCGTTTCCGACCTGATGCTGCCCATCGGCGGCGAGGTGGTGGAGTTCAACGAAGAACTCGACGGCAACCCGGCTCTCATCAACACCGATCCTTACGGAGAAGGCTGGATTGTGAAAATCAAACCCACCGATGCGTCCGAAGCCGACAGCCTGCTCAATGCAGCCCAGTACGCCGACCTCATCAAATAAAGTTGGTTACACAAGATTTGAAAAACGCACCTTTTTAAGGTGCGTTTTTTTTTTGTCAAAAAAGGGCGATATCATTTTCTTGTGTGGATTTTTTTTGTCCACTCCCATTTTATGAGAGTGAAATTTTGTATTTTTGCATCGTTAAAAAAAATGATGCAAATGAGAAAATCATCCACAGCTTATCTGTTCAAGTGTTACATCTGGTTTGTAAACACCATTGCCAGCGGTCCCATCTCGCGTGAGGCGATTGATGAGAAATGGGCCCGCGCCTCCGTCAACGACTACGATACGGACGCCATACCCGAGAGCACTTTCCACCGCTGGCGCAACACGGTGGAGGAGCTTTTCGACATTGAAATCCTGTGCAATGCGCAGGGCGAGTACTACATTGAGGATGCCGACCAGTTCCGGCGGGCTGACATGCGTGGGAGGATGCTCAATTTACTTTCTTTCAATAATTTGCTGAAAGAATGTCACGATTTGCGCAAGCAGATCATCTTTGAACCGGTGGCTCCCGGCGAGGAGTATCTGCCGGCGATTATCGAGTGCCTGCGCGACAAGCACGTGCTGCAGGTTTCGTACCAGAATTTCACCCAGTCCGAGCCGTGTACCCATTCCGTGGAGCCGTACTGCTTGAAGATGTACCGCCAGCGTTGGTACCTCATCGCCTATTCGCGCGACCGCAAGGGCATCCGCCATTTCGCCCTCGACCGTGTAGTGGCTGTCCAGCCGACGCAGGATCCCTACATCTTTCCCGAGGACTTCGATGCGGAGGTGTATTTCATGAATGTCTGCGGCGTTACGATCCTGAAAGACAAGCCCGAAGAGATCATTGTGTCTGTCAGCGTGCCGCAGGTGGAGTATATCCGCACGCTGCCGTTGCACCCTTCGCAAAAGGAGATTGAAACACACGAACTTCATTCGGTATTTTCCTATTATCTCATTCCCAATGAGGAATTTATGCGTGAGTTGCGTGCCTGCGGCACTTCTGTGGCGGTGAAATCGCCCAACTGGCTTTGCCAGGAGCTCCGAGCCGATTACAAACTCCTTTATAATGGTTATGAAGAAATCTGTTCCAAATAATTAAAAACTTAATCACTATGTGTGCGAATCATCCCAAAGTCAAAACCCCTAGACACATCACGCATTTGTCGAAATGCGAGGTGTTCGTATTCGGCAGCAATCTTGCCGGGCATCATCGTGGTGGCGCGGCACGTATGGCGCATGAACTCTTTGGCGCGGAATGGGGAGTCGGTTCCGGTCCAACTGGGCAGTGCTATGCCATTCCCACCATGCAAGGAGGCCTTGACACCATCCGACCCTATGTGGATGAATTCATCGAGTATGCCAAAGCGCACCCGATGAACCGCTTTCTGGTCACCCGCGTTGGTTGCGGCATTGCGGGTTTCACCGACAAACAGATGGCCCCGCTGTTTTATGACGCCTTGCCCATTCCCAACATCACGCTGCCAAGAGAGTGGATATTGGAATCCATTGACCATAGCATTGCTTATGAGGAAGAAATCAATAAAGTGAAGGAATCGCTGCGGGTAAAGGCTCCCAAGGTGATTACGGTTGAAGTTTTACAGGAACTCTGTGACCAATGCAGGTATATGATAGGGGCAAGCTACAAAAACTATTTGCCGAGCATCCATATCCGCTATGTCAATGATAAAGAGAAGTTTGGCTACACTTACTTTGGAAATTTCTTCTTCTACAAGAATAACTTATATGTTTTTGATGATGAGGAGGAATACAAAGACCAGCATGATGCGGAGGCGGTTATGGCCACGTTCGAGGACGAATGTGAGGGCCGCGGCTATGCACACAAGGTGATTTTTGCCGGGGTGAAAACGCCGTACAAGGATGTGCGTGGCGACTCCATCTACACCGGCGATGCGGTGATGGCCGACGGGTTGGGACTGAGCAAGGAGTGTATTCATGGCGTGCGCCCGCTGGGCTTTTTAGATGATTATGGTTTTATGTTGGACAACCACAGTTTGCTGTTCCGGGAGTGCAAGAAGCTTGTGCGGGTAGGGACGGTGTTTTACAACCTCTCGTGGGAGGAGGAAGACATGCTGCACATTCTGGAGGACCGCAGTCGTGATATGCATCCTTTGTATGGCGGCGGCCCGACTGGAGAAGAGAACCTCCGCCACGTGCGGTTCACCCCCAATTTCTTCACCGCAGAGTGGAATTACCTTGCGATGGAGCTCCTCAGAGGGGAGGATTTTGAGTGGAGGGGGTGATAATAACTAATGGAATTAAAAAAAAGTGTACCTTTGCCGTCGCATTAAAAATCAAAATTATGTGTCAGACTGAAGTGATTTCCAATACGGTGGTGCGCCTTGGACGGCGGAGTTATACGCATCGTATGGAGGTGGCCCGACCGAATGGTTATGGGGCGGCTCAACTTGCCCGTTTGAATCGGGAGTTGGATAATCTGTACGAGTTAATCTATGAGGACTGGCGCAACATTTCTGAAGCGGATTATGCGGTTTTTGGTGGACAGCTGGTTATTTTGGTGAAGACCGTAAAACAGTTGTATGACGACTGTCGCAAGTCAACTAACAATGATCGGATGAAAAGCGAGGTGGAGAAATTGGGCATGAATTATTCGGCTCTCTACGAATTGAATAGCGACATTGTGAATTTTTGCATCAAGATGCCTAAGAATGCAGAGATGAAGCTGTTGATGCAACGTTTGACAGAAGTGGATAAAGAAATTGGGAAACGGAAGGGAGAAGATGATTGAGTTTTCGGCTATTTCATATTTTGAATCGCGTGTTGCTGCATTGAAAGATGTAAAGCGCGGGGTTTATGCGACAGTTGAGGAGGAGGTGAAGGCTGCATTCAGGGGTTGTTCCATTGAGCAGATTCGTCAAAATTATGATATGATTCTGCTGGATGATCCGCGGATTATCATCAAGTTACGACTGCCAGACAAGAAGCATCGGCTATCGAAACGCGATGGATATCGGTTGATATATTTGGTGTACAAGGACAGAGAGGAGGTGGCTTTTCTGGATGTCTATCCCAAGAATGGCCCCTTACAGCAGTTGGACATTGCGGACGACGAAGTCGTGGAACTCGTTCGCCAATATGTAGATGAGAAAGAACGTGGGGTACTGGTGAAAATAGAACTGTAGTGTGTGGGTTTCTGGTATTGTTAATTAATAATAAGACAAAATATTATGGCAACAACTAAAATTACCGATTTGTTTAATGACAGATATTTTGAGATACCACGATATCAGCGTGGATATGCTTGGGAAAAACAGCATATTCGTGAATTATTTGAGGATATAAAAGAAGCAATTGATTCAAATTCGTCTCACTATATAGGAACTGTGGTTTTATCGAAATGTTCCACCGATCCAAAGAAATTTTATGTGGTTGATGGTCAGCAACGTCTGACAACCATCACGTTGTTAATTGCCCAGCTATTGCAAAAAATACAGGATGGCGATACGAGGATATACCAAAAAATGCACTATATCAAGAAAGGTTCTCAATATAGTTTGAAACCTTTAGAAAGAGACGTTCAACTTTTTCAGCAATTATTAAACGGGGACCTGTCCGCTACACCTCAGAACAAAAGTCAACGCTTCATGATAGAAGCTGTTGAAGAAATGAAATTTCAGATTGACAATCTGCAAAATCCCGAACAATTTCTCGATGCAATAGGCAATCTTGAAATAATGGAGTTTATTGAAAACTCAGAAGGCGATGCGATTAGGATTTTCCAAACTGTTAATGACAGGGGTAAATCCCTGTCAAATATGGAGAAGATGAAGAGTTTGCTCATCTATTTCTCCAATAAGTATTTGGATAAGAAATATGATGATTCCATTAATGCTGTGTTCAGCGACATTTTTGAATTATATGATTCCATCAAATACAATGGTGGTGATAGAATAGGCATCAATCTGATTAAACGTCAGAATTTCACGGAAGATAATATCCTGAGCTATCATTATGTGACATACTTTTCCGACAATTATGAGCCGTCAGCTGAATATGTGTTGAAAACAATAAAACAAAGACTGACCGACCTACGAAAAGGAAGTAATTTTAAAGATGCGATGGCGGACTTTATCAATCAATATATTGGAAGTCTAAAGTCGTTCTTTACGAACCTCAACAGCATTATTACAAAAGTTGGTATTGAGACCAAATATTACAAGTTGTTTGTCATCTTAAATCTTTCAGCAACGCTGTATCCTTTGATAGTTAAGTTGCAAGAAAAAGACATTTTAGAAAAAGAATTAGTGGGACCCAATTATGCAGGAAAGAAATTCTTTGACCTGGTTGAGTTAATAGATGTTCGTGTGTATAAGACAAGAGGAACTGACCCCAAAGCCGACATCGTTAAATATGTAAGCTCAATCAATGGTAAAACCATCATTGAAATACAAAACTGGTTGCTATGGTTCAACACAAAGTGGATGAGCAAGGAACAGTTCAATGCAAGCCTAAGTGTTAATATATATCCAAACGCAGCTTTGAACCACATCTTTGTGGATTACTGCGAGTCGATACGCGGTAATATGTATTCGTTGCCGGAATTGCAAAAAATAGTAACAACCCTTCCGACCATAGAACACATCTTGGCCCAAACTCCAGATTTCAATCCCGAAAGTTTAGGCTTCGATGATATGGAGGATTTTGTCTCTTATGAACACCGTTTAGGCAATCTGTCGCTATTAGAAAAGTCACTCAATTCAACTGTACAAAAGAAAGTTCCTTTGTTAAAAGTTGAACTAGGCTATGACAAGAGCTTCTTTGAGATGACAAAAAAACTGGCGAGTGACATCATATCAAAGCAATCCTTCGCGAAACAGGATGTAATTGACAGGACGGAGGAATTGAAAAAGTATTGTGTAAAACGCTGGTGGGCTGATGTGCCTGAAGGTCTGCCCGATGATGTTATATCTGATGAAACCGTGACAGAAGAACTCTAAATTGAAAACTTTATGAAATCCTTTATCAGCGAATACGATAAAATCGACACGGCAACAATATAGCCATGAACAAAATAACAAAAGAACAGTACGAATTTGCTTTGGCTCGGATCGAGGAGCTTCTTCCTTTGGTGAAGGATGACACCCCTGCCAACGACCGCAACGCCGTTGAACTGACGGTGATGTCGGACATTGTCATTGGCTATGAGAAGGATCATTTTCCTATTGCCAAGCCCTCTGTGGCAGAGCTGATAGAATTGTCTCTTGAGGAAGAAGGTATGACACAAAAGCAGCTTGCGCAACAGATTGGCGTCAGCCCTTCCCGAATCAATGACTATGTGACGGGGCGGGCAGAACCCACCCTGAAGATCGCCCGTCTGCTGTGCCGCACGCTGCACATCACCCCGGCGGAGATGTTGGGGTGCTAAAGAGGCAGTGATTTTCCTTTTTTTATGACAAATGTAGAAATGCGCCATGGCCCGTCTCTACAAATTGTTATTTCCGCTATCCATTCCGAAAATCCCATCCTGCCAAAACGAAAATTTCTTACTTTTGCCGTTCCGTTGCCAATTTGCGAAAATTGGCTGAATTTTATTTATCTTATTGAAAATCAATCCTATATGGCAGACGATAAAAAAATCATCTTCTCAATGGTGAACGTCAGCAAGACGATTCCCCCTCAAAAACAAATTCTTAAAAACATCTACCTCTCCTTTTTCTATGGAGCGAAAATCGGCGTCTTGGGTTTGAACGGCGCCGGTAAGTCCACCCTGCTGAAAATCATCGCCGGACTCGACAAGTCCTTCCAGGGCGAGGTGGTCTTCTCGCCCGGCTACAGCGTCGGCTATCTGCCGCAGGAACCGCAGCTCGACGACACCCTCACCGTGAAAGAGGTGGTGAGCCAGGGCGTGCAGGAGGTGGTGGACATCCTCAAAGAGTACGAGGAGGTGAACATGAAGTTCGCCGAACCGATGAGCGACGACGAGATGAACCAGCTCATTGAACGTCAGGGCGAACTGACCGAGCTGATTGACCAGCACGACGCTTGGGAACTCGACAACAAGCTGGAGCGCGCCATGGACGCCCTGCGCTGTCCCGAAGGCGACACGCCGGTGAAGAACCTCTCCGGTGGTGAGCGCCGCCGCGTGGCCCTCTGCCGCCTGCTGCTCTCCGAACCCGACATCCTGCTCCTCGACGAGCCCACCAACCACCTCGACGCCGAGTCGGTGGAGTGGCTCGAAATGCACCTCCGCCAGTACAAAGGCACCGTCATCGCCGTCACCCATGACCGCTACTTCCTCGACAACGTGGCCGGCTGGATCCTCGAACTCGACCGCGGCGAGGGCATCCCGTGGCAGGGCAACTACTCCTCGTGGCTGGAACAGAAGGCCAACCGCCTCGCCATGGAGGAGAAACAGGAGACCAAGCGCATGAAGACCCTCGAACGGGAGTTGGAGTGGGTGCGCATGGCCCCGAAAGCCCGTCAGGCCAAGTCGAAGGCCCGTCTCAACGCCTACGACCGCCTGCTCAACGAGGACATCAAGGAGAAAGAGGAGAAACTCCAGATCTTCATCCCCAACGGTCCGCGCTTGGGCGACAAGGTCATCGAAGCCGTCAATGTATCAAAGGCTTACGGCGACAAACTGCTGTACGAAAATCTCAACTTCCGTCTGCCCCCCAACGGCATCGTGGGCGTCATCGGTCCCAACGGCGCCGGCAAAACCACCCTGTTCCGCCTCATCATGGGCATGGAGAAGCCCGACAGCGGCACTTTCGAGGTGGGCGAGACCGTGAAAATCGGCTATGTTGATCAGCAGCACGCCGAAATCGACCCTGAAAAGAGCGTGTGGGAGGTGATTTCCGAAGGCAACGAGCAGATCCAGATGGGCGGACGGCTCATCAACTCCCGCGCCTACGTGTCGCGCTTCAACTTCAACGGCACCGACCAGGGCAAGAAGGCGGGTGTGCTGTCGGGCGGCGAACGCAACCGCATGCACCTGGCCCTCACCCTGAAATCGGAAGCCAACGTCCTGCTCCTCGACGAGCCGACCAACGACATCGACATCAACACGTTGCGGGCGTTGGAGGAGGGTTTGAACGACTTCGCGGGCTGCGCCGTGGTCATCTCCCACGACCGCTGGTTCCTCGACCGCATCTGCACCCATATCCTCGCCTTCGAGGGCGACTCGCAGGTCTATTTCTTTGAAGGCAGCTACTCCGAATACGAGGAGAACCGCAAGAAACGGCTCGGCGACACCGGCCCCACCCGCATCCACTACAAAAAACTGATGAAGTAACTGAAAATGGAAGACATCCGGCATATTACCAATGCAAAACTGCTCCGTTTTCTGGAAGAAATCGGGGAGAAAAAGTTCCGCGCCACCCAGATTGAGGAGTGGCTTTGGAAGAAGGGCGCAGGCAGCTTCGACGAGATGACCAACCTGTCGGCCCCGCTCCGGCAGAAACTGTCGGAGAGCTTCAGCTTCCTGAACACCGCCATCGACCGGAAGGTGCAAAGCAGCGACGGCACAGCCAAGTTCATCTTCCGCCTGCACGACGGCCGCGAAATCGAGGGCGTCCTCATCCCGACCGAGACGCGTGTCACGGCGTGCATCTCCACGCAGGTGGGTTGTGCGATGGGGTGCAAGTTCTGCGCCACCGGCACCATGGGATTCGCCCGCAACCTCCACTTCTCCGAAATTTTCGACCAGTACCTACTGATGAACCGTGCGGCGCAGGAGCTGTACAACCTCAACATCTCCAACATTGTCTATATGGGGATGGGCGAGCCGCTGCTCAACTACGACAACGTGATGCGCTCCATCGACCTCCTCACCTCCCCCAAGTTCCAAGGGCTCTCGCCCAGCCGCATCACCCTTTCCACCGTCGGTATCGCCAAAGGAATCAAGCAGTTGGCAGACGACGGTTTCAAACCGGAGGTGGCCCTTTCGCTCCACTGCGCCGACGAGCTGAAACGGCGGGAGCGGATGCCCGTCACCGAGCACCAGACGTTCGAGATGCTGCAGGAGGCTCTTTCGTACCTGTACGAGAAGACGGGGAAACGCATCACCATTGAGTACCTGCTGCTCAAAAACTGGAACGACAGCGTGGCGGATGCCAAGAAGCTGCACCGTTTCTGCCGCAACTTCCCGGTGAAGATCAACCTGATCGAATACAACGCCACGGGCACGGAGTACCAAAAAAGCCCGGAGGCGAACGTGCGGGCGTTCATCGACTTTCTCGAATCCAAGAACATGGTGGTGAACGTGCGGCACAGCCGTGGCCAGGACATCGACGCCGCCTGCGGGCAGCTGGTGAAGCGGGCGGGGGAAGAGAGAAAGTAGGAGGTCCCGTTGCTCACTTCGTTCGCAACGGAATGGCGGGTACCCGCCGCTTTTTTTGCTGCCGGGGTGGGCAATTTGTCATTGAAGCAGCATGGATGAAGCCGCAAAGATATTCAATTTCCCTTTCACAAATTACTTCAGCTGATCCACGTTCTTGATGTGGATGTCGCGCTGCGGGAATGGAATCTCTACATTGTTTTCATTCAAGGTGTTGTAAATCACCTCTTTGATACGGGCAACAAAGCCGGCTTTCTCCTCCACCAGCACCCAACAGACCACAAACAGGTCCACACTGCTTTCCCCGAAGTCGGCGAACAACACGCTGAAGCCCTGCTTCTGGTCAATCATGTTCTTTCCCACAGCGTTCTTCATGGGCAGTTCATTGAGCGATTGGAGCAACATTCCACGAACACTTTCCACATTCGTGCCGTAAGCCACACCCACCGGGATCTTCACCATCACATAACCGTGGTTGCGGGTCATATTTTTGAAATTGTTGCGGAAGAGTGTCGCATTCTGGAACGTGATCACACTGCCGTCCAACGTCACGATCTGTGTGCTCTGGTAGTTGAGGCTCTCCACCTTCCCCTGTATCGCACCGCATTCAATGTAGTCACCCACACGCAAGCGACCCGTCATCAGGGTGATGCCATAAACGAAATTCTCCAATATGTCCTTCATGGCGAAACCAAGACCGGTAGCCAAGCCTGCCATCACAATCGAGATGCCGCTGCGGGGAACCTGTAGGAGCACTAACGCAAAAATCACGTAAATGCCCCACACAATGATGGCAATGACGTTGTTGGCCAGCGTGATATTGCTCGGCCCGTTCGGATCCTTCATCCGACGCATCTTGATCATCTTGTAGAAGCTCCGGACCGTGTAATTGAAATACTTAAAAACAAAGAATGTTGCCGTCACCAAACATATTTTATAAAGCGAAAGTTGGATGACACCTGGCTTGTCAAGGAAGGTGTAAAGGAACATCTGCATCCATAGCGAGTTCATCTCGAAGATGCGGGCAGCGAAATAGATGCTCGCGGGCACCGAAAGCACGGCAAGCACGGGTAGTGCTGCCTTATACACAAAATCATACATCCATGTCTGGCTGATGTACTCCCCTTTCACCATCTTGGGCCGCAATTTCTTGTGCAGCTTATCAAGTTCCTCCTGCTTGCTGATATCAATGCCCTTCTTTAGGGCAATCTTCGTGGCAAGCCGCCGTTTTTCATACATGTAAGCCAAGTCGTATAAGCAGGTAATTGTTTGTATGGCAGCTAATTGTATGGTCCACCAAACCATAATCTGCACGGCCAACAACACAAAACCAAACCACGCAGCCACACAGCCTACAATCATTGCCACAAAGGAAATGATGGTGTAAATCACGTCGCTGTCGGGCAGACGACCCACCTTCCGTTTCAGCACAATGCCCTGCCAGATGGTGAAAATCAGCAACAACGGCGGATAAATCAAATTCACCAAATTATTTGGTATCAATATGATACGGAAGACCATCACGACCAATGCCATCAACAAGAATGGCGTGTAGGTGCGGATTCCCGGAATAATCTGGTTGTCTTTCAAACGTATCAGGAGGGAAATCAGAATTGCCTCCATCAGCCATGCGAATGTGATCATCAGGTTGATGGCCATCAGGATGAAGTTCTGGTGGACAAAGAAGCGGGCAATCATGATGGAGATGGCGAAGATGCCCACGCCGCACGCCAGCATCAGGATGGAGCGTTTCCGCTTCTCCTTGAGTTTCTCGCGCACGCGGCGAGGCAGCACCCACCGCACGATGGCAAAACTCAACAGGCTTGCCACCACGATATAAAACAACATGAAAATACTGATTCCGAAGATGACGGGCCCGCGCCACTCCGACTGCTCCTTCAGGGGGCGGTACTTGTCGTCCACGTCCTTCTTGGCCAGCGAATAGTACATCTTGAACCGCTTGAGGGTCTCGAAATAGTTGTAGCCGCCGTTCACGAAGATGCTCTGCTGGATTTTCTCGTACCGCGCCATCGCGTAGTCGTTGAGCTCCTTCACCCGTTTGATGACGAAAGCATAATGTTCCTCATCTTTGGTAATTTCCTCCAACATCTGGACGTAGGTGTCGCGGATGGCGGTGGCATAGTCGAGGCACGCCTCGCGGTCGGCCATCCCTTGTTCATCCAACAGGAAAAGCGACAGTTTGGCGGTGTCCAGCACCCGCTTGGGCATCATCGCCTTGATGGAGTCGGGCAGTTGTGCAATCTCCCCGTTGGGAAGCAGTCGCGGCGGCAGGTTCTGCAATGCTTTGATCAACTCATCGTACCGGTCGATCTCCGACTGAAGGCTCTCCTTTATTTTCGAAAACGGAAGATTGCGGGAACTAAGTTTCCGGTACTGTTCCGTGGCGGCCTGGCAGGCGTAGGTCATGTCGAACGTGAAGTCCGACTTTTGCGAGTAGAGCATCAATGCAATCTGGTTGCTGCGCTGCATCATTTGGATCAGATTGGTATGCTGTTCCTTGTTTCGTCTTTCAAACCTTTCGTACCGGATGGTGGCCTCATTGTAGGTCTGCTCCAATTCGCCGCGCAACACGCCCAACGTCTGGGCAAGGTCCTTCTCTTTCAAAACCGCGTGCGCGTCAAAAACCGTGAAAAGGCACACAACTATTAAGACAATCCACTTTTTCATATACACAATTTATTGTTTTTCTGATAATTACATTGTTTTATCCACTTTTTTTCAAAGGCGCAAAAATACATTTTTTTCTATTTGATTTTTCGCACGGTGGCGAACTCGCCCTCCTCTTGCAGAGTAATGGCATACTTTTTCTTTCCGTCCTTGCTTTGCGTGTACCGGACGTTCCCTTCCGCGTACGGATAGAGCGGGCGGGTGCCGTAGATGGCGTAGCCGTACTTATCAAGCCACTGACCCATCTCTTTCATCCGTTGCAAAGCCACCTCAGGGAGCTGGCCGTCGGCATCGGGACCCACGTTCAGCAGGAAGTTGCCGC
Organism: Bacteroidales bacterium; assembly: GCA_016285085.1. Lineage (GTDB taxonomy): Bacteria > Bacteroidota > Bacteroidia > Bacteroidales > WCHB1-69 > UBA1756. The sequence goes on from JAEEQA010000035.1 coordinate 22,379, forward strand.
CTTTTGCCACGATATCCACCAGTGTGTGAATGAGTTTGCGGGTGCTTTTGTACTCGTCGGTGGCCACGTACGACCAACTGTAGCCCATGCTCATGCAGGTTTCCCACGGGTACGGAAGGAGCGTGTCGGGCACTTGCTGTTCGGGGGTACGGTAGTTTTCGTATTTGCCGCCCACGCTACGGTCCACGATGATGAGGTCGGGATTGTTTTCGCGGGCCATCGTGGCGATACGGGGCATATCCACATCTTGGATGCGCTGGTAGCAGCCCAGCCACTCGCGGGTTTCATCGGTGAGGCTCCATTCGGGCCGCACCCAGCCGCCGTCGAGCCATAGGATGTCGATATCACCGTAGTTGTGGGTGATTTCCTTCAACTGATTGTAGGTAAACTCTTTATATTTGTTCCAACGGTCGGGATGGGTGGCGATGTCGTAGTTGACATTGCGGTCGGGAGTAGCCCACTCGTGCGCCCAGTAGTCGTCGCAATGCCAGTCGGGTTTGGAGAAGTAGAGGCCGATCCACATTCCTTGGGCGCGGAAGGCGTCCACGATGGCGCGGGTGATGTCGGGTTGCGGGGCGGTGTGGTAGGGACAGTCGGGGCCGGCCACGCTGTAGTCGGTGTAGCGACTGTCGAACATGCAGAAGCCGTCGTGGTGCTTGGTGGTGAATACCATATATTTCATGCCGGCCTCCTTGGCGGCGGCAGCCCACTGCGTGGCGTCGAACTTGGTGGGGTTAAAGGTCTTGTTGAGGGCCTGATACTGCTGTTTGTACTCGTAGTAGTCGGCGCCGTCGCGGTTGATCCACGGCTCGTTGCAGATGCTCCACGATTCCACCACACCCCACTGGGCATACATGCCCCAATGCACCATAAAACCGAACTTGAGGTCCTGCCACTGGTCGATGCGGTTGAGGATGACAGGGTCGGTTTCGGGCTGCGCATCGGGCTGGGCGATTGCAACAAAATTGATTGAAAATATGGTCAGGAGAAGGAAAAAGATTCTTTTCATAATTTCGTCAAATTTCAATCGTTAAATCTAACTATTTGATTTTAAGTTGCAAAAGTAAGAAAAATTCTCAATTTACAATAGAAAAATTCTCAAAAGTTATGAGAAAAATTCTCAATTCTATCTGCGTTGTGAACTTTTCTCTTTTCCGCGGCATCACCTGCGGTGTTCTTCCATACCTGCCGCCTGTGCCGCGGGAGGACGCACAGGGATATTCCCCTTCTTGAGAAGAAGGGGTGCACGAAGTGCAGGGTAGTTGTATAGAAAATTGAAAAGTCAAATTGAAATTCTACTACCCCGGCCTACGGCCACCCCTTCTACATAGAAGGGGAACGCTGTTTTTTTCGCAACTTCCGGAAATACGGCGCGATTCTGAAGTTGCAAGGCAGCAAGATATACTATAATCGGAATCCTGTCGTTATGAATCATCATTCTTTAAAACCTTAAAAATGAGAAGAATATTTTTAGTAATAATGCTTGCCGGACTGAGCGGCATTCTCCTTTTCTGCCATCGTTACGCGAACACCGGTTCCTCAGCAGAAGAAACCGAAAGCACGGAAGAAATAACAGACATTTTAAAGGCTGATGAACCTCACCCGATTGCGCTCACAGAGCAGCAAAGGGAATTTGTAAGCGACAACAACGCCTTCACCCTCAACTTCTTGAAAACAGTGAACGCCGCCGACAAAAGCGGCAAGAGTTTCATCTACTCGCCGCTGAGCATCACCTACGTGCTCAGTATGGTGAACGATGCCGCCGAAGGCACCACCCAGAAGGAGCTGGAACAAACCTTGGGATTCCGCAAAGGGGGCATCAAGGAGGTGAATCAGTTTTGTAAAACATTGATTGACAGTCTGCCGCTGGTGGATACAAAGGTGCACCTCCATATTGCCAATGCCATCTTTGTAAACCAAAACAACAAGTTGAAACCGCAGTTCCAAAAGGATATGCAGGATTATTACCAAGCCAAGGCCGAGGCTCTCGACTTTGCATCGCCCCAATCCCTCAAACGCATAAACGGCTGGTGCAACGACAAAACCAAGGGGATGATTCCGGAAATCCTCGACGAGTTGAATCCCGCCGCCGTGTCATACCTGCTGAACGCCATCTATTTCAAAGCCAACTGGACCGACGAGTTTAAGGAGGCACGGACAAAAACCGACACCTTCCACACCGCAAAGGGTGCGAAGATGTTGCCCCTAATGCAACAGGAGAATCGGTTCAGCTATGTAAAAAACAGCACCTTCTCCGCAGTTGACCTTCCCTACAGCAACCAGCAGTGGAGCATGACGGTAATGCTGCCCGAAAAGGGGAAGAGTGCCGATGACGTAATCAATTATCTGGCCAAAAACGGAATGAGTTTCCTTGACGAAACCCGTTCCCGCAAGGTTGACCTCAAGCTGCCGCGCTTCGAGACGGAATCCTCCACCGAGGACCTGATTGGCACGCTGAAAACGATGGGTATCAAACGTGTTTTCGACAGCTTTTTTGCAGAAATCCCGAATATGTGCGAAAGCAAAGTGTATGTCAGCATGATGTTGCAGAAGGCGCGGATCAAGGTGAACGAAAACGGCTCGGAAGCGGCGGCAGTGACGGTGGCGGAAATGGTGAAATGCACCTCGATGTCCAAACCCGAAGAGCCCGTCAAATTCTACGCCAACCACCCGTTTGTTTATGTCATCCGTGAAAAATCGACGGGGGTTATCCTCTTCGTGGGCAAGTTCACGGGAGAATAACATTTTGTAAGGCACTCCTATTTCAGTTGCAGAAGTTCCCTCAGACGGGCAATGATCTCCCAGTCTGCCGGTAGCCACTGCACGCTGTCCAGCTCGTCGGGAGCCAGCCAGCGGGCCGCCTCGTGCTCTTTCAGCGTCAGACTGCCGCTCTCAACGCGGCAGAAGTAACAATGCAGGGTCAGATGGAAAGCTGCGGTTGAGCGAGGGGAGAGTGAAGCTTGCTTAGACTCTTCCGAGCGTGAGCAGCTTCGGCCGCAGGCCAACTTGGGATAGTCCCACTCCACGGTTTGCAGGAACTGCTCCACGACAATCCGGGTTTCCAGCTCCTCCCAGATCTCACGCTTCAGGGCTTGTTCGGGCGTTTCGCCGGGCTCGATCTTCCCGCCGGGAAACTCCCACCAGTCTTTCCATTCGCCGCTTCCCCGCTGTGTGGCGAAGATGCGGTTCTCTGAATCGTGGATGATGGCGGCAACGACTTCTATCTGTTTCATAGGGAATACAAAATTACAACAAATTTTCAATGTGCACTAAAAAAAGTGCAGTTTTGATGAGAAACTGCACTTTTTTTAGTGCAAACGGGAAGCAAAGTTGTTTCGGTGTACTACAATTCCACGGCGGGCCAGCCGTAGTCCTGGTAGTATTTGACGTTGAGGTTGTATTTTTTCACGTACTCGCGCAGCTGCTCCTGACGGACGGCCTCGCGGACCTTCTCGTTGGAGTGGATGTTCTGGTAGATGTCGAAATAGCTGCCGAAGATGCGTTGGGCGCTGGCCTCGTTGCCGGCCCCGTCAACGGTCTGCTCGAACGAGGTGATGGTGAAGGCGCCATCCTGTTTCTGCACGGTCATGCAGCCGGAGTGGTTGCCACCGGAGACGGTCTTGAGGGTGTCGCCCACCTGGTCGTACCAGTACACCCAGAAATCGCCCATGAAGAGTTCGTCCTCCTCGTGTACCATGATCATCATGGGGATGCAGAGCTCGCCTTTCTGGTAGTTCTCGCCGACCTCTTTCACCAGATAGTCGCTGATGGCGTTGCGCACCACCTGTTCCTTTTTGTTGATGGCGATATGGCGGATGCAGTCGGCCTTGTGCCCGTCGAAGTCGGATATCAGCCACTGGCCGTTCACCTTCTCCATATAGAGCTTATGTTCCTCTACGTCAGAGTTTTCATCGAACGAACCGTCCTCCCATTTCTGGCGTACTTTGATGGTCGCGACCGCGTGGGTGTTGTCGGTCTTTTCCACGCCGGCCACTTCATAGTCGGCGATAGTGCCGCCGTTGCCCGTCACGAAATAGTAGAGCCATTCGTGGTCCATGGCCTCGAACTCCGGCAGCTGGTTGAACATCGTGTCCT
>JAEEQA010000036.1 GCA_016285085.1 Bacteroidales bacterium
GGAAAAGGAGGTACCAGTATATGGGGAAGGATAAGGGGGGGGGGCAGGGGTTTTTGGGGGACTGGGGGTAGGTGTTGAGGATGCGGAAGGAGGACTTTAGGAGGTTTAGGTTCAATTTTACGAGTGAGTTTTAGGGGCTGCGATGATATCGCAACAAAAGGGACGAGACAAGGGCTGCGATGATATCGCAGCATATGGGACATAAAAAGATAGGATATGTTACAGGACGAGGTAAAGAAGGCGGTGGAAGTGATGAGGGCTGGAGGGGTGATCCTCTACCCTACTGACACCGTGTGGGGTATCGGCTGCGATGCCACCAATGAAGAGGCCGTCAGAAGAATCTACACCATCAAACAACGGCAGGAGAGCAAAAGCATGCTGGTTCTTCTCGACAGGTTTGAAAGAGTGCCCCTCTACGTTGAACGGCTGCCGCTGATCGCATGGGACCTCGTGCCCACCACCGAACGGCCCACCACCTACATCTACCCGGGAGCCCGCAACCTCGCCAAGAACATGATTCCCGCCGACGGCACCATCGCCATCCGTATCGCGGGCAACAGTTTCTGCAAGAAACTCATCAGCCAACTGGGGAAACCCATCGTTTCCACATCCGCCAACATTTCAGGCACCCCTGCCCCTTCCACCTTCGGTGAGATCACCGCCGACATCCGCAACGCTGTCGATTACATCGTGCCTGAGTCGTTCTCCGATTCCACCGACTTCAAGCCATCGCGCATCATCAAGTTCATGGATGACTACAATTTCTGCATTGTAAGGGAATAAAAAAGAGGCACGTGAAAACGCGCCTCTTTTTTATACATATTGTCAATTTTACATTCCGCCGTCGCAAACGACCACCTGCCCCGTGATGTACGAGGCGAGGTCGGAGGCGAGGAACAGCACTGTGGCGGCCACCTCCTCCGGAAGGCCGATGCGCCGCAGCGCAATCCCTTTCTGGATGTTGTCGCGGGCTTCGTCCGACAGCTTCTGTGTCATCGCCGTGTCAATCAGTCCAGGCGCGACGACGTTGCAACGGATGTTGCGGCTGCCCAGCTCTTTCGCCACCGACTTGGAAAAGCCGATGACGCCGGCCTTCGCCGCCGCATAGTTCGCCTGCCCGGCGTTGCCGCCGATGCCCACGACCGAGCCCGTGCTGATGATGGAACCGGCACGCTGCCGCAACATCACCGGCTGGACGGCCTTCACGTAGTGAAACACCGACTTCAGGTCAGCACTGATGACCTCGTCCCAGTCCTGCTCCGACATCCGCATCAGCAGCGTGTCGCGGTTGATGCCGGCATTGTTGACCAGGATGTCGATGCGGCCGAACTTCTCCATCGTGAAATCCACCACTTTGCGGGCATCGTCCCCGACGGTGCCGTCCGCCTGAACGAACAGGGCACCGTCGAGGTTCTGCATCTCCGCCGGACATTCGCCACGCCCCGTGAAAACCACCTTTGCCCCCTCACGGAGGAACGTCTCCACGATGGCGCGCCCGATGCCGCGGGTACCGCCCGTAACGATGGCTACTTTGTCTGCTAAAAGTTGTGTCATTGTTACAGTATTATATTATTTCAAACCACGGTTTTTCAACAGAGGTTCGATGGAGGGATCCTGACCACGATAACGTTTGTACAGCACCATCGACTCTTCCGTATTGCCCTTCTCCAAAATGATGGTACGGAATGCTTTGGCCGTCTCCTGATCGAAAACGCCCTTCTCCTTGAACGGCTCGAAAGCATCGTTATCGAGGACGGCAGCCCATGTGTAACTGTAGTAGCCGGCATCGTAACCGCCAGAGAAAACATGCTGGAAGTAGGTGCTCTTGTAGCGGGAGATAATCTCGGGAATCAGACCGATTTTTGCCATGGCAGCATCCTCAAAATCAGGAAGTTTGATTTCGGTCGGTTCGGTGATTTCGTAGTAGTCCATATCGAGGAAGGAGGCGGCCAAGAGTTCGGTGTTGATGAAGCCCTGTCCGTAGGTGGCGGCGGCTTCAATCTTGGTAATCAGGGAATCCGGAATCACCTCGCCCGTCTCGTAATGTTTGGCGTACATCTTCATCACCTCGGGTTCACGCACCCAGTGCTCGAGGAACTGTGACGGCAGCTCCACGAAGTCGCGGGAAACGTTGGTGCCGGAGAGTGAACGATAGGTGCACTTTGAGAAGACGCTGTGCAATCCGTGGCCGAACTCGTGGAACATCGTCTCGGCCTCGTCGAAGTTGAGGAGGGCGGGCTTGTCGGCAGTCGGTTTGGAGAAGTTGAAAACGAGGGAGACAATCGGAATCACATTCTTGCCGTCCTTCACATACTGCTCGCGGAAGTTGGTCATCCAAGCACCGCTGCGCTTGCTTTCTCGCGGGAAGAAGTCCATATAGACGATAGCGATAACTTCGCCATTTTCAACTACTTCGTAAGGAATAGCATCGGGATGATAGGTCGGGATGTTCTTGTTTTCACGCATCTCGATGCCGTACAGTTTGTTGCAAACCATGAAGAGACCTTCACGCACATTGTCCAAGGAGAAAAAGGGACGGACGAGGTCGTCGTCGAGGTCATACTGTTGTTTGCGGAGTTTTTCGCTGTAATAGCGCCAGTCGTAGGGCTGGAGCGCTTCGTTGATGCCGTCGGCCTTCATCATCTTCTGGTAAGCGGCGCACTCCTCTTTGGCTTTCGCGAGGGCGGGACCCCAAACCTGCTGCAACAGACCGTCCACAGCTTCGGGCGTCTTGGCCATGCAGTCATCCAGCACGTAGGCAGCGTGTGACGGATAGCCGAACATCTTGGCACGCTCCAAACGGAGGTTAGCTATCTTGTTGATAATCTCGGTATTGTCCGTATCACCGGAAGTGCAGCGGGTGGAATAGGCCGTCCACAGTTCCTTGCGGAGTTCGCGGTTGGAGCAGTTCATCAGGAAGGGCTCCATGCTCGGCACATGCACCGTGAAGACATATTTGCCTTTAGTAGCGGCGTCCTCGTTGCCGGCTTCCAAAGCGGCATCCAAAACACTTTTAGGAAGAGAAGAAATCTCATTCACATCCTCCACCACGAGTTTGTAATCGTTGGTGGCTTTCAGCACGTTGTTCCCGAATTTCAAAGTGAGGGAAGCCAGTTCCTCATTGATTTCGCGGAAACGCTGCTGGTTTTCCGGGGCGATGTTGGCACCGCCGCGCACAAAGCCCTTGTAGGTCTCTTCCAGCAGACGCATCTGTTCGGGATTGAGGTTGAGGGATTCGCGCTGGTCATAGACGGCCTTCACGCGTTTGAAAAGACCTTCGTTCAGGTTGATGTTGTCGCCGTGGGCGGAAAGTTTCGGCATTGCCTCTTCCGCAATAGCCTCCATTTCGGGACTGTTCATGCACTCGGCGAGGTTGAAGAAGACCGCCGTCACCTTGTTGAGCAGTTCGCCGCTGTTTTCGAGCGCGAGAATCGTGTTGTCGAAGGTAGGATCCTCGGTGTTGTTCACGATGGCGTCGATTGCCTCGGCCTGCTGCTTCATACCCTCCTCAATAGCAGGAAGATAGTGCTCGGTCTTGATTTCATTAAACGGCGGAACTCCGTACGGGGTGTCCCACTCCTTCATAAAGGGATTGTCGGCCAGCTGCTGTTTCTTGTTGCAGCCAGTCATCAGAACGGTTGCCATAACCATAATTGTAAGTAGTTTTTTCATATTAAATTTGGTTTATAAAGTTTGTAAAGTTTATCAAGTTTATCAGGTTTATCAAGTTTGTCAAGTTTGTAAAGTTTATCAAGTTTGCAGTGTCTTCAGCACGACCGTATTACAAAAAGGGCCTCCTAATCCATACTCGCATCATCGTATCATCGCACAACCGTATCGCAAAACCACCACTTCTTAACTCCTAATTTTCAGTTTTCAATTTTCCATTTTCAACTCCCCAGTTTCCCGAACCCTCGCCACACGGTCACAATGTCGTTTTTCACGGTGTAGTCGCGGGCGTAGAGCTGGTCGGCGATTTTCAGCATCTCCTCGGGGAAGTCGTTGTTCTTGAAGGTGTCGGCGGGAGTCAGCACGCCCGGCGCGAGCGTGGAAAGCACGCCGTCGGGGTGCGGGAGGCAGAAGCCCACCCAGCTTTTCCGGCCCGACAGCACGGCGAAGATGTTGCGGACGAAACCGCCTTTCTTCCGGACGAACCAGATGTCAACCGGCAGAAGCACCAACAGCAGCAGCGCCGTCACAATGTCGAAACAGCGCTTGCGGAGGCGGCTTTCTTTCTGTGTAATGGCATGAACCTGAAGGGTGTAGGGATTCTCCGACGAGAAAATCGAGCTGCTGCCGATGACCGCAACACTGCCTTCGGGGGCAATCTTGAACTCCACCTGCGCCGACTGCAAGTCGCACATCAGCCCGATGATCTGCTCCGATGAGAGGTCACGAGAGCAGAAAATCACCTCGTTGATGCGGTACAACGTCACCAAATCACTGATTTGCGATAACTTACCGATAACGCGGGCATCATCTCCAGCAGAATCCTCTTTTGTGATGATCCCCCAGAACTGGCACTTTGTCTCCATCATCCTCACGATGTGAAGCACACGTTCGGCCTCCTCCACACTTCCGACCACTGCCACACGGCGGCTGCCGTCAATGGACACTTCCCTACCCTTCCGGGGCAGACGGCGGGCCAGCGAGTGCAACAGATTCACGGAGATGAGCGTCCACATCGTGCCCAACAACAGAACGGCACGGGAGAAACGCAAGGTTTCGGGTAACAAAGCATATACCAGCAAGATAGCCACCGTCCCCAGTACAATTCCCTTGTTCACGCTGGACGGTTTGGCCGACCGCGCATAGCCCTTGCACACCAACATTGACAAAATCCATACCAGAATATAGGCCGGCAACACCAAGTAATAATACTCACTCGGGTAACTACCGCCACGCGCCGCAAGGATTGTCCCCGCCCAGTATTTTGCCAAGAAGAAAAGTCCCGCATAAATGACGACGGCATCGGCCAGCGGCAGCAACAGCCGGCTGATAATCCGTTTCATCGCCGCCAAGGAGGCACGGAACCATATTGCGCAGTTAATCAGTGTGTTGAATAACTTCGCATTGCCTTTGGAGAAATGCTTTTCCGCAAAAATCTGCATCGCCTTGTAAAAGACGTGCACATAGTTCAAACTGCCCTTCTTCGTGCTTTCCCCTTTGTAGTGGATAATGCGCGTTTCAGGGAAGTAGTAATTCTTGTATCCTCCTTTTAAAATCCTGTAAGAGAGATCAATATCCTCTCCATACATAAAATAGTCCTCGTCCAGAAGCCCCACCTCGTCCAACGCTTTCTTACGCATCAGCATGAACGCGCCCGACAGCACCTCCACGGAATGGATTTGGTCATTGTCGAGATAGGTAAGGTGGTAAGAACCGAACTTCTTGGAATTGGGAAAAAGTTTGGAGAGTCCGAAAAGCTTGTAGAAAGCGACGGCGGGGAACGGAATGCCCCTTTTGGATTCGGGCAGGAACTCGCCCTGGCCGTTCACCATCTTCACGCCGAGGCCGCCGGCATCGGGCGTGGCATCCATGAAAGCGAGGCACTTCTCGAAAGTGTCCTCCTCCACCACCGTGTCGGGATTGAGCAGAAGCACATACTCGCCCGACGACTGCCGGATGGCCTGGTTGTTGGCGCGGGCAAAACCGACATTTTCCTTGTTGGCAATGACCTTCACCTGCGGGAACTTCGCCGCCAGCATCTCCAACGAATGATCCACCGAGTTGTTGTCCACGACAAACACCTCTGCCTCAACATTTTTCAATGCCTTGTAAACCGAAAGCAGCGCCTGTTCCAGGAAGTGCGCCACATTGTAGTTCACGATGATGATACTCAGCTTCATTCCGTGCGATTAGAGGTATGCCAACACTGTCTTCTGCGTCCGCACCTTGTCGCCCACCTTGACATTCACCTCCGCATCGAGCGGCAGGAAAACGTCCACGCGGGAACCGAAACGGATCATACCCATCTCCGTGGCCTGCTGCACCGTGTCACCCACCTTCGGGTAGGAGACGATGCGGCGGGCCACAAAGCCGGCAATCTGGCGGAACAGCACCTGCGTGCCGTCCTCTTTTGCCACCACCACCGTATTATGCTCATTGTCAAAGGATGACTTCGGCAAATGGGCCACAAAATACTTGCCCGGATGGTAGGCGACGTACTCCACCGTGCCGTCGATCGGGTAAAAGTTGACATGGACATTATGCACCGACATAAAAATGGAAATCTTGATCCGCTTGTCTTTCAGATACTCCGTTTCCTCCTTCTCCTCGACGGCGATGACCGTGCCGTCGGCAGGCGAAATGACGCCGTTTTCCACCAAGTTGGGGTGGCGGCTGGGCACGCGGAAGAAGCGGATGGCGAGAAACGGGTTCACCGCCAACGCCAGCACAACCAGCACATCCACTATCGTGGGCAGGTGGAGGAAATGGAAATAGAGAAACAGGCACAGTGCGAAGAGGGTCAACGCCACTGTGATGGGGACAATTCCTTCTTTATGCAGTCTCATAATGATAAAATAGTCGTAAAATAGTTTTTAATTATTTAAGTCCCAGTTCTTTAAGTTGTGCATCCGAAATGGGTGTCGGGGCGTTCAGCATCATGTCGCGGGCCGCGTTGTTCTTCGGGAAAGCGATGAAGTCGCGGATGGAGTCGGCATCGCTGAGCACGGAGCACATACGGTCGAAGCCGAAAGCGAGGCCACCGTGCGGCGGGGCGCCGTACTGGAAGGCATTCATCAGGAAGCCGAACTGCTTCTGCGCCTCCTCCTCGCTGAAACCGAGGGCTTTGAACATCCGTTTCTGCAAGTTCTTGTCGTGGATACGGATGGAACCGCCGCCCACCTCGGTACCATTGATCACCAAGTCGTACGCATTGGCGTTCACCTCGCCGGGGTTGGTTTCGAGCATCGCCTCATGTTCCGGCTTCGGAGCCGTGAACGGGTGGTGCATGGCGTAGTAACGCTGGGTTTCCTCGTCCCATTCCAAGAGCGGGAAGTCGATGACCCACAAGAGCTTGTACTCCCCTGCCTTGCGCAGACCGAGCTGACGGCCCATCTCCAGACGCAACTCGCAAAGCTGCTTCTGCGTCTTCAGGCGAGGACCCGCCATGATCAGGATCAGGTCGCCCTCTTCCGCACCGCACTTCTGCGCGACAGCGGCAAGGTCTTCCTGTGAGTAGAACTTGTCAACAGATGATTTAAAGTGGCCGCCCTCCTGGCACTGCACGTACACAAGGCCGGTCGCACCTACCTGCGGGCGTTTCACGAAGTTGGTGAGCTCGTCCAGCTGCTTGCGGCTGTAATGGGCGCACCCCTTAGCCACGATACCGACGACCAATTCAGCATCGTTAAACACCTTGAAATCACGGTTTTTCAGAACGTCATTCAGTTCCACGAAGCGCATTCCGAAACGAGCATCCGGCTTGTCGCTGCCGTAGTACTTCATCGCATCGTGCCATGTGATGCGCTCAATCGTCCCGATGTCCATCCCCTTGGTTTCCTTGAAAATATACTTGATCAAGCCTTCGAAGGTCTGGAGGATGTCCTCCTGGGAAACAAACGACATTTCGCAGTCGATCTGGGTGAACTCGGGCTGACGGTCGGCGCGGAGGTCTTCGTCACGGAAACACTTGACAATCTGGAAGTAGCGGTCGAAGCCGGCCACCATCAGCAGTTGCTTGAAGGTTTGGGGAGACTGCGGCAGTGCGTAGAACTCGCCGTGGCTGAGGCGTGACGGCACCACGAAGTCGCGGGCGCCCTCCGGCGTGGAGCTGACCAGCATCGGGGTTTCGATTTCCACAAAGCCGATGTTGTTCATGTAGTTGCGGATGGCGATGCTCAGTTTGTGACGGAACAACAGGTTGTTTTTCACGGGGTTGCGACGGAGGTCGAGGTAGCGGTACTTCATGCGGATCTCGTCGCCGCCGTCAGACTCATCCTCGATGGTGAACGGCGGAGTGATGGACTCGTTGAGCACGTTGATGCTCTCCACGAGGATCTCGATGTCGCCCGTCGGGATGTTCTTGTTCTTGCTGTAGCGTTCGGCCACGATGCCGGTCACTTGGATGACCCACTCGCGTCCGAACGGCTCGATCTGCTTGCACAGGTCGGGATTGGTTTCCGCATTGAAGGCGAGCTGCGTGATGCCGTAGCGGTCGCGCAGGTCGATGAAGGTCATGCCGCCCAGATTCCGGATTTTCTGAATCCAGCCGCAGAGCGTCACCTTCTGGTTGATATTGCTGGCGTTCAATTCGCCGCAAGTATGAGTTCTCAAAGTCGTTTTCATAGATTATTTAATTGTAACTTCCTTTAAAACAGATAGATATTCCACATTCCAGAAACCACCGCGGTCCGCAGCCTTCACATCAGCGCCTTCGCCCCGGCGTGAGAGCTGTCCGCTGTATGTCCCTTTGGAAAGGACCGACAGGTCTTCAGCATCGAACCGAAGGTTATTGCCATTGGACTCCATCGCCTCAATCTCCACGTCTTCTCTTCCTTCTTGCTTGATTATCAAGAAGAAACGCTCGTCATCGCCGGCTTTTTTGCCTTTGAAAGCTATCGTATTATCTGCATCCAAAGACAAAGTGATTGCATCCGCTTTGGTATCCACTGATTTTATTTTCAACGTATTCACATACTTATCGCCATTATTGTTCACATAGACAAACGAAACCTTTCCCGGATCGTTGGCACTATTCTTAGCAAGCATATAACCAACGGGATCCGACAGTGTCATCGCCTCTTTGGCGCAAGTCACGGAGGAATTTCCGGTGAGGCGGATACGACTGCCTGACATATTATCCTGATGGAACTCTGCCCAGCATGAAAGCAGCTGGTCTTGAGCATCGTAAGTGACAGAATAACTTTGGAAGATGATATTCTGGTCAACGTTTTCAGAATCAAGGTATGATGTGTCTTCGCAGCCCGTAAAAAGGGCGGCGCAGATGACGGCAAGAGTGAACAGTTTTCTTTTCATGATCTCAGATTATTTTGCGGAAAGGGCAGCCAAAGCAATGGAATAGAGCTTGGTCTTGGTGGAGTCGCCGCGGGAGGAAAGCACGCAGGGAACCTTGGCACCGACCACCATTGCGCCGAGTTCGCCACCGGCCAGCTTGGTGTTGCACTTGTAGAAGACGTTGCCCGTCTCGATGTTCGGGAACACGAGGCAGTCGGCGTCGCCGGCCACTTCGCTCTTCACCTTCTTGATCTGGACGCACTCCATGTCGATGGCGAGGTCCACACCGAGCGGTCCGTCAATGACGGCGTTCTTGATCTGGCCACGTTCGCCCATCTTGCTGATGAGGCACGCATCCACACAGGCCTGCATGGCGGGAAGCACCTGTTCGGTGGCAGCGAGGATGGCGACCTTCGGTTTCTCGATCTGGAGGGCGCGGGCCGTGTTGATCAGGTAGTTGGTGATAGCCACCTTCTGGTTGAGGTCCGGGGCGGGGATGATGGCCACGTCACCGCACACAATCAGCTTGTGGTAGCGGGGCGTCTCGATCACCGTGACGTGCGACAGGACGGCTTTCGGTCCCGGCATCAGGCCGCGTTCCTTGTTGAGGATGGCGCGCATGTATTTATCGGTGGAGAGGAGACCCTTCATCAGGATGTCGCCCTCGCCGTTGTTGATCAGCTCGCAAGCCTTGGCCGCTGCCTTGTTCTCATCGGCTTCCTGGACGATGGTGAAGTCGTTGACATCGATGTTGTTGGCTTTGCAAACCTCCTTGATGGTGGCTTCATCGCCCACGAGAGTGGCCTTCACGATGCCCATCTTCACGGCATTGTGGACGGCTTCGATGGTGTGTGCGTCGTTGGCGTAAGCGGCAACCAAACGTTTCTGGGGACGGGTCTTCACAAGTTCGATGACTTGGTCTAATTTTGTAATGCTCATAATACTGAATTTTAATTTTAAATTATTGATTATTAATTATTTGATGATTTCCATTTTCATTTTTCTACTACCCCGGCCTTCGGCCACCCCTTCTACATAGAAGGGGAACTATGCGCGGACAACTTCATACCTTCTACTTCATACTTTCTACGTTCTCCAAAATTCCATAACTCCATATTTCATTTTTCAGTTTTCAGTTTTCATTTTTCCATTTTCAGTTCCCTATTGGCGTAATACCCAATCGCATCCACAAGGACTTTGGTGCAAACGGGGCAGAAGTTGTCGTAAGCGATAATCTTCATGGTGCAGTCGAGCCACGGGCGGTAAACCCCTTTTGCCACATAGCCGCCGCCCTCGTAAACACCGAGAACGCCTTTGTGGTCGGCGGTGGCGGGCGTGGGGACGGGCGTGTCCGGATCAAGCATGGATTTCCACTTGGAGTCGAAATCCACCAGCGTGGTGACATTCGGTTCCACCGGCTCCACATCCGTGGGGTAGTAGTCCATCACGGAGACTTCGGAGGTGTAGTACTCGTCGGCGAGCCCGCCGATAAGGTGCCCCATCTCGTGCACGATGACGTAGTCGGCTTGGGGTGCGCCGTTGCACACCGTGCCGTAGAAGTTGTAGATGCCGCCGCCGCCGTACTTGTCGGAGTTGCAGACGAGGACGATGATATCGACCGGCGCGTCGTCGGCAATCTCGTACATCTTCCACACATTCAAGCACATAAGATAGCGGTCCACATCAATGACGTTGTAGCTGCAGTCCAACAGGGTTTTCTTGAAAACGCCGCCGTTGGGGTCGGTAATGCCAGACTCGGCAGAATACCCCTTGATGGCCCGCAGGTTGACATACTTCTTGTTTTGCTTGTACGGCGTACAATTCATCACATAGGAACCGAAACGCTTCATGTCTTTCTCCAGCTTCTTCGCATCCTCCTTGGCATAGCCATCAGGAAGGAACAGGATGTCGATGCAGTCCTCCGGCTTGCCGCCTTTGTGGAGGTTCATCACCTCGTACTCCTTCACAAAGGGTTTCACCGTCTCTTTGGCCGGGTCAAAAGTACCTGTATATAAAAGCGTTCCGACATTGCGGCGGTCATACATCGTGAAGGTGTATTTCACCGTGCTCTTGGGGAACGGCATATTGACACACTCCTCGAAATGGCCGACTTCCGTAAGGGCGCGCTCGGTGGCGCGGTATTCACAGAAAAGAGTGGAATAGCTGCGGGCGTACAGCTGCCTGCCCGAGGCAAGGTCATAAACCTGAAAAAGGATGTCGCCGTAGCGCTTCGGCTCAATCAGGTAGGAACGGGTGCCGCTCCATACGCCGCCCGCATGGTAGGCCTTCACCTCAATGCTCTCGGAATCGTTCTTCCCACTATGGAGATAGTCGATTCGCAACGTCTTGTTTTCAAAGTATTTGTCAAAATGCTGCGCTGAAGCTGCGCCACAAAAAAACACAATAAATAGCAGGACAGCGGCTCTTTTCATATATTTATATTTAAGGCCGCAAAGTTACATAAAAAATCGAAACGCAACAAGAGCTTCTTCTAATTGTGCTGCATCCGCTACTGACGCACGATTTTCCGAGTGAGCGTCCTCCCATCCTCCGTCACAATCCTGAGAAGATAAACACCTTTGGCCAAATCAGATACATCAAACGAAACGGTTTCGCCCACTTTGGCGGAGGTAACCTCATCCAACATTCTGCCGAAGATGTCGCACAACTGCATCGTTGTGGATGAAGAGGCGCACTTCTCCCCTACCGATACATAAATCACTGAAGATGAAGGATTCGGCCAAACAGAAACAGGGATTTCCTCCTGTTCTGACATTCCCGTTTCCTCCGTCCCTTCAAAATCGAAGGTGAAACCGGCGGCATTGTTCTGCTCATCGCTTTCAAAGACGAAACGCAGCCGGTTGGCATTGAAAATCATTTCCGTACCCTCGTCAATATGGCCGGTCAGAGAGGTAAGGTAAGTGTTGTCCTGGTTCTGGAACCTATAGATGTGCAATGAATCGTGTCCCTCCTCCAATTCAAATTCACGGAAGGTGATCTTGATGCAGGGTGCGCTGTTAACCCTAATCTTAAAAGCGCAATACGTCAGCGGGTTATAGTCGAGATCGCCACTGCCGTCGGTAATCGTGCCTGAAGAGGCGGTGACCATCGGCGCGCCGGAGCAGAAGACCGTCGTGCCCGCCGCGTAGCTGACGGAAATCCCGCGGCCCGCACCTTCCGAGCCGCTGACATACCGTACGGTCATCTCGGAGCATTCCAAGCTCCAGTTCTTCGCCGTGTCGCCCGTAAGCACCTTCGGCGCAATGTCGGGACTGTCGGTGGTAACAAAGAGCGTGTCTCCCTCCCCCATCGTCGCCGAAACAGACAGGACTATATAGTTCAGATTCTCCACCTCCGGGCGGATGACCCAGGTGTAATCCATACCGGCGGGATGAGCGGCGGGCACATAGGCGGAACCGTCGCGGGAAGTGAGCACGGTTGTGCCCGCAGTCGGCTGCGGCACGGGGTATTCATACTGGGTCGTATCGGGGTACGCATTGATGATCAGCTCCTGCGCGAGGTTGAAATGGGTGCTGCTCACATTCAAGGCATTGGTGTAAAAATAGCCGTTGGATTGGCCGTCCCAACCGAAGTTGAAATGATAATAGTAGGCGGTGTCCACCATCCGGTAACCGTCGCAGATGAAGGCGTGTCCGTTGATGTCGGGCACGCTCCAACCCGCGTAGTAGAGCGGGATTCCGCGCTCAAGGTGCGACACGATGAGGCTGTCCCAGTCCTGGGTGGTGGAGTCGCGGAACTCGTAGCGGGTGTCGGGCGAATACTTGAAGTAGGTCTTGAGCACGTTGGCGGCGCTGTGGTTGTACATGCCGGAACCGTCGGGTCCATAGACCATATCGACGCCCACCCCGCAATGGTACATGAGCGTGGAGATGGCGGTGTTGACGGAGGACGCCCTGTCGCACATGGCGGAAAAATCGTAGGTGGTGTTGCCGTAGTCCGCCGACTGAACGCCGTAGTGCTCGTCGGTGTAGGCGTAGGTGCCGGTGCCCGTTTCGGGGAAGCGGAAGTGGTACATCAGCTGTGCCATCGCCGTAGCCACGCAACCGGTGACCACACGGCCGCCCTCGCCCTTTACATCCTTGGGACAATAGTAGTTATATTGGCTTCCCTGGCCCCAGTTGGAACGGAGGAAGGGGGCGATGGCGGCCTCCGGGCGGAGTTCGCCGCTGCGGGAGCGTTCCCAGGCGGGGTGGGCGTCTTCGCTGCGGAAGGGCAGCAGGCGCAGTTCCGCCAGTTGGTTTGCGTAATGGGTGAGCCACATCTGCGCGGGCGGGGCCACATCAGGGCCGGCAAGCTGCTGCCCGTCGGTGAAGGCCAGCAGCGGCTGCGTGCGGCGGTCGGCACTGACGACGGCGGAGGAGCCATCGGCGGCGGCGAAGACGTAGTAGAGGGTGTCGCCATCGCGCCGCTCCACACTGACGGAGCGAGTGGCGGATTTCCCGCACATACGGAAGACCCGGTTGGCATAGTCCGCCGCCTCGTCCTGCGGCACAGTCTGGGCAAAAGCCGCCGTAACGCACAGCACAGCGGCAAAAAGGGCGTAGAATTTCTTCATAATCGTAACCTTGAAAAACAGAGCGCAAAGGTAACAAAAATTTTGCTCACTGCGTTCGCATTTTTAATTTGGGTTCGCTTGCGAACATTAGGCGGGAGACTTCGGACGGCCGGCGTATTTTAGAAAATTACAGAAGGACAAAATTCCCCTTCTATGTAGAAGGGGTGGCCGAAGGCCGGGGTAGTAGAAAAGTCTCTATATTTTAGAAGTCCGTTGTTTGAATTCCCCACGGTACTTGTCGGAGATGTAGAAAGCCTTGTTTACTCCTTTCAAGTACAATTCATCTCCTTGTGACATACTGAATTCGTCCAGATTGACAATTTGGCTCTTATTAATTTGCATGAAATTGCCAGCCAACTGCTCTAAGATTGGCTCAAAGGTAGTGTTCACCGAATCTATTTTGTCATCGTCGGTATAATGAAAGTCTTTCATCCGAGAATTATCTGGTTGAGATTCAATATAGGATATGCGCTTGCTTTGTATTCTTAAGGAACCAATGACGATAATTTGGGGGAATAGGTCGTTCTCTTTTTGCTGCTTTTCATTGAGTATAACCACATTTTCCGCGTGCTCGAGATGACGGCTCAATTCTGCATTTTTTTCTTTCAGCTGGAGATTCTCTTCCAAAAGCCGAGCATTCTCTTCCATAAGTTCCTTTTTCGTTTTTCCTTTGAAAAAGCGATAAATACCGAGTGCGCTGTAGTATAGGCAGCCGATAATAATCAAAGGTACAAATACAAGTGCAATGATTTCAAAAATGTGTGAGATGACGGATTCGTAGGTGATGTTGATCATAAATGAAATTTTGGTGCAAAAATAGCATTTTGCAGGAAAACCCAAATGACATAAAACTGTCTTTTTGTGACATATTTTGTGGAGTTGATGCTGCATTTTCCCTGTGGATGGTACAATCCGCTACTTTTGCCGCTGGTTTTCAAAAATGCGGCAATCATTTTATTATCCAAAAATATGTAATTATGAAAAAAGCAGTTTTATTTTCCGTTTTTGCCTTTGTAATGGGTTTTGTATTTGCGCAATCTGATGACGTTGCAGCAGCCGATGGAAATTTGGCGGAAACTGTCCAAGTGGGGCAGAATGAGGATGTCCAGCCGGAAACCATGCTCGCTGAAGATCCGCTGACGTACTGGGAATTCAAGCAGAAGGTCAAGCAGGAGAAGGGGACATTCCTTGAGGTGGGAAGCTTGGCTTACCAGAAGTACAAGAGTTACAACACGATGAAGATTTGCGGCTGGACCTTTCTGGGCACGGGGTTTGCGTTGGCTGTGCCAGTGGGCATTCCCGTATTACTATGTGTCTATGATGCCGTGCCGTACACTGACTATACGGGCAGTCACTTGCTGTGGTATAATGACGATGTCCCGGGTATCATCTGCATGAGTGTGGGCGGCGGACTGATGGTGACGGGCGCCATCCTGCTGGGCTGCATGGGGTCGCAGTTGCAGCAGAGTTACCACTACTACGTCCAGGGGCAGAAGAAGTCGGTTTCGCTGAACTGGCACCCGACTTTCGGCACGGACTATGCCGGCGTGGGGATGACGGTGCGGTTCTGAGGAATTATATTTGTAAGAGAAATGCGATAATATTTACTTTTAAAACAATTGTTTATGAATGAAAAGATTAAAAAATTCACATTTGATGAATTAGAAAATTTTATCAAATCAACAGAGCTTGTAATTGCAAAACATTTCAAGGACAAAAAGGACAATGCTATCCCTGAAAACTTGTTTTTCGCATATCTTTGGAATATTCCAGAAAAAGATCTAATTACTGACGAGGTTGAATGTATTGTCAAGGACTTTCTTGGGGGCTCTTTAGATGAATTAACAAAAGAGATTATTGGCATTTTTGACGAGCATTCCTGTGATAAAGGTGAGGAGTTCCGATTTTATGAATTTGAAGAATATGAACTCGATGACTATGTGTACCTCGTTATCCTTTATAACGCTTTAAAGTCTGAGTATTTAAAAGTAAAAAAATGGGATATAGACCATTTTTGGAATTGTCTTGAAGAAAATAGGAAACACTTTAATGAAGGTATTATTTTTGTATAGTTTTTCAATGTTTCAAAGTACTACTCAAGCAACATAAAGAACATTAAATCCGAAAGGATTAGGATACACTCATAATGTGCAACGTAGTTGTACCACATCATTCCGCCAACCGTCAGAATAGCGGAATTAGCAATTCTAACCAATAGACACAGTCTCTTTTCCGCGGCATCACCCGCTGTATTCTTCCGTATCTTCCGCCTGTGCCGCGGGCAGGCGCACAGGCCATCACCCACCCCAGATTGCGTCCGCTTCTCGCGGACTTATCTGGGGTTAATAAAATATCACCTCTCCGAGGTAAGCCTACTACCTCGGCCTTTTAATTTTTAATTTTTAGTTTTCCGTTTTCAATCCTACTTATCCGAGTACCACCCTTTGCTGGTGTCATGCACCCAGCGGGTTCCTTTGCGGCCGCCCGGTTCCCAGTTGGGATTGCGAACGAAGCTCTCGTTGAAAGAGTAGATCAGCCGCATGGTGATCACGTTGTTGTACTCCTTGCGCGTCCACGTTTCCTGCTTGTAACTGTCGTAGTACTCGCGGGTACGCAGCGGGCGGAGCGAATACTGGAACCGGATATTCAGCTTCAGACCTTTGTAAAGACGGATCTGGGCATCGGCAATCACACTCCAGTCGCTGGTGCGGTAGGTGTGCGACCGCACATCGGTGGTGGTGGTCCAGCCGTTCTCGATTTCGTGGGCACGCACCAACCTTCCCCACGCAAAGCCCGCACCAATGGCGCAGCCCGTGTGGTGATCCTCATAATGGAAAATCACAGGAACCTCCACATAATCAAGATTAAGCTTGTATTTGATTTTACGGTTGAACGGGACTGACGGATCCTCATTGTGCAAATAGAGTCCGGTGGTGTCGTTCAGGATGGCGTTGGCCCGATAGGCGGTCTGGTACGAACCCTTCTGGGTATATAACAACTCGATGGTGCCGTACCAGTGGTATTTGTCGTCCAGCGGCAGCGTGACGGACATTCCTCCGTTGAAGCCGAATTTGTAGTAGCCGGCCACCTCGTCGCCGTCCACCTGCGAAAGGTTGCCGCCGGCGATGACGGAACCGATGAATTTCTGCGGGTAAGCCGCAGCTATCGAAAATATCAGTGCAAGGATCAGTATAGCTCTTTTCATAGTTTGGAAAACAGGCGGCAAAGATACAATCAATTTGCGAAACTACCGCTTTTTTGCAAAAAAGTCCTTCATCATTTTTTCGCTTCGGTCGGCGAGCACTCCGCTGCGCACGACGGTTTTGGGGTGCAGGACAGGCGTGCCGAGCGTGGTGTAGCCCCGTTTCGGGTCGGGCGCGGCATAGACAAGCGTGCCCACCTGCGCCCACGCGATGGCTCCCGCGCACATCACGCACGGTTCGACCGTAACATACAGGGTACAATCGTTCAAATATTTGGCTCCGAGCCGGTTGGCTGCGGCCGTAATCACCTCCATCTCGGCGTGGGCCGTCACATCGTTGAGCAGCTGCGTGTGGTTATGTCCCCGCGCAATCACGCGGTCGCCGGCCACCACCACCGCCCCGATCGGCACCTCGCCCTCCACCAGCGCGTCTTCCGCCTCGGCAAGCGCCATCTTCATAAAATATTCATCTGTAAAAATTTCCATAGAAACCATCAAAAGTAAAAAAGCCCGAGGCAATACCCCAGGCTTTTACCATGAAAACTATATCTTATTTCTGCTGTGCAGGTTCTTCCTTCTTCACTTCCACACCCTTCACCTTGAAGATGAAGCCCGTGCCGTGCACGTTGTGGATTTCGATATCGGGTTCATAACCCTCCACATATTTGGCTTTCGTCTTCGGATCCTTGTTGAGGTATTTCTCGTCAACAGGTTCCACGGCGAGGTAGGAACGGAGTTTGGTGAGGAAAACGTCCATGCTACGGCCGGCGGCGTAGTCGTCGCTGCCCCAGATCTGGCGCAGGATCACCTCACGCGGCATCAGCTTGTTCATGTTTTCGCACAAGAGACGGAGCAGTTCGGCTTCCTTGCGGGTGAGCGAGCGGGTCTTCAACGGGTGAATCAGCTGCATGGAGCCAAAGTCGAAGGTGAAGTTGCCGAAATGATAGACGTCGTTGGTGTGGGGGATGACGGGTTTCACCTTTTTGGGGCGTTTGGTGCGGCGGAGGATGGCCTCGATGCGGAGGGTGAGTTCCTCAGCGCTGAAGGGCTTCGTCATATAGTCGTCGCAACCCAATTTGAAGGCCTTGATGCGGTCCTCTTTCTCGTTCTTGGCCGTGAGGAACATCACCGGGACCTCAGGGTCGATCTTCCGGATGTCCTGCAACAGCTCGTAGCCGTTCTTGCCCTTCATCACAATGTCAAACACGCAAATGTCGTATTTGAATTTGGCGAAGGAGTTGCTGGCGGAGGTGCTGTCGCTGAAATCGTCCACACCAAACTTCAAAGTTTCCAGATAATCCTTCAAAACGTTACGCAAATTCTGGTTGTCTTCAACCAACATAATTTTGGCTTTAATCTCTTTTGCGTTCATAACAAGTTTTTTTAATCAGTGGTTCTTAGTCTAACTATTTAATTTCAATATATTTCACAAAAAAAATCAAGATATCTTTTCTCCTCTCACAATGTCACCGGACAACCATTTTCCTCTTTTTTTAACGATAAAAAGACAATATTTAACGAATAAAATGCAAGAATATTTTATAAAATTTCAATCATTTTGCAAATATGACAACATTATTCATACCTCAAAGCAACAATGGGATCCAAATTGGCGGCCTTCTTGGCGGGATACCAGCCGAAGAAGACACCCGTGGCGGCACACACGAGGAAGGAGATGCCGATGGCACCCTGACTGATGACCATGGGCCAGTGCAGTACCAGCGACAACAGGACATAGGAGAGCAGGACCCCGAAGATGATGCCGATCAACCCGCCGATAAGGCTGAGGATGACGCTTTCGGAAAGGAACTGCAACAGCACATCCTTGCTTTTCGCGCCGATGGCCATACGGAGGCCGATCTCCTTCGTGCGCTCCGTCACCGTGACGTACATGATGTTCATAATGCCGATACCGCCGACGATGAGCGAGATGGCGGCGATGGCGGTGAGGAGCATCGTAAGCACCTTCGTCACCGAACTCATGGCGGTCAGGATTTCCTCCTGCGTGCGGATGTCAAAGTCGTCCTCCTGCCCCTCCTTGATGCCGTGGTTGCTGCGGAGGATGTAGGTGATTTCCGTGGCGGCCAGCTCCGAGTCCTCCTCGCGCGTGGCCGAAGCGAACAGCATGTTGAAGGAGGTACGGCCGTTGGCACTGGCAAAGCGGGTCTGAATGGTGGTGTACGGCACCAGCACGATGTCGTCCTGGTCCTGTCCCATGCCATTGCCGCCCTTGGAGGCCAGCACGCCGATCACCTTCATCGGCACGGAGCCGCAGCGGATGGTCTGCCCCACCGGGTCCTCGCCGTTCGTGAAGAGGTTCTCCACCACCGTCTGGCCGATGACGCACACCTTGGCGTACCGTTTCAAATGCTCCTCCGTGAACATGATGCCCTCCGCCATCTCATACTTGCGGATGTCGATGTAGCAAGGTGCGACGCCGGTCAAACTGCCTGGATGGTTGTTGGCGCCGAACACCAGCTGCGCCGAACTGCCCACGGTCGGAGAAACATGAGCGACATACTTTGTGTTGTTTTCCAACGATTTCAAATCCTTCATATCCAACGATTTGGAACTTGAGTTTCCCATGTTCACGCCGCCGCGCATCTGCCGTGCCGGCATAATCATGATCATGTTGGAACCCATGGAGGAGAACTCGCCGCGCACGTTCTGCGTGGAGCTGCGGCCGAGGCTCACCATCATGATCACGGAGGCGATACCGATGATGATACCCAGCATGGTGAGGAACGAACGCCCCTTGTTGCGGAGCAGTGCCGTGATGGCTATCTTGACAAGATTGAGGATGTTCATGGTTTAGATTGCGGTGTTCTGGATGTTCTTTTCGTATTCCGCCAACGCGACGGCGGCCGACTGCTGGTCAATCTTCTCGTCGAGGACGACATGTCCGTCGCGCAGTTTGATGGTGCGGGTGGTGAAGGTGGCGATGTCGGGCTCGTGCGTCACAAAAGCGATGGTTTTGCCCTTGCTATGAAGGTCTTGGAAGAGGGTCATGATCTCGTAGGAGGTGCGGGTGTCGAGGTTACCCGTGGCCTCGTCGGCGAGGATGATGACGGGGTCGTTGACGAGGGCACGGGCAATGGCCACGCGCTGCTGCTGACCGCCCGACAGCTGGTTGGGCATGTGGTTCATGCGGTCGGCGAGCTTCACCGCCTCCAACGCGGCCACCGCCCGCTCCCGGCGTTCCTTGGCTGACACCTCATGGTTGTACATCAGCGGGAGCTGCACGTTGTCCAGCGCCGTGGTGCGCGCCAGCAGGTTGTAGTTCTGGAAGACGAACCCTATCTGCCGGTTGCGAAGGGTTGACAACTGGTTTTTGTTCAATAAGTTGACCGATATACCGTTGATGATGTACTCGCCAGAGGTGGGCGTGTCGAGGCAACCGAGAATGTTCAGCAGGGTGGACTTTCCCGAGCCGCTGGTGCCCATGATGCTCACGAACTCGCCTTCATAGATGGTGAAGGTGATGCCGTCGAGGGCGTGCACATCCTCGCTTCCCACGCGGAAAGTGCGGTGCAGGTCTTTGATTTCAATGATCTCTTTCATAGACTATCTCTTTTTCTCCTGCGGAGGTCCGAAGAACGATTTGCCTTGTTTAGCATTGCCGGGCGTAAGCTGCCGCTCGCCAACCACAATCTCCTCCCCTTCCGCAACACCTTCCGGAATGATGCACTTGGCGCCGTCATCGATGCCGGTGGACACCATGCGCTGCTCATACACATTCCCCTTCTTCACCCAAATCGACTTCTTGGTGATATCTTTCAGGCTGTTAGTCAGTTCCTCCTCGTTCTTGAAGAGACTGTTGAAGGTCATGCCGTGCTTGGAAAGCATCTGGATCGTCTCCTCTTTCAAGGTGAAATAGAGCGACTCCATCGGAACGGTGACGCCGGTCTCCTTCTCGATGATGATGCTCACGCTGGCGGTCATGCCGGGCATCAGCTTCTCCTCGGGGTTCGGCGCATCGATGATGACGGTGTAGGTCACGACGTTGGACGTGACTTTCGGTTCAAGACGGATCTGCTTGACCGTGCCGGTGAAAACATCGTTCGGATAGGCATCCACGGTGAAAGTAACAGTCTGTCCCTCTTTCACCTGTCCGATGTCGGCTTCGTCCACATTGGCCTCCACCTGCATCTGATGCAGGTTGTTGGCGATGGTGAAGATTGTCGGGGTGCTGAAGGAGGAGGCCACGGTCTGGCCCTGCTCCACCGACTTGCTCAGGACGATGCCGTCGATGGGGGAATAAATCCTTGAGTACGAAAGATTCACCTGGGCGCGCTGGAGGTCGGACTTGGCGGTGGTCACCTGGTTCTTGGCCTGGATGTACTGGTTGGAAGCCTCCTCAAACGATGCCTGCGTGGCGGCTTTGTTATCATACAGTGCCTTGATACGCTGGTAGTTCTGCTCCGAAAGCGTCAACGTACTCTGGGCGTTCGACAGGTTGGCCTGTGCCTGGTTCACCTGTTCCTGCAAGGTGGAGCGGTCGAGTTCCGCCAGCAGGTCGCCCTTCTTGACGTGGGAGTTGTAGTCCACGTACAGTTTCTCCACGATACCGGACACCTGCGTACCCACCTCCACCTTATAGACGGGCTGGATCTCGCCGGTTGCGGTCACCGTGATTTCAATACTGTCGGTGCGGGCGGCGTCGGTCTCCAACATCACAAAACCGCCTTTGCCCTTACCCATCATCATAAAGAGCACAAGCAAAATCAGGATGGCACCAACAATGCCCCAGATAATCAGTCGTTTTTTCGTTTTTCGTTCCATATAGCTAAAATTTTACTCACTTCGTTCGTATTTTGGTTCGCTATCGCTCACATTCAAGCTCACTGCGTTCGCATTTTAGCAGGCTATCGCCTGCATTTCTTGATTCAAGCTCACTTCGTTCGCATTTTAGCAGGCTTTCGCCTGCATTCCTTGATTCTGCTCACTTCGTTCGCATTTTTGCAGGCTTTCGCCTGCATTCCTTGATTCTGCTCACTTCGTTCGCATTCAAGTCCGCTGTCGCGGACATTTTCATTCAATTCTCAATTCTCCATTTTCCATTTTCCATTTTCTAAAGTTCCACCGGTTGTCCCATATAAACATCCAACACCTTCAGCTGCATCAGGTAATTGTATTTGTTCTGCATATAATTGTTGAGGATGTTCAAATAATTGGTCTGCTGCTGCAGCAAATCCACCGTGGTGATGGCGCCGTACTGGAAGCGCTGGCTGTACGTCATATAGTTGGCATAATAGGCCGATTTCTGCAATTCGGAAAGCTGGTAATTGTTGTAGGCCTTTTTGAGGTCAAGATGGTAGGCCTCGATTTCCTTGGTGACCTGCTCTTCCGTATTTTTGAGGGCGAGTTCCGCCTGCTGAACCTGGATATTTTTGATTCTCACGTTGTTGCGGACCGAACTCTGCTTGTAGATGGGAATGCTGAGGTTGAGGCCGATGGATTCGGAAAGGCCCTTGTAGAGGCCGGAGGTGAGGCCGCTGTTGCCGTTTCCGTAGGCGGCGTTGTAGCCGGTGCCGATGCCGGCGCTGGCCGACAGCGACGGATAATATCCGGATTTTGCGATCTTCACGTCGTACTCCGCGATTTCGACATTGTTGCGGCTGATTTTCACATCGGGGAGGTAGTCGAAGGCGCGGCGCAGCACCTCGTCAAGGGAGGGAACCGTCATGGAGGCGGCCAGACGGGCGCTGTCGGGTGTCGACACGGAAAGCGACTGGCTTCGATTCACGTTCAGAAGGTTGCGGAGGGTGACGTACTCATTGTTGATGGCAATCATGGTGTTTTCCATGCTGGTGGAATCCGCCAGATACTGGGCTTGCAGCATCAGATAGTCGCTTTCAAGGATTTGCCCGACCTTGTACTTCTGCTCCCCTTCCGCCACTTGCTGGCGACTGGATTCCAGGACGTTGCGCTGATAATCCAGCATTTCCTGATTCATCAGTATGGTGAGATAGGAACGGATGATCTGGATACGCACGGTGTTTTTCTGCTGCTCGGCTTGGAGCTGTGCCTGGTTCAGCTGCACCTGGCTCTGCTTGATGCTGTTGTAGGTGTTCAGCCCGTTGAAGATGTCGATGCCGGCGTTCACGGAATAATTGCCATTGATGGAAAACTGCTCGCTGCCGTGCGAGTAACCGAAATTCTGTCCGGCATTGGCGGTCACGACGGGCGTCATCTGCAAGCGCGTCTGTTTCAGGCGTATCTCCGCCACGTCCACGTCCATGCCGGCACTCTGGATGGCAGGATTGTTACGCTCGGCATACTGGATGCACTCCGAAAGGGACATCGGCTGCCCCATCAATGAAAAAGTAAAAATATTGAAAATTAAGCAAATAAGAGAGGTAGTTATGGTTTTTCTTTTCATATTTTTATATAGAATCCAAAAAAATTTTTTTTGACACACTTTTTTGTAAACGCATATTTTTTTAAAAAATTTTGCACCAATGACAATCTGACAAAATTTTCAGAAAAATGGTCAAGTTTTATGCTAAAATCGTACCTTTGCCGCCTCATTTCAGACAGAAGATGGAGCAGGAGACTTTCAACGGAAAATCGGTTTACACGCTCACGCAGGTGGCGCAAAGCATCCAGTCGATGATTGAGCGCACCTACAAATATCCGTACTACATCAAGGCGGAGATGGTGAAGCTCAACCCCTATCGGACGGGGCACTGCTATCCCGAGTTGGTGGAAAAGGAGGGGCAGCGGGTGAAGGCGCAGATGCGGGCGGTCATCTGGGCCGACCAGTACGCACGCATCAACCAGCGGTTCCTGCAAATCACCGGCGAACCGCTCAAGGACGGCATCACCATCCTGTGCCTTGCCACCATCCAGTTCAGTCCGCAGTACGGACTGGCGCTGCACATCCAGGACATCGAGCCGACGTTCACGTTAGGCGAGATGGCGAAAATCCGTCAGGAAACGATTGCACGGCTGAAAAAGGAGGGGATCTTCGATGCCAACAAGCGGACAAGGATGCCCTTGCTGCCGAAACGGGTGGCGGTCATCTCCATCGAGACGAGCAAGGGGTACAGCGACTTCACCATCACCCTCGGCGGGAACGCGGCGGGCTACCAGTTCCAGACCACGCTATTCCCGTCGCTGCTGCAAGGCGAGAAGGCCATCGGCACGATGCTGGAACAGCTGAACCAGATCGAGAAGCGCAAGGACGAGTTTGACTGCGTGGCCATCATCCGGGGCGGCGGCGGCGATGTGGGCCTCGGCTGCTACGACAACTACGAGCTGGCCCGCCGCGTGGCCACATTCCCCCTCCCCGTCCTGTCGGGCATCGGCCACTCCACCAACGAGACCATCACCGAAACCGTCTCCTACGCCAACAAAATCACGCCGACCGAAGTGGCCTACTTCCTCATCGGGAAATTCACCGATTTTGACAATAAAGTTACTGATTACCAAAATTATATATTCACACAGACCCTTGCCATTCTGCAAGAGGCGAAGGAGCGGACGGCACAACACGAAAGCCGCCTGCAACTGACCGGCAGCAGACTACTTACACGGGAAACGAACCGATTGCGGAGCCTCCAGACCTCCCTCCAACTTTCGGGGCGCAAACTGCTCGACAGCCACAAGCAACTCCTCAGCGACGCCACCGTCACCGTGCGCGACTTTGCCCGCGATACGGTCGGCGACAGCCAGAACCAGCTAAAACTGCTTCAGTCCAAGATCCAACTATTTGCTAAACAGAAGATTGAAAGCGACAAAACCGCTATAGAGCACCTTTCCGACAAGCTCACGCTCCTCTCCCCTGCCAACATCCTGCGCCGTGGCTTCAGCATCACGCGCCACAACGGCAAGGCCGTCACCCGCGCCACCGACCTCCACGCCGGCGACACCGTGGAAACGACATTTTTGGAAGGGACGAAAACGATGACGGTGGAGAACTGAAAGAATCACTGATCCCCACCGGCATTTTCGTCAAGTTCCTCATCAATATTCTCCTCCAGGAACTTCTTGGCGGCTTCGGCCTGCGACGACTCCACCTGCACCAGCACAGAATTGGCCAACCCGACGTAGGTGGGTGCATTTTCATTGGCGATAAACACTTCGAATCCGGCATCTTCCAGAATGCCGCGATACACTTCGGCCAATGCCGGGAAGTTGGTCGAAGCCACGGTTTCAAGTTTGAGATTGTCTTTCATAACTGTTATGAATTTAGGGGTTATTTAATCTGTACAAAACGGTTTGCAAAAGTAAGACATTATTCCCGCCAAGTCAATAGTTTTTTTAGAAAAAGCAAAACAAACCGGATATTTTTCTAATTTTGCGCCTTCAAACACCCAATCCCATGATGAAAACGAGCCCCATAAAAGCCGCTTTTTTCCTGTTATTGCTGTTAGCAGTGATGCGCCCCTGCGTCAGCCACGGGCAGGAATCCTACAAGGAGATGCCCTACGACACCCTCTGGCAGATGTATGACAAAGAGATGGAGGATTATCACTACATGACATCCAGGTCCAAGCAACTGTTGAAAGCCATTGAAGAAAAAGCAGAGGAAGAGTGGGAATCCTTCCATTATTTCAAGGTATGGGTGGTGAAAAACCGGAATATCAGGCAAAAATCCGAATTCGAGCCTGACTTCGCGGCACAGTGGGGCGATCCCGATTCTACCCTCTACCATTGCCTTTATTACTACCTGATGGGAAAAACCTCAATCAATTATTATCAACCCATTAAGGAATATTTCCACGACTGTTTCGACAAGATGCCGCAGAATGTGCCGTGCGAGGGTGAAAAATGGTGGTTTCTTCTGGAAAACAACAAGTTGAAAGACTACCCCTTTGCCTCGTTGAACGACGTGC
>JAEEQA010000110.1 GCA_016285085.1 Bacteroidales bacterium
ATGAACTGCTCCTTGCTGAGGCCGTTGAGGTCTTTCACCACGCGGTTGTAGTCGATGATATTCAGCTGGTTGTCGGGGAAGATGACGGTCATGAAGTAGTTGTACTCTTCCTTGCCGGTGTGGTGCGGGTTCTGCTCTTTTTTCTCCTGTCCCACGAGGGCGGCGGCGGCGCTGCGGTGATGGCCGTCGGCGATGTACATGGCGGGAACCTTGGTGGCGAACAGTTCAACAAGTTCGGCGATCATGGCTTTGTCGTCGATAACCCAGAAGCGGTGGCCGAATCCGTCTTCCTTGGCGATGAAGTCATAGATGGGCTTTTGTGCGGTGACGGATGCCACGATTTCGTCGATGCGGGCCACGGCGGGGTAGGCGAAGAAGACGGGTTCCACGTTGGCGTTGGTGATGCGGACGTGTTTCATGCGGTCCTCTTCCTTGTCCTTACGGGTGAGCTCGTGTTTCTTGATGATCTTGTTGACATAGTCCTCGCTGTAGGCGCAGGCCACGATGCCGTACTGCCATTTGGCGTTGGCATCCTTCGGGTTCATGCTCTGGGCATAGACGTAGAGTTTCTCCTCTTCGTCCTTCACGAGCCAGCCGAGGTCTTTGAAGAGGTTGTAGTTTTTCACCACCTGGAGATATACTTCAGGGGAGTGCTCGTCGGTTCCTTCGGGAAGGTCGATCTCGGCCTTGGTGACGTGCAGGAGACTGTAGGGGTTGCCGGCGGCTTCTACGCGCGCTTCGGCGGAGTTGAGGACGTCATACGGACGGGAGGCCAGTTTCTCGACGATGTCGACGGGCGGGCGGAAGCCCTTGAAAGGTTTGATAATGCTCATAATTTTTGTATGTTTATTAATGATTATATGATGATTGCAGAAATATTCTTTGCCGATTTTTCGAGCGGCAAAGATACATACTTTTTGTGATTTTTGAATTATGGAATTGTGGAAATTTTCGTACCTTTGCAAACTTTTTTTGAACGATCCTTATGTCTGAAAATCTCCATTTTGTCTCGGATTTGGCACTGATCCTGATCTCAGCGGGAATCGTGACCATCATTTTCAAACTGTTGAAGCAGCCGCTGGTGCTCGGCTATATCGTGGCCGGTTTTCTTGTCGGCCCTAATTTCTATTTGTTCCCCACCGTAATGGAGCAGAATGTGGTGTCGGAGTGGTCTGAAATCGGTATCATCTTCCTCCTTTTCGCCCTAGGTCTGGAGTTCAGTTTCAAGAAGTTGCTGAAAATGGGCACGACAGCGCTCATCGCTTCCTTCGCTGAGATTGTGCTGATGTTCAGCCTTGGCTTTGTGTCGGGCTATCTGCTCC
Organism: Bacteroidales bacterium; assembly: GCA_016285085.1. Classification (GTDB taxonomy): domain Bacteria; phylum Bacteroidota; class Bacteroidia; order Bacteroidales; family WCHB1-69; genus UBA1756. The sequence goes on from JAEEQA010000110.1 coordinate 1,323, forward strand.
ATTGGACCGTGATGGAAAGCATCTTCCTCGGTGGTATGCTGGCCATGTCCTCCACAACCATCATCATCAAGGCTTTCGATGACATGGGGTTGAAAAAGTTCCATTTCGCTGACCTTACGATGGTTATCCTCATCATTCAGGATATTGTCGCCATCTTGATGATGGTGCTCCTGTCCACCGCCGCCGGCAGCCAGAAATTCGCCGGCTGGGACATGATTTACTGCATCCTCAAGCTCATCTTCTTTATGATTCTCTGGTTCGTCATCGGCATCACGGTGATTCCCACCTTTTTCAGGAAGGCAAAGAAGTACATCAATGATGAAACCCTGCTCATCATCTCCATCGGGCTCTGTTTCGGTATGGTGATTTTCGCCAACGCGGTCGGCTTCTCCTCGGCTCTCGGCGCCTTCGTGATGGGCTCCATTCTTTGCGAAACCGTTGAAGGCGAACATATTGAAAAACTCATCAAAGGAATTAAAGATCTATTCGGCGCCATTTTCTTCGTTTCGGTCGGTATGATGGTGGATCCCAAAATCCTGGTGGATTATTGGGGAACTATTCTCCTCTTGACGATTATCGTGCTGGTCATCAAGGCGATTATCTCTTCTATCAGTGTGCTGTTGGCTGGCGAGAATTTGGAAACCTCCCTCAAAACCGGCTTCAGCTTGGCGCAAATCGGTGAGTTCGCGTTCATCATTGCCTCATTGGGTGTCTCCCTCGGCGTAATGCGTTCCTTCATCTATCCGATTATTGTGGCGGTGGCCGTCATCACTACCTTTACCACACCTTACTGCATCCGTGCCGCCGAGCCGGTCAACCGCTTCCTCAACCGCCGGCTTTCTCCGGAGCGCAAGGCCCGCCTCGACAGCTACTGCATCACCGGCAACACGCAGCGAGCCACCAGCGGCTGGAAGACGGTCATCGGTACCTCCCTCACACGCACCATCATCTTCAGTGTCTGCACTCTTGCCGCCATCATTGCCTCCGTAAAGTTCCTGTATCCCTTCACATTGGAGAAATTCGGTGATTTTATGTCCCCGACGGTGATCGGTGTGTTGAACTGTGTCGCACTGATTCTGGCCATATCGCCCTTCCTGTACGGACTTACCCACCACAGCGTCCGCACACAGGACATCTACTCCTCCCTCTGGCGCCGCAACCAGGCCAACCGTATCGCCATCATCGGCTGGACCCTCTTCCGCATCTTCCTTGCCTGTTTCTTCGTCATCCTCAGCCTTTCCAAGTACTTCATCTTCACCCGATGGGTCTTCCTTCTGGTCACCGCTGCTGTCATCATCTTCATCTCCTTCTCACAGAAGGTTTTGCGCCGTTATGTCCGCATTGAGGACTCCTTTATGCATAATTTGAAGGCCAAAGAGGAGGAAGAAAAGCACGCCGCCTCCATCGCTGATAATTCTAATGCTCAAAATGATTATTAAAATATTGAATATCAAAATTTTTTGTAAGAAAATATTCTTTCTGGCAGCTTCCGTTTTCTGCGTTATGGGCATGTCCGCACAGGAGGTGTCGGTCACAGCCAGACTGGATTCTGCCCGCATCGTTATCGGCGACCACCTTATAATGCACCTTTCCGTCACCGCTCCGAGCCAGAAGAACATTTCGGTGCAACCCTACGAGCAGTGGCAGCTTGCAAACTGCGAGATAGTGGAAGTCAAACCGTTGGTTTCCAATGTGAAAGGGGAGAAGACCATATATGAGCAGGAAGCCGTCCTTATCTCGTTCGACACGGGTGTCGCCGCCATCGCACCGATTTTTGTTTTCGAGTCCGATACCATCCCCGTCGCCAAGTCGGAACTGCTTCAATTTTATGTGGATTCCCTTCCTGTTTTTGTGGATACAACGTTGGCGTTCAAAGATATAAAGGCCCCTTTGGATGGCGAGGATATTGAAATCCTCCCCGATGAAAAAGCCAAGTCGAATTGGAAAAAAGTGTTGCTGATCACCCTTTTGGTACTGGTCGTTCTGGGAGCCGCTTTCTATTTCTTCTGGAAATACGGACGCAAGTATCTGCACGACAGGAAAGTGGCTGAGGTGAAACATAAACTGAAGGAGAATGCCGGTTTGGTGGCGTTGAATAGTCTTAAATCATTGAAAGCAAAGAAATTGTGGCAGAAAGGTCAAGTAAAGGATTACTATTCGGAATTGAGCGAAATCATTCGTACCTATATTGACAGCCAATGGGATGTGAACGCGATGGAGATGGTGACGGCTGAAATTATGGAAGCGATTGATAATCTTGATGTTGATGACGAACAGATGAAGGAATTGAACACCCTGTTGGAGCGTGCCGACTTGGTGAAATACGCCAAGGAGCAGCCGATTGTGGAGGAAAATGAGGTGAGTTACAAGAAAGCCTGTGAGTTTGTGAAGGTTACCGACCGTGCCGAGCGGGCCAAAGAGGCGGAACGGCAGGAATTGAAAAAGCGTAAATAGTTGGATATGAAAATATTTGATGGATTTTTTACTTTGTTGAAAGAGGTGGAGTTCGCCAATCCTCATATTTTCTGGCTGTTGCTGCTGCTTGTCCCTTATGTGGCATGGCAAATATGGCGGCGTAAAAAGCTCCAGACCCCGATGCTGGTCCCGACGACGGCCCCGTTTGAACAGGCCCCGAAAACCATTCGCCAGCGCCTCCGTTGGCTCCCGATGACCCTGCGAATCCTCACCTTCGTCCTGTTGGTTGTCGCCCTCGCCCGCCCACAGTCCACTTTCCGCAATAAAAACATTGAGACAGAAGGAATTGACATCGTGATGGCGCTGGACATTTCCGGCTCCATGCAGACACTCGACTTTTCGCCCAACCGTTTGGAAGCCTGCAAAACCATTGCCGCAGAGTTCGTCAAGGGCCGCCCGCACGACCGCATCGGTCTGGTGCTTTATGCTGGCGAAGCCTACACGCAGTGCCCCCTCACGTCTGATCATGAAACGTTTTTGCGCCTGCTCAAAGACGTACGCTTCGGCCTCATCGACGACGGTACCGCCATCGGCGACGGCCTCGGCACTGCCCTCAACCGCCTCCGCGAAAGTACCGCCAAAAGCCGTGTCGTCATCCTTCTCACCGATGGCGTCAACAACGCCGGCTATATCGACCCGCAATCGGCCGCCGATATGGCGAAGGAATTGGGAATCAAGGTTTATACGATCAGCTGCGGCACCAACGGAAAAATGTCGAAAGTCAAAACACCGTCCGGTACCTTTCCCATCAAGACCGAAATTGATGAAAAATTGCTCAAGTCAATTGCGTCTAAAACGGACGGTACCTATTTCGTCGCCACCGACAACAAGAAGTTGCGCGCTATCTACCAGGAAATTGATAAAATGGAGAAATCCATTGTCAATGAGGATATTCTGATTCACAAGAATGATGAATTCCTGCCTTTTCTGGTGCTCGCTCTTGTCTGTTTCATTCTGGAAATCATAGCCCGCTATGGGATTCTGCGAACCCGCCCATAGTTGACGTTCTCTATGAAGCCGAAGCGGTTATTTCTTTTATTTTTTTGTCTGACACTTTTTTGTGCTGCCAATCTTGCCGCACAAAGCCATTCGGACTATCGCTTGCGCTCTTGTGTGATCGACTCAACAGTCATGCACATTGACACGCTTTCAATCGTGCCGGGAACGTTCACGCTGCAGGGGCTTGCGGACTCCGATTACCGTCTTGATTACACGACAGCCACTCTACATTTGATGGATTCTTCTTTTCTTGGACGGCCTGTCTTGTTAAAATATAAGGTTTTTCAGATGGATTTGTCAAAACCGGTGGCGCACAAGTCAAAGGATATGATTCTTCCGAGATTTGTTCCGGATCCGACTGCCCGCGACCTCGTGCCGCTGTCAGTCCCGTCCGATGACCGCTTTTTTGACTCCGACCTCCAGGGTACCGGCTCCGTGTCGCGCAGTGTGTCCGTCGGCAACAACC
>JAEEQA010000037.1 GCA_016285085.1 Bacteroidales bacterium
GGGAATCACATTCCGCCCACCAATTTTTCTTTTTGTAATAACTGAAAATAGGAAGGTCCAAAAATCTGATGTCGAAGCATTTGTTTTTCGCGAGCGCGAGCAGGGTCTGGTGCACTGAATTTGTATCGCTGCACATTGCCGCCGCCACACAAAAATTCCTCATATCCGCGTAATCCACAATGTGCCCATATACGGAGTCCATCTGCTGATAGAATTGGGCTGCATGGCTGTAGTCGCTGTTGTCAAAGGCCGCTTTGGCTTGATACTGAAGCACACAGTATTTCCTCCATTGCTCCGTTTGGGGGAATGCGCAATAGGCACACAGCAAGACTACGTAAAAAAGAAGAAATTTTTTCATACAATGCGGATTATGGTGCCAAGGAAAGGAGGAGGTGTTTCATAGGGGTGGCTTCTGTTTTACGAGGTGTTTTTACTATCGATGTTATGCTGTGCAATGGGAAAAAGCGTGCCGAAGGTACGCAACTAATTGTATATCTGTAGCGTGCCTCCGGCACGCAGGATGCACGGCGGGCTTCCTGTACCCCGCACCGCACTGCGTTTGGTACGGGGTTAATAGGATGTCGTGCCGTTGGCACGATTTGCACTTCGTTCAAATCAAACATCTTCATAATTCATTGATTTACAATAATTTGATTTACCATCCCTCACTTGAAGCAGTTGTTCATTCCCCAGTTGAAGCGGTATCCGTGTTCCTCGCCGAAATCCGTTTTCGCCCGTTCCACACGCAGTGGAATAATCCAGTATTGTTTCCGCAATGTGTCGGTTTCATCTTCGGGTAGAAAAAGAAACTTCCATAATGCAGAGTCACCATTGCCCAAGCGGAAATACCATTTGGCGTATTTCCCGCAGTCACAAGCGGATGCATCGTCGAAATTTGTACCTCGTGAAATATCTATCATATAGGCGAATTCTCGTGGGTGGAGGTTGCCTTTGGCGATTTCATCATCAATGAAGGCAAAACTCCGTAGCGGACAGCCATGGTGCACCAAATAGATGGTGGGCAAAGTTTGTGATGGATTGCCAGCGTCCAAATCGAAGCAGGAATAGATGGGGTTGACAACTTGTACCCAAAAAGTGTCTGTCCCGAATACCATAGGGAAAGGAATGGTATCTTCCATAAAGCACAGACTGTCCGCATTCATTTGCACCAAATGGTTGAAATCCAAATCTTTGTTGTCCAATTCCATGTAAAGAAGCGAGTCGTCAATGCCCACAAGTCTTGCACCCGGGAATCCCAACTCCTCAATTTTCTCCAGAAGCTGCTGATCCCACTGTATGAATCTGCCCCTGTATAACTTGTCTGGATCGGGCGAACGCCGGTATTTTACTTCCTGCAAACTAAACCGATAGAGCCATGCCAGATATTCCTGATTGATGGTGGAGAGATATTGCTGCCGGAGTGCTTGTCCTTCCTCGCTCTGGTAAAATTCAAGAAAATGGCTTTGTGTGTCCGTGTTTTTCCAAGCAGAAACATTGTCCAAATGTATGGGTCTTAAGCCGTAGCCGACGGCCTTCTTCAAATACTTCATATCATCACGATGGTAGTAGTGTGCCAGCTGCGCCGCATTCACCAGGTCGTGCAAGTAGTTGAATTCGAAATTGTTGAAGGCTTGGTCGTAATACTGGAAACCTTGTTCCACATTTTTATTGTTGTCGAACAAGGCGCACTCGGCCTTGTAAATCAGTTCGTGGTAGTGCCAGTAGTTGGTGTCCTGCTGTGCGTTTCCTCTTTCATAATACATCCGATGAAAGTCGCCTTTGGCGTGCTCGGCATCGATTTCCTGTTTCAAGCGCGCTACCTCGGCGGCATCGTCATCTTCATCGCCGAATACTATGGTATGTCTGCTTCCGGTAATGCAGTAGTTTTTATGTTTGCATTCCCATATCATTTTTTTAACGCCATCCTCCCATGTTTCGGCAACCCCCAGCTTTTTTCTGTTCTTGTTGATCTGCTTGAGGTTTTCGGGACGTGTTACAAACAAGGTGTTCCCAATGTAGTATATGTTTTTGTTTCCCATGGCATCCACTCCGTACATCCTGTTTTTTGAAGAGTGTGTGCCTGCCCACACCTCTTCCAACTCCATAAATTGCTGGGCAGGGAAAATTCCTGCCGCCACTTTCTTTCGCAATATCGGCTGCAAATCGTAGTGCTCCGTCTGTACCGCATGGAGCATGGCAACGGACAACCGGGATAGATAGTAGAACCCTGCCACATACTCGTTGAAGTCAGGGTATTCGCGGTAAAACTGCTTGATCTTCGTCCGATTTTCATCATCCAATGCAAACTGTTCAGGACAACGGCCTTGTCCTTGCATTCTGTACAATTGGTCACGTTCAAGGAGGTTTTCTATAATCGTGTCAAATTCGGTGTGGTAGGTTTTGGGCGTGTTTTCGTCGAGGTAAAGCAGTTTTTGGTAAACAGCCGAGTCAAAGTGCGGTGACATATTCTGATATGAAGACGACAATCCTTCGTCACCCAGTTCAATCCGGCATTTTGCTATCTGCAAGATTTTCTCGTGGTTTTCGGTTTGAACGGCCACCCAGTAGGCGGTACGCATTTCGCGTGCCAGCGGTTCCTTGATGCTGAAAGCTCGGGTATAGAGCGAATCCGCAAGCTGCAGATTATCATCGCAGATGGCCAGCTCGGCCTGGTTGATCCAGTAGTAGTACTCTTGGACTTGTTTGCGGCTCTGCGCGGAAAGGACACAAAGCACCGAACAGAGGAGGATGGTGAAGAGGATTTTTTTCATTGGTATTGTGGTTTATCTGGTTGCTGGTTTATAAAGTTGCTGGTTTATCAGGTTGTAGAGCCGCACGGCCGTGCGGCTAATGGATCATCCGACAGCAATTTTTGTAAGGACGCACCGCGTGCGTCCGAAGAGATTTTAATCCTTCCTCCCCACCCAGCGGGCAATCACGCGGAAACCGATTTGGGGCGAGGGTTGGGTGTAATTCTTGATGCTGTAGATGCGAATGTCGTAGCCGGGGTCGAGCCAGCTGCCGCCCACCGCCATGTTGGGGTTGGAAACCATCTCCGCCACGTTGCCGCACATGTTGTACAAACCGTAGCCATTGGCTCGCAAGGACTTTGCCGGATAGGGGATGTCGCTGCCAATAAAGTTGGTGGACACTGTGTTGGGTTGGTTGTCCACAACTTGGAATCCGCTGTCCGTGCGGGTAATCCAGGAATCATCCACATGCTGGTAGTGATAATAGGGAGTGCCGTCCGCTGCTGTCAAAAAAGGTTCGCCCATTGAATAGGCTGCTCTTGTCATCCCACCCGAGGCTGCCCACGTCCAGTCGAGCTGTGAGGGAAGAACGTACTCCCATTCGGGGTTGCCCACCTTTTCGGTAAGCCATTGGCAAAAGAGCACAGCTCCTTCGTAAGGCACGTTGACGGCGGGATACAATTCGTATGCCGGAAAACTGTCATAATAACATCTCGCAGCTTCGTTATGGTGATTAGGAGTGTACCAGTTTTCGGAACGGAAACATGCTTTTTCGTAATCATCTGTGCGGCCCTGCGCTTTCAAATCGTTCAGGAAAAGGTTGTAGGCCTTGTTGGTGACCTCGGTTTCAAGCATGTAGAATGCCGGCAGGTTGTACTCCATTTTGGGACCGAGAGTGCCGTCCTCCAACACGTCCTGCATCGTGAAGCTCTGTTCCGGTATCGGCACAAAAGTGCCGACCAGTTCCTTCTCTTTCTTCACATCCGCTTTTGCGCGCTTAGGCTGCGCGGTGGCTGCAAATATCAGCAGCATTGCCATCAGGCCAAGAATTATTTGTTTCATAGGGGTATATTTTAGGGGTTAATAATGTAACGGGGGTAAATTTCCCCTTCTATTTTAGAAGGGGTGGCCGCAGGCCGGGGTAGTAATATGAAATTCAATACCTTATCTTCAATCTTCATGCTCATAATTCTCAATAATAAAGTTGGATAAATCATTCAACACCAAGGAGACATGATGAAGTACATCAAAGTCCGTGGTGTGGAACACTTTCAAACCGAGGCTTTCTAAATACTGGTCTCTCTGGGAATCGTATTCCGTTTTTTCGTTGTGGGAACCTCCGTCAATTTCAACAACAAGGCCGAGCCGTTTCACGTAGAAGTCAACAATGTAGTTGCCGATGACTTTCTGACGGTCAAAGTCCAGTCCATAGAACATTTTCCTGTGTACTTGCATCCAAAAGATGACCTCAGCGAGATTCCCAGCCTTTCGGTTTTTGCGGGCAAAAGCAGATAAATCTTCGTTTTCCGGAAGGTTGAAAACGTAGTGGTCTTTTATTTTGATGTCGTTGATGATGGTCATTTTCCCAAGGTATTTTCTAATGTTTTATACAACTACCCCGCCCTTCGGGCACCCGTTGCAGGCTGGGATGGGTATTTCCCCTTTCGTCGATCAGACGGTGCACGCACCGTCTCTACTTTTAACTCTCAACTTTTACCTTTTTGTCGCCACCTCGGCGCCACCCGAAATTTTAACATTGCTGGGGTTGGTTCCATCCAAGAGGTAAACCGTTCCCGTTTTCGGGACATATACGCTGGTATTGCCACCCCCCTTCTGCGTGATGAAAGCGGTATGTGCTTTCAAACCACCCGCTTTAGTGTTGCCCACACCTTCATTCTCCACAATCAGGTTACCTGCACTTCCTCGCACGGAAATTTCTCCGGCACCCCTATTTTTGAGTGTCAATATATTAACATCCAACGCTTTAAGAGAGATGCGCCCCACGCCCAAATTCTGTACATCCACTTTCGATGTTTTGCCTTTTGTCATCGTTTCCGTCGCCGTTATGCTGCCTGCACTTTTGTTTTTGATAGTCAAAGTGTTATAACACAGATATTGCACATCAATAGTGCCTGCGCCGTTATTTTCCAGAACCAGTTCTTTCTTTGCTACCAGACAAGTACATTTGAAGCTTCCAGTTCCATGGTTGGTGACGGTGAATGAATCCTCATTGATTTCGTAGGCGGTCACGTTGCCCAGACCTTGCAGTGTTACTTCTTTTAGATGTGGTGTGTATATCGTGACGGAAATGGGCGAGTCGGTTTTGGGAGACCCCCGCTTGAGTGAGACGAGAAGGTTTTTGCCCACAACTTCAAAGCTCTTAGGGTCTATCACATCCACAACTTCCGTGAGCACATAGTCTATCACGTTGGAATCTGCCGTTATGTAGGCAACAGATTCTTTTCCCCGCGCTATGGTAACGTCAATGATGGAGGAACTGGTTAACGAGGTGAAGGGTTCCAACTTCCGTTTGTAGGCGACCTGCGCGGTCTCATACATAGTGATGTAATTGCTACGTTTGATGTTATAAAGATAGGATTGGTTTTGTGACGATGCGGCTGTGTCTTTTTGGCAGGGGCAGGGCGTTTCGGACAACGGGGGAATATCGGGGGCAGTGGTTTTTTCGGGATGGTTGGGGATGATTTCCGTCGTTGTTTTTTCCGTCATCGGTTGTTGTAGAGACGTGGTGCACCGCGTCTCTACAATTGGTATATTTCGACACGTGGTTGTATCACCCTCCGTTTCCAACGTATCCACCACCGCACCAATCGGATCGTACGTTTCATTGGTTGACAACGGGTTGTGTTGTTCTGTCGGTGCGGCGGGTTGCATAACAATGAGGGTGCCTGTAACCGCAGCGGCCGCGATTCCTGCGGTGGAGGTGGCGATGGCGGGGACTTTCGCGGCGGAAAGAACCATCCACGTGCTCGGTTTCGGGGCGGCCACCCAGTTGACACCTGCCAACGGGGTGGATTGGGCGGGCGCGAAAGCCAGGTGCTGGAGCTTGGACCGGCAGAGGCGGTCGATGGCGTGCGCCTTGTGGGGGATAAAGGGTAAAAGTACCATAAGAAGGGATTTTTTTCGTTTGTGGATGTTGGTTAACTTTACCTGGAGCTGGGTTCGGGCCTCCGACAAATAGCGTTTGGAACTGCGCACCCCAATTTGCAAGGTCTCGGCAATTTGTGTATGCTTTTGTTTCTCAAAGACATACAGATTAAAGACAGCCCGATGCTTGTCGGGAAGCGAGCACACGGCCTCCAGAATTTCCTGTTCGGTGAAGTCCGCCGCAGGCAAAGCCTCTTCCTCGGTCTCCGTCCCGTCGGCGCAAAGTTCCATATTGTCAACCGACTGGAAATGAGGTTGTTTCCGCAGATAATCCAGTGTGGTGTTGAGGTTGATGCGCATCAGCCATGCCTCGAAACGGCCGAAGTTGTGGTACTGCTCCGACTTCTCGATGGCTTTGAGGAAGGCTTCGTGTGCGAGGTCCTCCGCCACGGAGCGGTCGCCCACATAGCGGTAGCAGACACCGATCATCTTGCCGATGTTCTTCTGGTAGGTCCGTGTCCAAAACTGCTGTGCCTGCATATCGTATTTTAATGTATAACGTGGAAATCGGAAAAGGGGCCAACGTTATTTGAAAAAATTATTATATTGTAAAACAATCAGTTGAGGATAATATACTCCCCCTTGACTTCCCCTTTGTCAATCTTTTCCCTGAGATTCCGCGCGTCCGTTTCCGGATCGGCGGTGGCGAGATTTGACCGCGGGAAGAAATAAAACTCACATTGCTCACTAAATACATACTTGGCCTTTTTTACCGTTTCCTCCCACGTTTCCGCACAAAAAACCTTGTGCCGGTTCCGGTGAATCTTTTTCAGATTGTCGGGGGTGAGGATGAAAAGCGTGTTTCCTATCTGATAAACGTTACGTCTGGCATACTCGTCGTATCTTTTTTTGCCGGGAGCAGATGCGTTGCAGAGATCCGAGGTCTGCATGTAGTCACGAACGTTCAGGTTTCCCTTCCGCACCTCTTTGTACCAGGTTTTGGAGAGTGGAAAGCCCCGTTTGTAGGCGTTGTGCCGGAAAACGAGGTCCAAGTGCTCCACAGCGATGCCCGCCGTATAGACATTCACGAGGGGATATTTCTTATATAGTTGTTTGATTCTCTGCAAGTTGTTGTAATCCACACTGTCCATTATCCGTTCGAGTTCTTTGTCGTCTGCGGAGCAAAAGCTATTTTTCCGCACGGCTTGGTCGGAGGTGAGGATGTCCTCTATTTCATCGTGCAAATCAGGGATGATGGTCTTTTTGCAGTTGAGGTACAGCGTCTTCGCCGTTTGGTACAGGTCGGCATCCTTGATTGTGTCGTCGATAAAATCGGCGGGTTCTTCGCCCGAGCGGATGAGCGCATAGATGCAGATGAACGCGCGGTCGTTGTTTCGCAGGAATTCCGTATTGACCCGAAACGCAAAAATGGCATCCTTGCGGAACGGAAGGTGGCAGGTGAACGCCTCGTCATAGCAGTCGGAGGCCCGCTGGAAGTTGCTGTCGCAGATGGCTAACTCGGCCTGGTTGACCCAGTAGTTGTACTGTTTCACACTTGCGGGTTTGAACTTGGCGCTTGCGTCATACTGCTTGCCAATGGTCTGGCATAACCCGTTAAAAAGCGTGCTCAAGATGCACAGGATAAGGAGGATCTTTTTCATATCGTTAATAAATTGTCGTGTCTCTATTCGAGAGAAAGACGTAATTTTTTCAGAAAGTGCCAAATTAAAAGAGAGGTGTGGATAAAGGAGCGTTTTTTTAACGATAAAAGGCACCGCATTATTGGGCATTTTTATCCCCTCACAACAAAAATGTGAACCCTATTTTGTGTTTTTGAGGTAAATTACTTTGTGTTTTTGGGGTAATTTACTTTGCGCTTTTGAGGCCCACACCGGCAGCAAAAAGAGCGGCGGATACAGCAGGGTGGTATAGAAAACGCATTGTAGGGCTGCCATATTATGACAGCCCTACAACCCTATTTTGTGTTTTTGGGGTAAATTGCTTTGTGTTTTTGAGGCAAAGAGTATTTTCGTTATCCATTTAATCCTTTATGCAACGGACAGAATAAGGGTAATATCCTGGGGGAGTATTATCTATCAATAGTTGTGTCCAGTTGTGGGCAAACTGTACGTAGTAGGGATTGTAGTCCTCAACCGTTGTCCAAAAGAAGGCCCGGCTGCCGAAAAAATCATAGCTGCTAAGTCCGGCAAAAAGACCAGCCGGAAGGACAGAGAATCCTGTTGCGTTGTTTTCACTTGGATTGTTACCAATAGTGCAATCTGTCGCACTGCTGTCCCAACCCATTGTGCTTGCCAATGCTTTGACTATCTTTGATGAATTACTGTCGCACAAGAACTCGTCTTGACTGCCAACATAGTCAAACAGCTCTGTCCACTCTGCAACGCTCGGCACATGCCATCCCGTCGGACAGATGCCCTGTACGCCGGAGGGGTTGCTGGAAGAAGATGCTTCACCGTGCATCACTGTAGCCCAATTATAAAGATAGCCGTAAGTGTGAACGTTGCTGATTGATCCATTGGGAATTTCACGGTAGGGTTCTGTATAGTTGAGGGACGGGTTTTCTATAGGTATTAACGTGCTGTCTGCATAGTGAGCGGTGCGGAGATTCTCCTTCATCCAGCACTGGTTTCCAATCTGCACAGTGTTGTAAACATTGCCGTCAATGTCGGTAAGGGTGGGAGTTCCCGGACACGGAACACCTTCATTGATAGCAGGTCCTCCGGCAAGATCTGGCGAAAAGGTGAGCCCCCAGCCGAAAAGATAGCCATTGTCCAAGACCACCTCATCACAAATGCGAATTTGCCAAAGGCCATTCACCGGGCAACCGATGAGATAGCTGAAAGACTGGTAGGGAGTATAGTATTGTTGACCTTGCACAAAGTCGGTTTCTCCTGGATAACTGATGGTTAAATGAGAGGAATCCACAGTTGCTGGTCTATCATTGCCAATGTTTTGGGATAAAAAGCAGTAACCATTATTCTGGGCATAGAGAGTGTCTTCGCTCCAGCAGTAGTTCCACCCTGTGCCGGGAACATTATCCGACGCATCGCAATGACTGCCGTCAATTGTGCACTCAATACCAAAATTGGTGCCACTCATCCCACCCACAATGACATCACTATATACTGGCAACAACTGCACGGATCGGCTGTTGGGACAGATGAGGGAAATACTGATGTCGCCGATAGAGGAGTGTTCAAGATTAACACGTACACCGAGAATGTCGGAGGCTTGGGTAATGGTGGCGCTTGGGGCAAAACCTGTGATATTGAGAGACATATTGGTGCATGTTGCATCACACTGGGAGCTACCGATAATGAAGGTTGTGTCTTCCACTGAAAAGCTAAATGGATCGGTGGTGGTTACTTGTGTTGTTGAAAACTGTAAAATAATGGTTTCTGCGCTTTCCTGTGCCTGCGTGACGTGCTGGCTTTCACATTCTTCGCCGTTGATGGTGGCATAACCTACATATTCCATCTGGTCACCGAAATCAAACGGATTGGTGGTGTTGTCGCGGGTGCCGGATTTGGGTTGTAGAGACGCAAAATTCTGCGCCTCTACAACCCCCACATATTCAATGCCGTCGCCCTTGCCGCCACCATTGTTCACCATTTTGATGGATGACGTTTTCCCGTTTTGTCGGGCGGTCATTACATACGTGCCGGCGGCAGACAGGGTGACACGGAATTGGTGGACGCCCAATTGCTGACGCACGCGGTGCGTCCCTACAATGTGCCCATTCACATCTGTTATTTCCAATGCCACCGCTCCCGCATCGTCCACCGTCAGCAATACATTGGTGCTTCCATCGAATGGATTGGGGTTGTTTTGGAATAATTGTAGAGATGGGGCGCTCCCCGTCTCTACATCATGAATGCCTGTTCCATTCTGCATGATGAGGGTGGTGTCGGGCCATACTAATTCTTCCTGCCATCCTTTAGTCAAGTTGGTGATGACCACACGATTAAGCTGAACCCAGCTGTTGTTGGCATCCCGTCCAGTAAATGTGACATTGACACTTTGTGCCATAATGCTGACGGGCATCAAAATGGAGATAATGAAAGAGAATAGATATCTTTTCATGATAAATATTTTTTGATGAATTACTTCAACTGTGCGCTTGCGATTTTTCGGCAACAAAATTACAATCATTTTGGGCAAAATTTATCCCTTCACAGCCAAAATGTGAACCCTCATAGGAAAAAAGTTGTAATGAGGGTTGAAATGAATGTTCTGCGTGGGGGGGGTAATATACTAATAATCAATATATTACAGAATGATAATTTAAACGGGTTTGTGAGGGGATAAATGTAGATTTGTGAAGGGATAAAACGGTGTTTTGTGAAAATGTTGTAAGGGAATTGAGTATCTTTGCGTCCTCATTCAAATATCGTATCAATGAAAAAACACCTGAAAACAGCTGCTATTGTTTTGCTGAATATCGTGGTTTGCGTCATAGTGATTAGGGGTTTTACCCGCAACAGTATTCTGCGCCCCTATGCGGGGAGTGCCGTCAAGGAGGCCATCTGCGCAGTTTTGTTGTTGGGCTCGCTGTATGCCAATTACTTTCTGCTATATCCGAAATTGTATCCTAAATACCCGAAGATGTATTGGGTGACCATGTGTCTTGTTACGGTTATGGTGGGAGTCGCAGATATAGCCATTGCATATCCCTATATTGTAGTGTGCAATGCACAAGTTATACAAATAGTTGGAGCTGTTACCTTTTTTTCAACGCATTTGGGTCTTATCACTGGACGAGATCTCGCCTTGAATTGCTTCTTATTTCTGATCAGGGATCGGAATCGTTCTCAACAATCATTGGAGAAAGAGACAAAGATTGTGTACGAGCGGGTTCGCATGCTGGATGTTACCGACAAGGACAGCAACATCCATTTGATAGCCATCGACGACATCTTTTATTGCTTCCAGCAGGGGAATTTTACCACGATTTATACCGTGCAAAATGAAAAATATACCCGCTTGGGCTCCATGAAGCATCTGGAACAGCTGTTCGGCGAGGAGGAGTTCATCCGCATCACGACCACCCTGCTGGTGCCGTTCCAGTACATCCAATCGTGCAAGGACAACCTCGTGGTGATGAGCCAAATGCCGTGGCAAAAGGTCTCCACTACCTTCCCGTTGGAAGCCCGCACGCAGACAGAGGTGGCCGAAAAGATTGCTAAAGTCCTTTCGCAGAGGGAGGTTGTTTTGGACGAAAATAAAATCCAGGAGGCTCCCACTTCCTCCACCGCCAGGCGGAAACCGGCATTGCCCGCTGAAGAGAAGGTCAGGGAGGTACTTTCCTTCATCGAAGCCCATCCCAACTGCAACACGGCGGACATCATGGCCGAAACAGATTTTTCGCTGAGCACCGTGGAGCGCTGTCTCGCTGAGCTCAAGAAGCGAGGGGCAATCCAGTACACCGGCAGCAAAAAGAGCGGCGGCTACAGCAGGGTGGTTTAGAAAACATACTGTAGGGCTGCCATATTATGACAGCCCTACGGATCATCTTACAAAAAAAGCGGAACTGTCACAGCCCCGCTTTCTTTAAGAAGCTTGTGCCAATTACTTGCACTCGATGCCGGTTTTTACGCCATTGACTTCGGCAACGGTGTTGTAGTCCGAGCAATTCATATCGTCACCCGGTTCGAAGTTGTGAACGGCGGAAACGCCATTCACCCATTGTTTGCAGTGGCATTTTTTGCCACAGGAAGTGAACATGCCGACAAGGGCGACACAAGCGATGATTACAAGTGCTTTTTTCATTGTTTTTAAAATTTTGGTTAGAAATTATTGTAAAATGCGCAGCAAAAGTACAATCATTTTTAGGTTGGTTTATTCCCTCACACCAGAAATGTGAACCCTCACAGCAAAAATGTGAAGGCCCGTTGAAAATGTAATAAGGTGGAAGTGGGTTGTAATATGTTGGTAATCACCGTATTGATAATGATGGATTTTGTGGGATTATGGAAACAACAATATTCTTTTTGTGAAGGAATAAAATGGTTTTTGGGCGCGGCGATATGGGATAAATCAATAAATTTGCATCCTCATTCAAATTTTACCACGATGAAACGCATGTACCTGAAAACCGTTGCCGTCATTTTGCTGAACCTCCTGTTTTGCGCCGTAACGATTTACCTTTTTTGCACTGAGTGTTTCATGCGTCCGTTTGCCGGCAGTTTGCTCAGGGAGGCGGTCTGTGCACTGCTGTTCTTAGGGCCGTTGTATGTCAATTATTTTCTGCTGTATCCAAAGGTTTACCGAAAATCATACACTCTCTATTGGGTGTCAGTGGCGCTCATGGCCATAGCATTCGGTTTCCTGGATTTAGCAATTGCATATCCTTTTATTATGTTAGTTAATGGTCCGGTTATCCGCCAATTGGGTTTTTATAAAGCCTTCTCAACGTTTCTGTTCTTTATCGCTGGGCGCAATTTGGCTTTCAATTTCTTCCCGTTTCTATTCAGGGAGAAGCAGCATTACCGGCAGTCATTGGTAAAAGAGGTGCAAGTTGTTTGCAGGGATGTTCGAAAATTGGATGTGATTGACAAGGACAGCAATGTTCTTCTGGTGAATATTGACGACATCTTCTATTGTCAGCAGCTGGGAAATTACACCAGTATATATACAGTTCAGAATGAGAGATATACACGGTTAAGTTCCATGCGGTATCTGGAACAGGTGCTGGGTGAGGAGGATTTCATCCGCATCACGCCCACCATGATGGTACCACTCCGCTACATCCAATCGTGCAAAGACAATAGGGTGTTTATGAGAAAAATGCCGTGGGAGCAAGAAGCCGCCGCATTCCAGTTGGAACCCCAAACAGGGAAGGAGGTTGCCGAGAGAATTGCTGTATTTTTGCGGGAATACCGCACGGGGGCAAGCGGCGAATTATCTCCGCAGAAACTGGAAGGAACCTCTGTCAAACGAAAACCGACCACTCCTCCGGAAGAGAAGCAACAACAGGTTCTTTCCTACATAGAAACCCATCCGAACTGCAATTCGGCGGACATCATCGCCGGAACGGGCTTCTCATTGAGCACTGTGGAACGCTGCCTTGCTGAACTCAAGAAGCAAGGCGTTATTGAATACGCCGGCAGCAAGAAGACGGGCGGGTACAGAAGGGTGTGATCTTCTGCTGTTGTACAGCATAAAAAAAGCGGGACTGTTACTGCCCCGCTTTTTTTGTGCCTCTATATTTTTCGAATTATTCCTTTACGAATTTGGCCTCCATGGTGCCGTTCGCCGAGTCAATCTTCAAAAGATAGAGTCCGGCTGCATACTTGCTTATGTCCAGTGTGACATCGTTGCCGTTCACTCTCTTTTTGTGGATGAGCCGGCCGTCGACATTGTAGATGGAAACGGTATGGATGTGGGTGTCACCCTCGATGCGGATTTGGTCGGAGGCGGGATTCGGGTACATTCTGACCATGGCGATAAGCTCCGTGCCGATGCCGCTGCTGTTGGGCCCGTAAACGGTGTAGTATCCCCAAGTGAAGCAGTCTGGATTGTTGGCTTCCTGCACCATCACGGAGTAGGTGCCGATGGGCAGGTTGGAGATGGTGGCGGTCTCTGCTCCGTTGTTCCATGTGTAGAGGTAGGGCGGGTTGCCGGAGGTGACAGTGGCCGTTGCGCTGCCCGTGCCGGAATAGATGGAATAGGAGTTGGAGTTGGTTCCGGTAACGGTGACGGCAATGTTGCAGCCGGCAGGATTCACGGTGAAGTTGCCGACCTTCTGGCAGGCGTTGGCATCGGTGACGGTGACGTAGTAGCTGGTGGGAATCAGTCCGGTGATGGTTTGGGTGGTTTCAAGGTTGCTCCAGCGATATTGGTAAGGCGCGGTGCCGCCGTTGGGAGTGGCTGTGGCGGTGCCGTCCATGGCGCCAATAGCGGTTTCGTGCGTGCCGCTCACGGAAACGCTGAAACCGTCGCAGCTGGGCATGTTGAAGACGATGCCGTCAATGTAGAACTCGCTGCCGGCCACGGGTGCGGGAAGGCCCAACTGCGAGGGGGAAGGCATTCCCGGAGCAATGGCGGAGAAGTCGGGGATGGAGCCGACGCTGGAGCAGATGAAAATGCTTATCTTGTCGGGCTGCTGCGCCGTTGAATAGACAAAGGGGATGTTCACATGTGTCCACTCCTCCACAGTGCTGTTCACCTCGAAGTAGCACTCGCCCACGAGGTCGTCTTCGTCGGTGGCGGCATTGTATTTGGTGAGTTCCACTTGGAAGCAGCACGCGTCATTGCCCATCGGTTTGGCCTTGTAAAGGAAATCTACAGATACGGGGCGTTTCGTATAGGCCACACCGCCCTCGCCGATGGAACCCAGCTGGATGAAACCGCCGACAGGATTGGGGAAGGGGAGAGGCATAAACATCAGGCTGAAGTTCTCGCATTCCGGGCAGCTTCCGGTCACCAGTTTCAAAGAGGCGGAACCCTCTCCCGGCGAGGAGGTCTCCTTGAAGACGGTCTGTGCGCCGCCGCCGTCCATGGACAGGTCGTTGGACGAGGTCCAACCTACGGGTTCATTGCCGTTCCAGTTTTCAAAGTTCAGGTTGGTGGGGTCGTTCTGGGCGTGCACTGCCATTGCAAACAAGGCAAGGAGCGCCATGAATAGGGTAAATCTTTTCATTTTTGTTTTTTAATTAAGGTTAGAAATTATTGTAAAAAGTGAAGCAAAAGTACGGTCATTTTGAATGATATTTATTCCCTCACAACGGAAATATGAACCCTCACAGCAAAAATGTGAAGGGGTACGTAAAAACAAAATTTTTGCGGGGGGGGGGTAAAATGTTGATAATTAGCATAATAAAAATGGTGCATGTTAGGGGATGTGTGAAGGGATAAATGTTCTTGTGTGAAGGGATAAATCAATTTTGGGGAAGATGGTAAGGGATAATAGAGTATCTTTGCCGTTCTATTCCCAATGAAACTATCATGAAACACTGGAAGACCGCTGTCGTCATTTTGCTGAACCTTTTGTTCTGCGCCGCAATGCTTTGGTTGCATAGCAGAAACTGTTTTTTGCGTCCGTTCTCGGGCAGTGTTCTCAAGGAGTTCATATCGGGGCTTCTGTTGCTTGGCTCGCTGTATTTCAATTACTTTTACTTGTACCCGAAGTTTTGCCGAAAATCTCCCGCCCGCTACTGGTTGTCGGTGGCTCTAATGTCTGTAGCCGTCGGTGCGGTGGATATGGCCCTTGCCTATCGTTATATTTCATCATTCAATGCGTATTTAGTCCAATTGGTGGGTCCCTTTGTATTCTTCTCAAAGCGGCTTTCCCATATAATATTTAGGAATCTTGCATTGAATTTCTTCCCGTTTCTGTTCCGAGAGCGGAAATATTACCGGCAGACCTTGGAGAACGAGGTGCAAATTGTTTATCGGGACGTGCGGAAACTTGATGTCACCGACAAGGAACACAACGTTCATCTGGTGGTCATTGACGACATCTTCTATTGCCGGCAGCAGGGGAACTATACTCGTATCTATACGGTGCAAAACGAACAATACACCCGTCTGGGCTCCATGAAGCATCTGGAGCAGTTGTTCGGCGCGGAGGAGTTTATTCGCATCACACCCACTGTGCTGGTGCCGTTCCGATACATCCAATCATGCCAGAACGACACCGTGGTGATGAAGAAAATGCCGTGGGAGAGAAAACCGACTGTTTTCCAGTTAGAGACCAAAACCTGTGAGGGAATTGCCGAATGGATTGCAGAAAAAGGTAAAGGCACTGTGGAGAAAGGTATCCTTCCTAACACCAAACGGAAGACTGCCGCCCCTTCGGAAGAGAAAGTTCAAAAGGTTCTTGCCTACATAGAATCCCACCCGAACTGCAATACGGCGGACATTATCGGCGGAACGGAGTATTCACAGAGCACTGTGGAGCGCTGCCTTGCTGAACTCAAAAAGCAAGGCGTTATCGAATACACCGGCAGCAAGAAGCGGGGCGGGTACAAAAGGATGTGATAGGATAGCGTTTTTTTTCTTCTAAAAAAAGAAAACAACAGAATAAACAATATCCCAACTCCCCTACTCCGCCACCTTATAGACAATGCGGAAGCTGCCGTCGTTGAAGCTGGTGCTGGTGATGCGGAAATTGCCGATTTCGCGGGTGCTTTGCACGTGCGTGCCGATGCAGGGACAAACGTCATAGTCGCCGATACGGACAAGACGGATGGTTTCGCTGGCATCCTCGGGGAGTTTGTCGAGCTTCACTCCTTCAGGAATGTTATCGCGAGTCACAAACTCGTAGGTGACGGGCAGGTCAGCGGCAATCAGCTCGTTGATGCGGCGTTCCACCTCCGCCACCTCGTCGGCGGTCAGCGGACGGTCCAGTTGGAAGTTGATCTTGCTTTTCTTCCGTTCAATGTGCATGTTGCGGCTGCGCTCGCACCCGAACATCCGGCCCATCGTCTGATTTAGAAGATGCTCCGCCGTGTGCGCGGGTGGAAACTCGTCCTTATTGTGGGCGTTCAAAACCGGGGCAGAATCTGCCGTGGCCGCAACAGTGTATTCGGCAGGAGGTTCGGCAACCTTGTCGGCATCATTCTTCACACTTTCATAATTGAACAAAAACTCTGGAGCAAAATCTGCGCCATTTTCCCACTCTATCGTATTGAATCTAATAGAAAAACTTTTGAAATTTGAAATATTCTTCAATGGTTCATATACCTCCCCATCAAGCAAATCATAAAAATCAATGACTTTGGACTTGCCGTTATTAAACCACAATTCTATCCTATAGCCATCAATATAATCGGCTTTTACAATTTCCAAAAACATAGGATTATCCATTTTCTTCTAAATTAGTGGTTCAATTTTATCAAGAACTTGCTTGTTTTGCGCTTTTTCCCAATTTCTCATCAACTCTTCACGATGAATCCCAAGCCATTCAAAAATCAATTTCAAAGCACGCGCTGGCATTTCACCTTTTACAATACCATTTTGAATACTAACAATCACTTTGTATTCTCCATACCATGCATGGAAATGAGGGGGCTGATGATCAGCATAGTTCATCAATATGATAATTCCAAAGAAATTAGAAATTTGAGGCATGGCGTTTATATTTTTTGATAATTACAGATTCTTCAGCAGGAAGTCCGTGAGCTTGGTGTAGAGCTGGTAGCGCGTGTTGCCGCCGTAGATGAAGTGGTTTTTGTTGGGATAGAAGAACTGCTCGTACTGTTTCTCGGCTTTGTTAAGCTGTGTCACGAGGTCCATTGCATTCTGGAAGTGGACATTGTCGTCGGCTGTGCCGTGCACCAGCAGGTACGCCCCTTGCAAGTCCTTTGCGGAAAAACAGGGCGCATTGTCGTCATAACCCTCCGGATTGTCCTGCGGTTTCTGCAAGAAACGCTCGGTGTAGATGTTGTCGTAGTAGCGCCAGTTGGTCACCGGGGCCACCGACATCGCCATCTTGAAGACGCCCTTGCCCTTGAACATCGCCAAACTGGAAAGGTAGCCGCCGAAGCTCCAGCCCCAGATGCCCACACGGTCGCCATCCACATACGGCAACGTCTTCAAGTAGTTGGCCGTGGCAATCTGGTCGATGGCTTCATACTTACCCATCTGCTTGTAAATCACTTTCTTGAAAGCATCACCGCGACTTGCCGTGCCACGTCCGTCCACACAAACCACAATGTAGCCCTTCTGCGCCAGCATCTGGTACCACGCATGGTCGTTGCCGCGGAAATAGGAGTTGGTTACCTCCTGCGAGCCGGGGCCTCCATAGACATACATCAGAACAGGGTACTTTTTGCCCGAATTTTGGCTGAAATCCGCCGGTTTGATCATCCAGCCGTTCAAGGATACGCCTTCGTCTGTAGTGAACGTAAAATGCTCCTTTTTCGCAAAGCCGTACTCCGAGATTCTCTCGCGGAACTTGGCATTGTCCTCAATCGTGCGCAGCTTCTTGCCGATGCTGTTGTGCAACGTGTAAACCGGAGGCATGTTGGAATTGGAGTACATGTTGCAGTAATAGTGGGCGTTGCTGTTGAACGTGGGGGTGTTCCAACCCGTGCCGTCGGTCAGCATCCGCTTCTTTTTGCCGTCAAACGTGATGCTGTACAAATCCTGGTTCAGCACCGCCGATTCATTGGAGAGATAAAAGATGGTTTTCTTCGGGAAATCGATGGCGGCAATCTCCTTCACCTCGAACTCGCCGCTCGTCAGCTGCACCGGCTCCTTGCCGAACTCCGCCTTGTAGATATGGTTGAAACCATCACGCTCAGAAGTGAAAATCACCGTGTTGTTGTCCTCCAAGAAGTAGTAGTCATCGGTGATTTCCAGCCACCACTTGTTTTCGTCGGTCAGCACCACATCCTTGGCGCCGGTCTGCGTGTTGCAACGATAAAATTCCAATTTGTTCTGCAAACGATTGAGTTTCAACACCATCAAATCCACCGAATTGGAAAGCCAGTAGATGCGCGGGTAGTAGCAATCCTCACGCGGGAAGGCCACTTGGCTGGATTTTCCTGACTGCAAATCATATACATAAATTTCCACGATGGAATTGTCCTCCCCTGCTTTCGGATATTTGTACTTGTATTCCTCCGGATAAAGTTCGCCCCAAATGGTCATCGAGAACTCCTTCACGCGGCTCTCGTCGAAACGGAGGTAGGCAATCTTGCTGCCGTCGGGCGACCAGTAGAAATACTTCGCCATACTCAATTCCTCTTCGTACACCCAATCGGCCAGACCGTTGCGGATTTTATTCTCCTCCCCGTCGGTGGTAATCTGGTACTCCTTCTGGGTGGCTAAATCCATATAGAAAAGGTTGTAATTCCTGATGAAAGCCACTTTGCTGCCGTCAGCGGAAAAGTCGGCGAAAATCTGTTTTCCCTTCTCTCTTTCAGCGACGGGAATCACGGTGTTTTTCTGTAAATCATACACATAGTAATAGGCATCGGAAGAACGGCGATAGATCGCCTCTTCCTCGAAAGCCAGCAGCAGCTTGGTGCAGGAAGCATCGAATTCGTAGCCGCTCAACTCGCCCAGACTCAATTTCCCGCCCGAAGCCTTTTGCAGCGCCTCCTCGGTCAGAATGTCGCCAACCGCGTCGCCCGTCTCGAAACTGTGCTTCGTGATGGCCGTCTTGCTGATGACGGAGTAGTAGTCGCTGTTCGGCATCGATGCGAAGCCCGGCACCGATTTCGGATAAAAGAGGTACTTTTTCCAAATGTCCTCCACGGTAATCTGCTTTTGGGCAAAAGCCATTACCGCAAAGCAAAAAAGAAAAACGGAAATTACTATCTGTTTGATTTTCATATCGTTGTTTTTTTTTCAAAATTATTTGGATGCTTTCCTGTACGTTTTGCGCTTGGCCGTCGGCGCGGTGCTGGCCACAATTTGCAGGCACTCCTCCAACGTGAGGTTTTCCGCAACCGTCCCCTTCGGAATCTTGAAATTGTCGGTCCCGTTGGTGATGTAGGCACCGTACCGGCCGTTCATCACCTTCAAATCCGGATTTTCAGGGAAACTGACGAGAACATTCTTCGTCTTTGAGTTCTGGATAACCTCAACGGCCTGTTCCAGCGTCATGTCGGCAATCATCGTTCCCTTCTCCAAGGTGTAGTTCTTGTCATCGTACTTGAGGTAGGGGCCGAAACGACCGACGGCGGCCGTGATGACCTTGCCGTCCAGTTCGCCGATCTCGCGCGGCGCACGCTCCACGTCCTGGCGGCGTTTCTGCTCGATCAGCTCCACGCACCGCTCGTAGGAAATCTCCGTCGGCTCCTCGGTCTTGGGCACGGAAACGTACTTGCCGTCAAACTTGATGTACGCGCCGAAACGACCGATGCCGACCGTAATCTCCTTGTCCTCAAACTGTCCCACTGAACGGGGGAGTTTGAACAGGTCGAGCGCCTCCTCGAGCGTGATGCTCTCGATCGACTGCCCGGGTTTGAGGCGGGCGTAACGGGGTTTCTTGTCTTCGTAGTTCTCCCCTATCTGCACCATCGGCCCGAACTTGCCCAACTTGGCATACACGTTCTCGTTGGTCTTCGGATCCTGCCCCAGCATACGCTCGCCGGTGGCTTTGGTGGAATAGGTGATAGCCTTCTCAATGGATTCGTGGAAATTATTGTAGAACGAACGGAGCATTTCCTGCCACTGGATGCGGCCCTCTGCAATCTCGTCGAACTCTTTTTCCACCTTGGCGGTGAAGCTGTAGTCCATAATCGAATCGAAATTGTCCTGAAGGTACTCGTTCACCACCAAGCCAATGTCGGTGGGGACAATCTTGTCTTTTTCGTAGCCGAACTTCTCCTTCTTGACCTCTTCCTTGATGTTGTTCTTGCTCAGAATCAACTGGATAAACTCGCGTTCCTCGCCCTGCCGGTTCACCTTGGCCACATACTCGCGTTTGAGAATGGTGGAGATGGTGGGCGCGTAGGTGGACGGACGTCCGATACCCAGTTCCTCCAGTTTCTTGACGAGGCTGGCCTCGGTATAGCGCGCGGGGGGCTGGGCAAATTTCTGGACGGCCTTGATTTCCTTGGCGGTCAGTTCATTACCGGCCTTTACCGGCGGGAGCCAACCCTTCACCTCTTCGTCCTCCTCGTCGTGTGATTCGGTATAGACTTTCAAAAAACCCTGGAACAGAACCACTTCACCCGTGGCCACGAACTTCTCGCTTCTTCCCGAGACGGGGACTTTGATGGTGGTTTTCTCAATCTTGGCATCGCTCATCTGGGAGGCGAGGGTGCGTTTCCAAATCAGTTCGTAGAGGCGTTTGGCAAACGTGTCGCCCGGCACCGTGTGGTTCGCCATCGAGGTGGGACGGATGGCTTCGTGCGCCTCCTGTGCCCCGAGGCTCTTGGTGGTATATTTGCGGGTCTTGGAGTACTCCTCGCCGTACAAGTTCACGATTTCCTCCTTGGCCGCGGCCAGCGCGAAGGAAGAGAGGTTCACGGAGTCGGTACGCATGTAGGTGATGTAACCGGCTTCATACAGCTGCTGCGCGATGATCATCGTCTTACTGACGGAAAAACCAAGTTTGCGGGCAGCCTCCTGCTGGAGGGTGGAGGTGGTGAACGGCGGCGCGGGGCTCTTCTTGGTGGGCGATTTCTCCACGGCATCCACCACAAAGGTGACATTCTTGCAATGTTCCAGAAAATCGTAAGCGGCCTCTTTGGTGTCGAAACGGGTGTTCAGCTCAGCGTCAAAGGTCTGGCCGTCAGCCACGAACTGCGCCACCACGCGGTAGGCGGAAGTGGTCTTGAACTGGTTGATGGCCCGTTCGCGCTCCACGATGAGCTTCACCGCCACCGACTGCACGCGGCCGGCGGAAAGTTTCGGGCGTACCTTGCGCCACAGGATGGGCGAGAGTTCAAAGCCCACCAGACGGTCGAGGATACGGCGGGCCTGCTGCGCATTCACCAAGTCGATGTCGAGCGTGCGGGGGGCCGCCAACGCATTGTCAATGGCTGCCTTCGTGATCTCATGGAAAACAATGCGCTTCGTCTTGTCTTCGGGAATCCCAGCCGCTTCCATCAGATGCCAGGAAATGGCCTCTCCTTCGCGGTCATCATCAGTTGCCAGCCAAACCACATCACTGTCATTCACCAACTTCTTGATATCGGCAATCAATTTCTTCTTGTCGGACAGGATTTCGTACTGCGGGAGGAAATTTTTGCTCACATCAATGCCCAGATCCTTCATGGGCAAATCACGCACATGACCCTTGCTGGAGATGACCGTATATTCTTTTCCTATAAACTTTTGGATGGTTTTTGCCTTCGCCGGAGACTCAACGATAATCAGATTTTTACTCATACAATATATTATATAAAAATAGGGCGGCAAAATTACATTTTTTTCAAAACATAAAAATCAATTCCATCCAATATATTTCAAACCCGCAAAAATCCGACCCTATTCAAGGAAAAAATGGTACTTTTGCCCATCAAATTTTTTACAATGAAAAAGCTCCTTCTTCTACTTATTTTTACTTGTTTTTCAATTAGTTATGCACAAATAACGACTCCGGGCGAAGGTATGGCGTTTACTTTTGGCGATTTTGTGGACGACCCCTCCGGAGCCGTCACCTCGACAGAAGCGGGCGTTTACACCCTCACCCAAAACCTGACCGTTTCGGACAACGACACGCTGCTGTTGGATGCCGCCACACAGTCGCTGCGGATCGTGGGGAATGTCACCATCACAATCTTGGGTTGCGTGCAGTGTGAAGACCGCGAAAACAACCTTGAAATCAACGGGATACAAACGGAAGAAACCACCACGCTCTTTGAATGGCGTTTCGAGGACGCCGCGCCGTCCGTTCTCTCACACCTGCGGATGGAAAACGGAGAAAACATCTTCATCAGCCAAAGCCAAATCACCATCCAAAACTGCGAATTCACCCAGTTCAACAGCCAGGTAATCAAGTACATGAACTGCAACCCCATCATCCTTCACTGCGAATTTCACGACAACCGGCAGGCGGCCATCAACTCAGCGGCAAATGTGACCGGCTCCCCCATCATCTGTTACAACCGATTTTACCACAACGTGTTGGACAATGTCAACCAACCGCAAATCAACCTTGGTCCCGGGACAAATGGGCGCGACATCATCATCGAAGGCAACACGATTGAGGGCTGTTCTCCCCTGTCGGGCGGCATCGCCATCGCCAATCTGCTGAATGTCGGACCCACACAGGCCGTCATCCGCAGCAACACCGTGGAAAACAACCGCTACGGTTACACCCAGCAGGGTAGCGATATTTTCGCCCTCATTGAGGACAACAATTTCATAAACAACAACTTGGAAGAAAATCCGATGAACGGCGGAAGCGGCATCAGCATTTACGGCAGCGACACCACCTGCGCCGCCAAACTGCGCCGCAACACCATCAGCGGCAACCTTTGGGGCATCACCGCCATCAACCGGCACAGTATCGACATGGGCACCGCCGACGACTTCGGCAACAACCGCCTGTTTGACAACGAAAACGGTGGACAAACCTACGCCCTCTACAACAATGCCAGCAGCTCGATGACCGCCGTCGGCAACTACTGGGGAGGCGAAACCGAGGAGTTCGCCGAAAGCGTCATTTTCCACCGTCCCGACCTCGGCGACAACTACGGTCTGGTGCTGTACTCCCCCATCCTCACCTCTGAACAGGAGGCCATCGCCGACAACGACGAAGCGGACATCTCCGTCTATCCCAACCCGACCAACGGGATTGTCACCATCCAGATGTCCCTTGAAACCTGTTCCCGGAACCCAGAAATACAGGTGTTTGACGTGTATGGTAGATTATTGGATATCGTAGGGGTGAATAATTATTCAACCCTACAATATTTCCAAATTGACTTGTCCCGTTATTCCACCGGTATCTACATGGTGAAAATCGTGAACAGCAACAAGGTGATGGCAACGAAAAAGGTAATAAAGAATTAGTGGGTGCAACGCGGCAACCTACTCTACTACAATGACACTTTCCTGTCCCCGATACCGAATTTTCCAGGTGCCCTCCTGTACTTCGGCGGACATCACAATGTCTTCCTCCCCTTCTTTGGAAACGACAATATCCACCACGCCTCTGTCGAAACTGTTGCAATCCCCTACTTTCTGCCGCATCGGGGTAGAATAGTCATAGCGCATCGTAACAGGGCTTTCCACAGAATTCCAATTGTCATAGGCGTATCCGTCAAACACAAACGTACCGGAACCTGAAAGGGTAAAAGGTGTCGAAAAGAGGCTCACCGGAACCTCCGTGCCGGGCACCGAAAGGGTGAGGTCGGACGTACTGCCCAAACAGGTGATACTGTCCAATGCCACGGACCATTCATTACCACCTAAACTGCGGATGTTGAGGCGCGTATGGCCCTGAGTGGAAAAGAACTTCGGACGCACATCGAAAAAGGTTTCATAGTAGTCGTAGCGGGTTACCAACCAGTCTGCATCGACGTCATCGATGGTTTTGCCGCCCGTGTTGATGAGCATCACCAGCTGCGTGCCATTGTAAATGCCATACTCGTTGCCGCCATCGTGCCGGATGCGTGTGTCGGGGAAATAGAGATCCTCAATGACCCTCCGCGTGCTGTCGTCACCATTGATCCATGCATTGCTGATAAACGCCACATTCACGGATTCCTCCAGAAGGCCTTTCGTGGAATATTTCCATGAATCCAGCATCCGCCAATCGTTGCCGACTTGTATTGTGTCTTTCCAACACCCGCTGCAAAGCAATGCACAAAGGGTGAGTAACAAAAATATTCTTTTCATATCCTTTTGAAATTTTGTCGATTAGTTATTTGCTCTCTTTCTCCTTTTTCATAAACTTGTAGCCAAAGCCGGCCTTGACAAAGCCCTGCACACCGAAACCCACTTCCGCAAAGCCGTACCAGTTTTTGCCACCCTGGATGCCGACAGCGGTCAACTGCCCCGCAAGATCGACGGTTACATAATGGTCAGTCCTATCCGCCAAGGTATTGCCAACATGGGAATAGCTCTCATTAAAGCCCATAATCACCCCCAACGACACGCCGGAATAGAGCGTGATATATTTCGTGTTGAG
>JAEEQA010000004.1 GCA_016285085.1 Bacteroidales bacterium
ACATATTCGTATTCGTTGAGCAGCGCGACGGCGTCATCCAGCCCGTCGGTCTCGAACTGCTCGGCAAGGCCCACGAACTGGCACAGATCCTGGGCGAGAAGGTCGTGGCAATGTTCCTCGGCCACAACATCAAGAACCAATGTCAGACCCTCATCGAGTACGGCGCCGACGAAGTCGTGTATGCCGACTGCCCCGAGCTGCAGGACTATCTGACGGAGCAATACTCACAGGCCATTGCGCAGATTTCCGACAAGTATCTGCCCAACATCATCCTGTTCGGTGCCACCACCATCGGCCGTGACCTCGGTCCGCGCCTCTCCGCCCGTTTGGCCACCGGTCTCACCGCCGACTGCACCAAGCTGGAGATTTCGGAAGAGAAAGAGCTGATGATGACCCGTCCCGCTTTCGGCGGCAACCTGATGGCCACCATCATGTGCACGGAGCATCGTCCGCAGATGAGCACCGTGCGTCCGGGCGTGATGCAGAAGATGGCCCGCGACACCTCCCGCAAGGGCGAAATCATGGAGTTCAAGCCGGTGTTCGATCCCAGCAAGTTCGCCGTGAAGCTCGTGAAGAAGGTGAAAGCCGACAAGGGCAAGATGGACATCACCGAGGCCAAGATTTTGGTCTCCGGCGGTCGTGGTGTGGGTTGCAAGGAAGGCTTCGAGAAACTCGGTGCCCTCGCCAAAACCCTCAACGCACAGGTTTCCTCTTCCCGTGCCATGGTCGATGCCGGCGTGATGCCGCACGACGTGCAGGTGGGACAGACCGGTAAGACCGTGCGCCCGAACCTCTATATGGCCATCGGTATTTCGGGTGCCATCCAGCACCTCGCCGGCATGGAGGAATCCGACCTCATTATCGCCATCAACCGCGACAAAGACGCCCCCATCTTCGGCGTGGCCGACCTCGGCGTGGTAGGCGATTTCAACAAGATCGTGCCCCTGCTGAACGAACGTTTGCAGAAAGAGATGCAGGAGAAATAAAACCACGTAGGGCCATAAAAACGTAGGGCTGCCATATTATGACAGCCCTACAAAAAACCAATTTATTAATAAGCGGAGGCTGCCGAAAGGTGGTCTCCGCTTTCTGTTGTTAAAGACGCGCCGCTATAAAAAATGCTGCAAGATTTAAAATAATTCAAATAAAAAATTGTATTTTTGCACGTTCATAATAGAAGTGTAATAATCGAATGTACGATGAACTATTTGAATCAATTTCACAAGGAGGCGGTTTTGAGGAAACTGCGGAAAATCGCAGAATCCATGAAGTCGCCAATGAACTCCGAAGATGCTGCCAACTATATGAAGCGGAACTTCGAGGCGGCAAAGAAAATGTAAGCCAGTTTGACATTGAGCAGCGTGCAGTCGAACAGTATGCGAAAAAAGCTGGATTATGGATTCCGCTGACAGACATTAATCTTTTGGGTGTACCTGGGCCAAGTGGTAATGAAAATGATTTGTATGTATCCAACGATATCGTCTTCAAAGTCAACAACCTGCTAAACAGTGGCAGTATTCAACTCTATTTGGATAGATTAATGTGGCACAACAACCTTTTTTATGACACGGCATATTCTTTTTACGGATTTACTGGTTTTGATGGAAGAACTGTGATGCCAGTTGCGCAGCAACGTCTAATAAAAAATGCAAATCCTGCCACATCTATTGAAATAGACACCTATATGGCGGCTGTTGGTTTTACAAAAACTGATACTGGTCGATACGAGAATCAACAATATAGCGTATGGGATTTGTTGCCTCGGAATGTGCTAAAGGATGCAGACGGGGATATATACATCATTGATGCAGAAATAGCAAAAAAGAATCAATAATAATAGAATGGAGGCCGCCGAGAGGTGGTCTCCGTTTTCTTTGTGTAGCATCCCCCATTTCCGCTGCGTATGATTCTTAAATATTTTTTCACAATTTGCTGTTGTTTTGAAATAATTATTGTATTTTTGCAGCCGTAATTGAGTGCCGGTAAGTACAAGCTGCTTATCTGCACTATAATAAGGATTACAGGGATGCTCATTAGAGTGTCCCTTTTCTTTCTTAACAAAAGATAATGAAACAGGCAACAACCATTGAGGAGCAGATTGCGCTTCTGAAAAATAGGGGAATGATTATCGGCGATGAAGATAAGGCCAAAGAAATATTGATGGATATTGGTTATTATCGATTAGGGTTTTATTGGTTTCCTTTTGAGAAAACATATCCTGCAAAGGATAGAACCCGCTCACATGTTTTTGTAGATGGATCCACCTTTGAAGATGCCGTGCATCTGTATTATTTTGATCATGATTTAAGAAACATTCTTCTCCCTTATCTTAGCCGTATTGAGATCAATCTGCGAACTTTTATCATATACCATATTTCACACGCCTACAAAGGCAATCCCCTTTGGTTTGTAGATTCCTCTGTACTCAATCACGACTATGTGATTCATTTCCAAAAAATTTATCAGGATAACATCAAAAACAATACAGCTATACGACACCATCATATCAAGTATCTGCATGATTGGGTCGCACCAGCATGGAAGACATTGGAATATGCAACATTGGGTGATATTATTATGCTTTGTAAAAACCTTAAAAACAATAGTTTGCAATATGATATTGCCCAACATTATGGGATTCGGAATCTTGATGTCTATTATAGCCATATCGGAACCATTCGGGTTTTAAGAAATCTTTGCGCTCATGGTCACAACATCTTTGACCTGAGACTTCAAAAGTCCATCAAACGAGGACCCGTTTCCAATTTGAACGGCGACGAGCACCACAATCTCATCGGTGCATTACGGGTGCTTCTATTTCTGCTTTCAACTGTATCTATTCATCGAAAACAGGACTTGAATGATGAAATATCTCAATTGTCGGCAAGGAACAAGAACCTGAAAATATACCCTATAGTATCCTACTTGGAGTCTATAAAATAGGATAGCTGTAGGGCTGTCATAATATGCCATGACCCCAAAAAACCAATTTATTAATAAGCGGAGGCCGCCGGAAGGTGGTCTCCGCTTTCTTGCTGTTTGTTAGGAAAGATAATCGTCCTGTTTAATCCTTTACACAGCGGACTGAAACGCCTGTGGCTTTGGGGTAGTTGGTGCTTCCCACGAGAGCACTGTCGTAGTATAGGGTGCGGGTGTACACGTTGGTATTGCTGAGTTCGGTAGTACTCCAGAAGTAGGCGTTGACACCGAAATAGCCGTAGCCACCGCCGTTGCAGAAACCCGCAGGAAGAGCCGAGAAACCGGTGGAGTTATTGCTGCTCTGATTATTGCCTACGGCACACTCCTCGTCATTGTTTATTTGCCAGCCATGATCTCCCGCCAACGCCTTGGCTATATTCCTTGCGGTACCGCTGCACACATATTCGCTGTGGCTTTTAACATAGTCTGTGAGCTCGGTCCACTCCTCATCGCTCGGTACGTGCCAGCCATCGGGGCACACACCCTGCACCCCGCTCGGATTGGCATTGGAGGATTCAGCCCCGTGCATCACCGCTGCCCAGTTGTACAGGTAGCCGTATTCTGCCTCATCCGTACTCAGCGAGAATCGGTATGGTTCAGTTGATGTGGTGGGCTGCCCTTCAGGTATCGCCTCCCCATTGGCAAAACGAGTGGCACGCAGGTTGGTGGCCATCCACACCTGATTGCCGATACGAACCGCATCGTAGCTGTTCCCGTCAATGTCGGTTACAGCATTGTGTATCACATCTGCTGTCGTCGGGTCGTCGGTCTGCGTGGTATCAGAAGGATCAACAGGGTTAACAGGATTGACAGGGTTGGCAGGTGATGGATTGTTATCCTCCTTGTTACAAGCCACGAAAAACAGGGTAACCGCACATAAAAGCATCATTATCTTTTTCATAATTCATCAAAATTTGGTAAGACAACAGATTGAATTTTCAAAACGCAAAAATACACTTTTTACCCACGTCAACTGCATCCTTACGACATTTTCTCCCATTACCCCACACGGGCGATTTCAACAAGATCGTACCCCTGCTGAACGAACCGTTTGCAGAAAGAGATGCAGGAGAAATAGACCCCCCGTTGGGGCGTAAAAAATGTAGAGACGCAAAATTTTGCGTCTCTACAAAAAACCAATTTATTAATAAGCGGAGGCCGCCGGGAGGTGGTCTCCGCTTTCTGTTGTTAAAGACGCGCCGCTATAAAAAATGCTGCAAAATCTTTATAGTAATTCAAAAAGAAAATTGGGAGCAGAAGGGATGCAGGAAAAAAGACAACGTAATACAAATATTTTTCCAACGGATTAAATGTCAACTCCGCCCCCATGGCAATAAAAAATCCCGCAGTCTCCTGCGGGATTTTTTTTTTGGTACGACTTCGTGATTAGTCACCCAGGGTGGCAACCATCACGGCCTTGATGGTGTGCATGCGGTTTTCGGCTTCGTCGAAAACGATGGAGGCTTCGGATTCGAAGACATCCTCGGTCACTTCGATGCCGTCGAGACCGAACTGTTTGTGTACGTCGCGGCCCACTTGGGTTTCGAGGTTGTGGTAAGCCGGCAGGCAGTGCATGAACTTGCATTTCGGGTTGCCGGTGAGCGCCATCGTCTCCTTGTTCACCTGGTAGGGTTTCAGCATGCTGATACGCTCTTTCCACACTTCGGCGGGTTCGCCCATGGAGACCCAAACGTCGGTATAGAGGAAGTCGCAGCCCTTGACACCCTTCTTCACATCGTCGGTGACCGTAATCTTGGCGCCGGTCTCCTTGGCGATCTTCTTGCAGGTGTCGATGAGTTCCTTGCTGGGCTGGAGTTTCTTGGGAGCCACGATGCGGACATCCATGCCCATCTTGGCACCGCCGACCATCAGGGAGTTACCCATGTTGAAGCGGGCGTCGCCGAGGTAAGCGTAAGTAACCTGGTTGAGGGGTTTGTCGCTGTGCTCACGCATGGTGAGGAAGTCGGCCAGAATCTGGGTCGGGTGGAATTCGTTGGTGAGGCCGTTCCAGACGGGAACGCCGGCGTGTTTGGCCAGTTCCTCAACGGTGGCCTGGGTGAATCCGCGGTATTCGATGCCGTCGAACATGCGACCGAGCACGCGGGCGGTGTCAGCCATGGATTCCTTGATGCCGATCTGGGAGCCGGAGGGTCCGAGGTAGGTGACATGGGCACCCTGGTCGTAAGCGGCCACCTCGAAAGCGCAGCGGGTGCGGGTGGAGGTCTTCTCGAAAATCAAAGCAATGTTCTTGCCTTTCATGCGGGGCTGTTCCGTGCCGTTGTATTTGGCCTTTTTCAGGTCGGCGGCGAGGTCAAGCAGGTATTGGATTTCGCGGGGGGTGAAATCTAACAGTTTCAAGAAGTTTCTGTTTCTAAGATTGAATGCCATAATAAATTGATTTTTAATTGTTTATAAAAATATTTCAATAAAATTCACTTGTTTGCTCAAAAGCGGGCAAAAGTACAAAAATTAGTGCTACTTTTGCCATCCCATTAACCTTATCTTGATATCTTGAATGAAAAAATTTATTGCCTTCACCTTGCTGGTGTTGCCATTTGTTTGTGCGTACGCAGTCGTTTACCCCAAATACAAGCCCGCAAAACCCCTTAAAACATTAACAACAAGCGAATTAAACGCTCTTTTTGAGGAAGCGAACGCCACCTATAAACAACAGTCGTTGAAGCAGTTTGCCGATGATATGTGTACCCGTCTCAACGGTTCCATGCTGGTGGCGAAAGGCAAGGAGGTTATTTTGAAACGCTCCTCCGGGTACAAAAAACTGAACGTCAAGCGGGCCGACCAGCGCATTTCCGACACCACCTGCTTCGAGCTGGCGTCCGTTTCGAAGCAGTTCACGGCGATGGCCATCCTGCAGCTTGCCAGCAAGGGGCAGCTTGAACTTTCCGACCCCGTCACCAAGTTCTTTCCGGAACTCCCCTACTCGGGCGTGACGGTGCGCCATCTGCTCACCCACACCTCCGGGCTCCCCGAGTATTTCGACTGGGGAAAGTCCACGTTCGGCGACAGCGACAATCTCATCTGCAACGACGATGTGGTGCGTGTTCTCGCCCGCCGCAAGCTCGGTCTGATTTTCCGCACAGGCACTCAGTACAAGTACACCAACACGAACTATATGCTGCTGGCCGCCATCGTGAAGAAGGTGTCGGGGATGTCGTTCGAGAACTACATGGCCGCCAACATTTTCAAACCTGCCGGCATGACCCACTCGTTCTACGTGGCTCAGCGGAGCAAGCACCCCGAGTGCAGTATCGCCAGCGGCCACTACAGCAACGGTGCGCCGCTGCCGCTCTACTACCTCGACGGTTCCATCGGCGACAAAGGGCTATACTCCAACGTGAACGACCTGTTCCTGTGGAAGAAGGCGCTGTTCGATGACTACAAGATCGTTCCCGAAGAGTGGGTGGAGGCGGCTATTCTGCCGGAAAACGTCCTTAAGAACGGCAAATTCCCCGAAGACCTGTACGGGTACGGCTTTCATTTGGAGGACAACCCGTCGTACGGGATGCTGGTCTATCACGGCGGCCTCTGGCGCGGCTTCCACCATGTGATGCTCTATTACCCCAACGAGGACATCTTTGTGGTATTCCTCAGCAATTACTGCAACCGCGCCCACCGGGGCAAGAACATGGAGGTGCTGCGGGTGCTGTGCGGAGCGTAGGCACAAGGCACCAAACCATTCCACAGGGTCCGCGATCGACAAATTGGTTGAACTGCAACATCATCAGAATTTGCCATTAATGTCTTGTAATAATTTGTAAAAAATTAGTTTATCTGATTCCGTATCCTGGTAAAGAAGTTGTATCTTTGCGGGCTGATTAGCAGTCACCATGGACTCTCAAACGACAGAATATAAGCAGCAGCAGGGAAAAATGCCTCCCCTCCTCCCCATCCGCCCCGCACGTTTGCCGCAAGATGCTGAGAGAATCCTTGAGGTTTTCGAAGCCGCCAAGGGCATCATGGTGGCCGACGGCAACACGAAGCAGTGGAGCAGTGATGATGTGCATCTGAGGAGATGAGAAGAAAATACTACTAACATTCGTGCCAATCGAATTGGCACAATTTTATAGCACTTATTTTGTGCCGTTTCAAATGGCACAATTGGGAAGAAGGGAACAAGTATTCCTTCTTTCACAACTCATGACAGCGCTTCAAAAATATTTGTAAAAATTCAATCTTTGGTTCCCGTATTCTGACAAAGAAGTCGTATCTTTGCGGGCTGATAGCATTTTAATGAAAAAACATTTACTGCCACATTTTGGGGATGCTATACGGAAGATGAGAGGGGATGTATTTGCTAGTAAACAATAGATATTTATGGAAATACAGATTGAAGACAACAAGATTTTTGCGCCTCTTAAGGCAAAATGGTTGGTAGCCAAACCCGAAGAAGAGGTGCGCCAAAAATATATCTGCCGTTTGGTGGATAGTTATAGGTATTCTCTCGACCAAATGGATCAAGAGTTGAAAGTCAACAATTCTCATCGTGGACAAGGTGCTGCTCGCGCTGATATCGTAGTATGGAGAAATAAAGAAGACAAAGGAAATAGTAAAAGTCCAATTATCGTTGTGGAATGTAAAGCTGAAGCGATTACAATCCGTGAAGCAGATTATTTCCAAGGTTATAATTATGCGTCATGGGCAGGCGCGGATTTTTTTGTCACGACCAATCTTAAGGAAACTCGAATTTTCAAGGTGGTAAAAGGCGAGTTACCTAAAAGACTTGAAGAAATCATTGACATTCCTGACGTAACAAAAGCAAATAATCAAAAAGAAATTGACAAGTTATTAAAACAAACGAAATCTTTTTCCCGTGATGAATTTTCCCGCCTTCTTTTCAAATGCCACAACATCATTCGAAACAATGATAAGCTATCTCCCGAAGCCGCTTTTGATGAAATAAGCAAAATTCTGTTTATCAAGATTAGGTTTGAACGTGATAATACTGGGAATCAAATATTTTCATTGGACACTTTCAAAAAAGACAAAGAAAGCTACGAAAGATATAAGCCCAAAGGAGGGGAAGATTTTTACCAGTTCTTGTTTTCTCAAACAAAGCAACAATTTGCCAATGACCATCTTTTTGATGACAATGCCAAAATTGAGATTCGAGAAAATAGTTTTGAACAGATAGTCAAAGAATTAGAGATATACAATCTTTCAACAACATCCGATGATGTTAAAGGTATTGCGTTTGAACAGTTCTTGGGGAAAACATTTCGTGGTGAACTTGGACAGTTCTTTACACCTCGAACAATTGTTGATTTCATGGTTTCGATTCTTGACCCACAAGAAGGTGAATATGTTTGTGATCCCTGTTGTGGCAGTGGTGGTTTCCTGATTAAGGCTTTTGAATATGTTCGTGAGCATATTGAAAAAGATATTGAGGGACAAAAAGAAGCCATCAAACAACAGTATTACGCAGAAGACTTCGATGGCCTTCCGGAACAGAAGAAGCAACAGATTGAAGAAAAAGTTTCGGAAGCCTTTTCGCACCTAAATGAAGAGCTTAACATTAACAATGAAAAAGGCCGTCTTCGCTCTCTATCATTCGATTGTATTTATGGTACAGATGCCAATCCCCGTATGGCTCGCACAGCCAAAATGAATATGATTATGCATGGAGATGGTCATGGTGGCGTTCATCATCATGATGGACTTTTAAATGTGAACGGCATTTTTGAAAACAGGTTTGATGTAATTCTGACCAATCCGCCATTTGGATCAAGGGTTGAAAAAGATCTGAAAATATCTGATGCTGATAAATTTACTGACCAAGACAAAATCAATGCGTATATAGAGCGATATGGTGAGGCATACGAAGAAGCCTTAAGGCAAGTTAATGACAATGTTGGCAAGTCATTATTGAGTCTTTATAAAATTGACAATGGATTAACCGAAGTGCTGTTCATTGAGCGTTGTCTTAATCTTTTGAAACCAGGAGGTAGAATGGGAATCGTTTTGCCAGAAGGAGTTTTGAACAATTCTAATCTTCAAAAGGTGCGCGAATTTGTAGAAAGCAAGGCAAAAATTTTGCTTATTGTGTCAATTCCTCAAGATGTTTTCATGGCTTCTGGCGCAACAGTAAAGCCAAGTCTTCTGTTTTTTAGGAAATACACTGAGAACGAAGAAAAGGAATATGAAAACATTAAAACTTACGCGATAAATACTGTTGACGTGAAGTATTCCAACGAGCTTTCAGACATAGAAATACAACTCGCAAAACGAGGGAAAGATGCATTGTCAAAAGAAAAAAAGAACGAGTTGAATACAAAGAAGAAAAAGATAAACGAACAAAAAAACGCTGAAATCAGAAACATAATAAAAGAAAAATTTGATTACGAAATCCCTATTGCCGAGGTGAAAAAAGCGGGCATAAGCACTACTGGTGCAGCTATTGAAAACGAGCTTATACCGCTTGCTGAAGAATTCACACCATACCGTAAGGAAATGAGATTATGGAATGTGCCTATAAAATCAATAAAGTATGATTTGAGTGATGACGGAAACATATTTCGAATCCGAATGGCAGACAGCATTGTGTCGGAACCAGAAGTGTTTTATGGACTTAGGAAATAAGCAACTATGCAGAACAATGTTTATACATATTTAAAGTTTGTTCTTTTCAGGGATTTGGAGAATTGGAGTGTCAGTCACCTCTTAGGCAAAGACATGGGATATACTGACAAGTATTCAATTGTATCTATTGGTGAAATTATTGATAAATGCCAGTGTCCAACAGAAATAAAGGATGACATTCAATATAAGCAGATTACTCTCAAGACTAACGGCGGTGGAGCAGTTTTACGTGGGATAAAATGGGGAAAAGATATTGGGACAAAGAAACAATATATTGCATCTGATGGACAATTCATAATGTCGAAGATAGATGCTCGAAACGGTGCATTTGGAATCATCACAAAAGATTTAGACGGGGCTGTCGTCACTGCTGACTTCCCGTTGTTTGATGTTAATACAACCAAGATTTTTCCTGCATATCTTGCTTTAATTGCTTCCACTAAAAAATTCGCTCAATTCGCTCAAAGTTGTAGCCGAGGAACGACTAACCGTCAACGAATAGATATAAATTTATTTCTATCACAACAGATACCACTTCCTTCATTATCGAAGCAAAAAGTTATCGTCAGTGCATATGAACATAAGATTCAAGAAGCTGCAACATTAGAAGACCAAGCAAAACAGGTAGAGCATAATATTGAAGATTACTTGCTGTCAGAATTAGGAATACAGCATAAAGATTACCCGATGTCAGAACCTTCAATGTCCATTGCAAGTGAGCCGCAAGTTGAATATAATGCCAGCCAGAAACAAGGCTCAGATATGCCAGCATCACACCACTGGACAGGAGAGATAAAAAAGGAATACAAATATTTGAAATTTATAAGGTATAAGGACATTGAGAGATGGGATTGTTACAACGGCGAGCTTGCAATTTTCACCAAACTGAAACAATCGCCATATTCACTAGTTGAGATTGGAACTAAATATGATTTTATCAGAAGAAATTGGGACAAAAAAGAAAGCAAATTTCGCTATGTTGAAATAGGCGCCGTTGATTCATTGATTGGTATTGTGTCCGCTGAAGAATTATCCACATCAAAGGCTCCAAGTAGAGCAACCCAAAAAATAGCAACTGGAGATTTAATTATTGGTACTACTCGTCCATATTTGAAAAAATTTGCTGTAGTCAGTGACAAATATAATGATTGTGTTTGTTCTTCTGGTTTTCAAGTCATTGCACCAAGTGAAGCATACAACCTTTCTTTTTTGCACGAATATTTAAAATCTACTATTGCAATAGCTCAGTTTGAATTATTTATGTCCGGTGCGTTATATCCAGCTATAACAGCATCGGATTTGAAAAAAGTCCTAATCCCGCTTCCTCCACTTAAGGTCCAAAATGCTATTGTTGAACATATTAACAGGCAAAAGTTACAAGTCATAGAATTGAAACAGCAATCAGAGACTTTACGGAAAGAAGCGTTGGTGGAATTTGAGAAAGAGATATTTGAATGATTATGGAAACTAACAATTTTAGATTGCAATATATTAAGATAGAGGATTTCAAAAACATAAAAAGTTTAGAGTTGGATTTCTCAGACAAGGATGGGATTACCGTACTTATTGGTAATAATGGTTGTGGGAAAAGCAATATATTGGAGGCTCTGTCATCTATCTTTGCTGGTCTCTATCTAAACAGATTGCACAAACCAAACTTCAATTATATAATTAAGTATAGAATCAATAACAATTTAGTAGAAATAACTCTAAATGGTTCTGTATATTCATTCATTATAAACGGTAAAAAACTCAATAAAACAGAATTTAGTAGTCATAAAGAATATCTCCCGAAGAATGTCATAGCTTGTTATAGCGGCGAAAGCCAACGCCTCTGGGAGAATTATTATTGGCCGTATTATAAAAATTACATTTCTACTATTAAGAAATCCACTTCGATTCCTGACTTGCCGATGATTTATATTAATCGGTACAATATTGAAATTTCATTGTTGACGTTGTTTTCCTATGATTTTGATGTATTTGATGATGTTCGGAAATTTTGCAACAATACACTAAAAATAAAAAATATTGTAGAGATTACTTTTTATTATAATGCAAAAATAATAAAAGAATGGAATGAAAATTCTGTCATACAGATGGTGAAGACACTGAATAATGTGGAAGGGAATCCTATTCTGTCAGCAGACAAGGTATCGTTGTCTTTGAAAGAGTTTAAAAACAAACTGTCTTATTTGTCACATGAAAGAGAGTTGTTTAAAACTTTATATGCTGCCACGATGCCCAAAGAAGATAAGATTATTACAGGCATTGAATTGAAATTAGAGCTTAATAATGGCGACATAATAAATAGTTCCGAGTTAAGCGAAGGTGAGAAAAAGTATCTTCTGATGAAAGTAATCCTTGAGACTATTGCTGACGAAAACTCATTGTTACTTTTTGATGAGCCAGATGCACATATACATATTTGCAGAAAAGCAGAGTTAAAGGATTTGCTTGATAAGTATCCTAATCGTGAGAAAGTGCTTGTAACGCACTCACCAACATTAGCCATAAAGTTCGAAGACAAACATATTGAAGGTTTATGTTTAGACAGTAACGGATATGCATCAAAAATTGATGGGGATAAAGCAAAACTTGTTGCGCAATTGACCAACGGGCTGTGGAATATCCAAGAACAAAATATATTTTTATCATCGACCAAATCAATTACATTGCTGGTGGAAGGGAAAACAGATAAGATTCACATCGAAGAAGCATTCAAACACCTTAAAATAAACTTTCCAAATTTAGACTTTGACGTGTTTGCAATGAATGGTTCTGATCATATACGAGAAGTACTTATAGGTCTTTCGTGCTCGGAAATCCAGTGGAATAAGAAGTTTATCGGTATTTTTGACAATGATGATGCAGGTATTAAAGATACCAAAAGCGGTTTTGAAAAAGAGACTTCTAATCCGAAGATTAAGCATGTAAAATATGGAGATGGTCAACCCTCACATTCGTTTTATGCAGTCCTATTACCTAAGAAAACCGAGTTTGGAGATCATGCTTTTACCATAGAGAATTGCTACGAACCGGAGAAATATCAAGAGGCGTTTAAACAAGCCATGGCAGAAAAAGAAGGACATTTTGTAGGGCTCTCTATTGATATAATTGCAGATGATTTAAAGAATAAAGCAAAAACATTATTGGCGGAACAAGCAAAATCGTTTGAAATGTCAGAATTTGAGGGATTCAAACCCATATTTGATTTAATTGAAGAAATACGGAAACTATGAAAAACGATATCGCCAAAGAAAAATGGGGCTTTTTAAGAGAACATTCGAGTAAAACGGCTGGCAAAGATCCATTAACTAGTATGCATCGGACGGGGTTAGATGAGTATTTAGCAGTTATCTTTCCCGATACTAATGATTGGATTCATGATAAAGCATTTGGAATTCACAAAGATGGTGAAAATCATAAAATTCGGCCCGATTATAGAAGTGATAGTTTAGAATTAATCGTTGAATTTGACGGATTGCCACACTATACGAATCCTTTAAATATTATTAAGGATGATAAGAACACCCTCATTTATCAGCGAAATGGATATACGGTTGTCCGCATTCCGTATTTTATTCAATTAACAAACGATGCTGTAGAAAAAATATTCGGAATACAAGTTAAAGAACCATTATTCAATATCGTTTATCCTTCGTTAGGCGGCTTGGAGATGAATCATAATCCCTCTTGTTTATGTCCAGAGGGTTTAAAAAGAATGGCAAGAGAGTTTAAAAGATTCCCAGAACAATTTGAGATCAATATTCAGTCTTTAAAAGCAATGAATAATGAGTTGTTGTCTGGAGTTAATTACCTAATAGAGGAGTACAATAAAATATAACATATATGCGCAGAACAGATTTTGACATATTTAAACAAACAATATTCTGAAATAAACGAAAACATATAAAATGACCAAGCAAAATCACCAAGGCGTTATTTACATTCTCACAAATCCGTCGTTCAAGGATTATGTAAAGATAGGTTATGCACACGACATAGAGAAACGTCTCAAACAACTTAATCGGAGTGAGACCATCCCTTTTGCGTTCCGTGTTTATGCCATCTATGAGGTGAAAAGCGAACTGACCGATATGGAGCTGCACAAATTGATTGACAACCTCAATCCTGATTTGCGAACCATTGAAACATTCGATGGGAAGAAGCGCGTCAAGGAGTTTTATGCGATGTCAGCGGAGGATGCATACTCTATTCTGGAGAGTATCGCCAAGATAAGCGGTACAACAGATTGTCTCAAACGATTGACACCAGAAGGACACGAAGTGCTGGATGAGCAAATTGCCAACGAAGTGCAGGAGAATGCGCGGCGTGGTCCGTTCCGTTTCTCACAATGTGGCATAAAAGCAGGGGAAATGGTACAGTTTGTGGAGAATGCGACGATCCAAGCGAAAGTAATTGACGACAGGCATATCGAATATGATGGGCAAACGACATCTCTGTCTGCGCTTGCTCAACAGATTAAGGGCTTTGACCATCCCGTACAGGGCACGCTGTGGTTTACTTATAAAGGCGTAAAACTTAATGACCTGCGATTGCAGTTGGAACAAAATAAACGGTGATTTTTTATTTGTATCTTGAATTAAAATGGCGAAAAAATCACAAAAAATATCAACCCCATTGGATGGAATAACAGATGGCCATGCTTTTCAGCGCATTGTTGCTGAGTATTTCCGCTGTCTAAAAAAAGAAAACAATGGTTATTCCATATCAGATATTCATGTTGAAGATAGTGGTATTGGTCCAGATGACTGTTGTGACATTTTGGTAGAATTCTTTTATGAAGATGTTATAGATAGTCACTCCAACAGGTGGGTGGTTGAATGCAAATGCCATAATAAAAATATTGGAGAACGAGATATAGATGGAAAAAACATTGAAATGATTTTGAAACAACATAACGCGATTGGATATTTACTTGTTTGTAAGCAAGATGCTTCATCTTCTTTAAAACGGAGGCTGAGTGGTTTAAACAAAAATGGGACAAATCGTTATGTGGTTTGGAATGGTCATCAGTTTTGGCATAAATGTGTAGAATTCAAATCTTTACTAAAAGCATTTTTCCCATCTTATTACAACAAATACTTTATCCAAAATAATGATGAGCAAAGATTCAATCAGATTACGAGTGAATTTGAAGAAAGGAGAAATAAATAATGAAAAGAGCATTTGTTTCATATTCTATAGAAGATCGCAATTTAC
The DNA here is from genome assembly GCA_016285085.1 of Bacteroidales bacterium. GTDB lineage: Bacteria > Bacteroidota > Bacteroidia > Bacteroidales > WCHB1-69 > UBA1756. The sequence continues at coordinate 14,803 of JAEEQA010000004.1, forward strand.
ATCTGATAACCTTATTGTTAGAACACCTGCGAAGGAACAATTATGAGGTGTCTGTTTCAACACAATGGGGTGATTCGGATTTGAGAATTGCTAATGCTGATATTTTTATTGGAATAATTACCAACAACAGTGATAGCATCGATTATGTAATAAAAGAATGGAAAACAGCACAAAGAAATTGTGTCCCGTATGTGCTTGTGGTTGAAAACGGCGTTAAAGTTGAAGATCCGGAAAGTCTATCATTTATCAGGTTTAATCGTTCCAATCCACAGGACGCCATAGATAGATTGTTCAAAATAAATAAGCCAGTTGCTAGTACCCATAAAAAGAAAAAAGATAATAATGACACTTTATCCGATGCCTTAATCGGAGTAGCTGTAGTTGCTGGTATCGCCGCTTTAATCAGTTTGTTAAGCAAAAACGAATAGTGAATTACATCTTCATCAGCCCTATGCCTCCCCTCCTCCCTATCCGCCCCGCAAGACTGCCGCAAGATGCTGAGAGAATCCTTGAGGTTTTCGAAGCCGCCAAGGGTATCATGGTGGCCGACGGCAATACGAAGCAATGGGTCAACGGTTACCCGTCGCTGGAGGCGGTGCAGGCAGACGTGGAGCGAGACGGCGCCTTCGTGATGGAAGACAACGGCCGCATCGTGGCCTACTTCGCCTTCCTGCCCTCGCCCGAGCCCACCTACGGCACCATCTACCACGGGCAGTGGATCGACGACAGCCAGCCCTACCACGTCATCCACCGCATTGCCAGCTTTCCGGAAACGCACGGCATCTTCCACACTATCCTAGAGTTTGCCTTCGCCCGCGACCGCAACATCCGCATCGACACCCACCGCGACAACCGCATCATGCAGCATAACATCCTTAAACACGGCTTCTCCTACTGCGGCATCATCCTCCTCGCCAACGGCGACGAACGGCTGGCGTTTCAGAAATTGAAAACTGAAAATTGAGAATTTATGAGAAAGTGTTTTATCACAATATTGTTTGTTGCCGCTGGACTGCTTGCCGCCGGGCAGAGCGCACAGCAGGCAGCATTATTGCGTACCGCCTTCCATGAGCAATCCGACGAAAAGCTGCTTGAGTTTTTCGACAACTGGGCGGACGAGGTGAAATCCAATGAACAAGAGGCCGCCAACCCGTATGTGGCGGAGGCACACAAGGTTTTCGCTGCCGTGTACCAACCGCTGCAAACAGGAAATTTGGGCTTCCCTGGTTTTTCAGAAACTTACCGCGACGTGCCCTATTTCATTGTTCAAGGATCCCTTTGGAAGATTTCGCAAACGAAAAAAATCCCCAAAAAAGGTTTCCCCTACGAAACCACTCTCCCCACCACCACGCTTGACTCTGCGGTGGAATTTCGCCCGCCCGTAAATTTTGAAAACAAGAAAATCGTCTATCTTACAACTGATTACAGCAAACTTCTGGACTTCTATATCAATGAAAGAAGTGCAGATTTCGACTTCTATTCTAAAGCGCAATCCGATTCCACACAAGATTTTGATGAATATTTTAGTTTAATTTGGGAACAAGAGTCGGTTTTAACAGAGATGCTCGTCAACTTCCTGAAGAAGGCGGCACTGATTGACCGTCCCCACTTCGACAGTCCATGGCTGTATGAAACTTACCCCACGGTGGAGAGCATTGTCTTTAACCAAAAAATGAACCGCGCCGTGGTAATGTTCGGCTTCGGCAACATAGGAGGCGAGGCGCTTTTAAAGAAGCGCAGCGGAAAATGGTTTATTGTGGCCGCACAGCCGACTTGGATATCGTAACGGCATCTGGATGACGCTTTCCCCCCGTTTCGCTATTGACAAAAAAATCGTACTTTTGCCGCCGCTTTTTCAAAATGCACCGATGAACCATATCCCCTTTATACTCAAGACCCTGCTGTGCCTGCTTCTGTTGGCTTGCACCGTCAGTTGCTTTGCGCAAAAGGCGGACGACATCGTGGGCTACTACTACAGCGTGGACCCGTTCTCGAAAGAGGGTTCGCAGAACTACATCTACAAAGCCGCTGACGGCACCTACGAAGGGAAAGTGACATGGGTAAGCAACCCCGAAAAGAAGAAATTTTTGGAATACGTCTTTTTGAAAGGGTTGAAGTACAATGCCGAGAAAAAAGAGTGGCAGGACGGCGTGCTCACCTACCCGGGAAAGAAGGGAACCTACAAAACCTATATGAGTTTCGAGCCCGACGGCCGGCTCAAGGTACGCGGCTACTGGGGCTTTTCCATGCTTGGGAAAACCGTCTATTGGCCAAGAGAAAAAGCGAAAAGAAAACAAGATTAATAATATAACTATTTAATACAATGAATTTTACTGAAGAATTGAAATGGCGCGGGATGATTCACGACATGATGCCCGGCACTGAGGAACAACTCCAGAAAGAAATGACTACGGCTTATGTCGGCATTGACCCGACCGCCGACTCCCTCCATATCGGGCACCTCGTGGGTGTGATGATGCTCAAGCACTTGCAGGAGTGCGGCCACCGCCCCATCGTGCTGCTCGGCGGCGCCACCGGCATGATCGGCGACCCCTCCGGCAAATCGCAGGAACGCAACCTCCTCGACTCCGACACCCTCCGTCACAACCAGGAGTGCATCCGCAAGCAGCTCTGCAAGTTCCTCGACTTCGACAGCACCGCCCCCAACGCCGCCATCCTCGTCAACAACTACGACTGGATGAGCAAGTTCTCCTTCCTCGACTTCATCCGCGACATCGGCAAGCACATCACCGTCAACTACATGATGGCCAAGGATTCCGTCAAGAAACGGTTCAACGGCGAAGGCGACGGCATGTCGTTCACCGAGTTCTCGTACCAGCTGGTGCAGGGCTACGACTTCCTGTTCCTCAACCAGAACTACAACTGCAAGTTGCAGATGGGCGGTTCCGACCAGTGGGGCAACATCACCACGGGAACGGAGCTGATCCGCCGCAAGACCAACGGCGAGGCCTTCGCCCTCACCTGCCCGCTCATCACCAAGGCCGACGGCGGCAAGTTCGGCAAGACCGAAAAGGGCAACATCTGGCTCGATCCCGTGCGCACCTCGCCCTACACCTTCTACCAGTTCTGGCTCAACTGCAGCGACGAGGACAGCAAGAAGTACATCCGCATCTTCACCTTATACAGCAAGGAAGAGATCGAGGCGATGGAGAAGGAACACGAGGCCGCGCCGCACTTGCGCATCCTCCAGAAAGCCCTCGCCAAGGACCTCACCATCCGCGTCCACTCCGAAGCCGACTACAACGCGGCCGTCAGCGCCTCCGAAATCCTGTTCGGCAAAGGCACCGCCGAAGAGCTGGCCGCCCTGTCGGAAAGCATGTTCCTGTCGGTATTTGAAGGCGTCGCCCAGACCACCGTCAGCCGCGAAGCCGTCACCGCGGGCATTCCCGTCATCGACCTCCTGTCGGAAGTCACCCACATGCTCAATTCCAAGGGTGACGCCCGCCGCGAGCTGAAAGGCAACGGCATATCCGTCAACAAGACAAAGGTGAACGAGACCTTCGTCGCCAACGCCGACTGCCTCATCAACGGGAAATACATCCTGCTGCAGAAGGGCAAGAAGAATTACCACATCGTGAAGGTGGAATAAAATCACCTGTAGAGACGCGATTCATCGCGTCTCTACAAACGAAAGATGGTCGGCGGAATGATAGGACGGTGAAATTATTCCTGCGCCAGCGCAAGAACCTCTTCCTCGGTGAGGCCGGAAATTTCCGAAATCATGGCTGGGGCAAGATCTTTGGCGAGCATGTTCCGGACAAGGAGGCGGCGTGCCTCTTCAATACCTTCCGCTCTGCCTTCCTCTCTCCCTTCATCATGTGCCAGCCTGCGGTTGTACTCGATCGCGTCTTTCACATCGTCGTACTCCAAAATGCTTTTTTCATACTCTTCTTTTTCCATGTCGCTCAGTTTTGACAGTTTGCACTCATCGTACAACTCCCGGAATGTGGTGTCCGCAACGGGGATGTCTCTATCCGACATCCGCCACATGTTCTTGATTGCGTAGCACCATTTCTCTCTTGCGCCGGGGAGCTGCCCGAAATCCGTTTGGGCGGCAAATTTAGTCAAATCTATCAGAACAAACGCCACTTTTTCAGAAAATTTTTGGTTTTCGTCGTCCCGCAATGTCACCCGCTGCATGAACCGGTCACTGCCCTTCAGGTCCGGCAGTTCGAAATCGACAAGGATGATGGAGATGACTTTCGGGAAGTTGTACTTTCGGTCGCCCTTTTTCAGCGAGTTGCTGATGCTGCGCGCCGAGTACGCGATGACCCTGTCACGGATGAATTCCTGACTTGCCTTCTGCATCTCCACGATGATCCTGTCGTCCTTTTTTGTGCTGCAGAACACGTTGTAGATCAGCCGTTTTTCCTTCTCCAAGAGCCCGAGCTGTTCCGTCGGTTTGTAGTCTATATCCTTGATAGTGCCTATATATTCCTTCAGAAATGCGTTCAGGAACCGGATGAGGTTATTCTTATGTTCCTCCGTACCGAAAATACGCTTGAAACCGAAGTCGGTTAACAGGTTGATGGTTGCGCTCTCGATGCGGGCACTTTCGATTTTTTCATCTTCCATGATATGATTTTTTGAGTGAATTAAAACAGAAACTGTCCGCAAAGATACGGCGCTTGAAATGCATTTTCAAGTGCCGTTTTCTGCTATTTTTCTGAAAAACAAGGAATTAAAAAGATGCGGATTCCCGGCAGAAAGTGACAAGGTTTGGGTCGAGAACCTGCAAATTTGTCAGAAAACAGGTTTTTGAAGGTGGTGCCGGGACGAAGTGTGAATTTCGGAAAATTTCGGAGAATGACATGAAATCATGTACCTGTAGAGACGCGGTGCACCACGTCTCTACAACAAAACGATATAAATTATATGTAACCTTTTGTAGAGACGCCATATTATGACGTCTCTACATTATTTATAATCCTGTCACATTATTCCCGGAACAATTTCGAATGCACCGGGAAGACATCGGCCAATTCACCGGAATAGAAGAAATCGTTGCCGAGGACACCGAAGGTGTAGGTGATGCCGTTGACCGACACGTGCGAGCCGCCGCAGCGAGGTTCCGCGCTGGGTTTGGAGGCGGCGAAACCGAGGTTGAAAAGGGTACACAGGATGTCGGGGCGGTCGGCGATGCTGTAGCCGGCACGTTCCCACTGCAACATCGTCTGGTGCAGGATACACCCTGTATAGATGTACGAATAGAGATGGTTGCGATAATCCACCAAGCGGTTGAAACGAGCCAGCTCGATGTCTTCCACTTCGGTGGTGTCGTAATCCAGAATGTTTTCGTACTCCTTGCCCATGTAGAAGACGGAGGTGGAGTCCTTCAGGTTGCGTTCGACCTTGGCGGCGGTGAAGTCCTTGATGCCGTTGACTCCGAAGGAGAAGGTGGATTGCACGCTCATGACGGCGGGACCAAGGTAGCGTTTCACATCCTCCCGCTTGGAATTGAAGAGGCGGATCTGTTCGCCGACGGTGCAGGCCACGATGAGGCGCGGGTCCACGCCGGTGAGTTCGGCTGCCTGCTTGATGGCCTTCTCGTCGCGGAGGATGGCCCGTTTCAGCACTAGCCAGCCGGAGTCGTTCATCCACGGGATGAGGTTGTCGGGCGTGAGCGACTGCGGGTGCTTGCGGTAGGCCGCCATCACATCGTCGAGAATCAGGCGGTACTGCTGCCCGATGGAGTCATCCTTAAGGTACATGTTGGCAGCATAGACCATGCGGTTCACGCACTGCGGGTCGTCGCTGTGACGGCTGGCCTCGTAAATCAGGTGCGCGTTCAACGGATACGATTTGCTGAGCACGGCGAGGTTGAGGTAGTTCTCCATCCTTTCGGCAAAGAAAGCGGATGAATCCAGCACCGTTTCCCGCTGCTGGTAATCAGCCAGATAGCGGTTGTTCTTGTCGATGCCGCCGGCGTTGTTGGTGATGCCGACTTTATAGAGGCCCCACGCCGCCACCATCGCCAAACCGACACAAGCGAACAGATGGATGAAAATCTGGTAGATTTTCGACCGCGTTTTCAGCAAACGCCACGCCTTGAAAAGCGACTTTTTCTCTGATTTTCCTAAGGATTCCGTATTCATTTCCCCTTGAAAAAAAACGGCGCAAACATACAACAAAGTTTGTCAAGTTCATCAAGAATATAAAGTTTATCAAATTTTCAAAATTTGCGTACTTTTGTCGCCTCAATTTTGAGTCTGTGAAAACAAAAATAATCCTGCTCCTTTTTCCCCTGTTTTCCGCTTTCTCCCTTTTCGGGCAGATGACGGCGGAGGAGATGCTGGCCAAGGGCGACAACTATTACGAAGGGAAGAACGGGGTGGCCCGCAACCACGCCATGGCGGTGAAATGGTACCAGCAGGCGGCGGAAAAAGGAAACGCCGAGGCGCAGAACCAGTTGGGTTACTGCTACTTCCAAGGCGAAGGCATCCAGCAGGATTTTGAGGAAGCCCTGAAGTGGTTCAAGAAAGCGGCGGAGGGCGGCAGCGCCAAGGGACAGACCAACCTCGCGGCATGCTACCACAAGGGCGAAACCGTGGAAAAGTCGTACGAGGAGGCTTTCAAATGGTACACCGCCGCGGCCAAGCAGGGGTACGCCATGGCGCAGTTCAACCTCGGGCTCTGTTACGAAAACGGCGAGGGCACCGACACCTCCTTCACCGATGCCGTGAAGTGGTACCGCGCCGCCGCCGAACAGGGTCTTTCCGATGCACAGAACAACCTCGGGATGTGCTACGACAGCGGGCACGGCGTAGCGCAGTCATACACAGAAGCCGTGAAGTGGTACAAGCGTGCCGCCGACAAAGGCAACACGATGGCCGAATACAACCTCGGCGTTTGCTACAGCAAGGGGCAGGGGGTGAACCTCTCCTACTCCAACGCCGTGAAATACTTCCGCAAGGCCGCCGACAAGGGGTTCGCCGATGCACAATACAACCTCGGTGTATGCTACTACCACGGTTACGCCGTCACCAAGTCGGAGCACGAAGCCGCCAAGTGGTGGAGCCGCGCCGCCAAGCAGGGGCACAAGGGCGCCATCGACGCGCTGATGCAGCTGTAAATTTTCACTCCTGTTTGCAAAAAAAGATGTATTTTTGCAAATTATTTTGTCCTGAATCAGGGTGAATATATACATGTCTGCAAACAACATAAACTATTAATAAACTGATATGAAAATGCAACCGATGAAATGGGCGTGCCTGCTCGGCCTCGTGGTTGGGCTGGTATCTTGCGGGGTAGATATCCCCCAAGAAACAAAATCATCGTACGAGACGATGACAGTAGAAAAACAAGACATCACGGTGCCTATCAAATTCAGTGCCAAGCTGAAGGGACAGGCGGATGTGAATATCTCGCCGCAGGTAAGCGGACAGTTGATGAAAATCTGCGTGAGTGAAGGTCAGCAGGTGAAGAAAGGCGCGACACTGTTCGTCATCGACTCGCGCAATGCACAGCTGGAGCTTGAGGCGGCACAGGCGAACCTATTGGCTGCCGAGGCTTCGGCAAACAGCGCGAAACTGGAGTACGAATCAAACAAGAACCTGTTTGAAAAGAAAATCGTAAGCCGTTACATGCTGGACAATTCGGAGAACTCGTACAAGCAGGCGCAAGCCGCCGTGAGCCAGGCGCAGGCCGCCGTAAGCCGCGCCCAAGTGAACCTCGGTTTCTGCACCATCACCTCCCCCGTGGACGGCATCATCGGCGAGATTCCCGTTTCCGAAGGACTTCAAGTGAATCCCGGCACCCATCTTACCATCGTCAGCGGCAACACCTTGATGGATGCCGAATTCTCAATTCCCGAGTCGATATTGGAGATGGCCTTTGCCGCAGGTTACGAGGGAACAATGGAAGATGCTTTGAAGTTATACCCCGATGTGACATTTGTGATGAAGAACGGCACGGAATACACGCACAAAGGGCGCATTGCCAGCGCCACCGGTGTGGTGAACGCCGCCACCGGTACCATCGCCTGCAAAGCCACCTTCCCCAACCCCGAGGGTCTGCTCTATAGCGGCATCCAGGGCACCATCATCCTGCCCGACGACAATAAGGACGTGATGGTGATTCCGCAGATCGCTGTAGTGCGTTTACAAGACAAGTCATTGGTTTACAAAGTAAAAGAAGACAGTACCGCCTCCGCCGTCGCAGTAACGACAGTGGATGTCGGCAACGGAAAAGACTTCATCGTGACCAGCGGGCTGAACGTCGGCGACAAGATTGTGACCGTTGGGGCAAACAACGTGCAGGATGGCGAAAAAGTGCTGTTCCCAGCGACAACGCAAAACAAGAAATAAGCCATGAAGGAAAATATTTTCATCAAAAGACACGTGATGGCCTGCGCAATCGCGGTTGTCATCACTCTGATAGGATTCATCTGCATCACCACGCTGCCCATTGAGCAGTATCCTGACATCGCTCCTCCGACCGTGCGTGTGTCCACATCCTACACCGGCGCCGATGCAAACACCATCATGAAGTCGGTGGTGCAGCCGTTGGAGGAAAACATCAACGGCGTGCCCGGCATGACCTACATCACCAGCTCGGCTTCGTCCACGGGCGAAGTGTCCATCCAGGTCTATTTCGAGCAGGGCACCGACCCCGACCTCGCCGCTGTGAACGTGCAGAACCGCGTCAGCCGCGCCACGGCACTGCTGCCCTCCGAGGTGACAAAAGTGGGCGTGCAAGTGATGAAGCAGCAGAACAACATCCTTCACATCGGTGCACTGAAAAGCACCGACGGCAAGTACGATGCCGACTTCATCTCCAACTACATCGACATCAACGTGCGGCCCCGCCTCATGCGTATCACCGGCGTGGGCGATGTGATGTCACTCGGTAACACCTACGCCCTCCGCATCTGGCTGAAGCCCGACGTGATGGCGCAGTATGGACTGGAACCCAACGACGTGTTTGCGGCCATCGGCGGACAGAGCTTCGTCGCCGCCACGGGCTCCTTGGGCGAACAGAGCGAGAACGCCTACCAGTACTCGATGGAGTACAAAGGCACGCTCAAAAGCGTCGAGGAGTTCAACGACATCGTGCTGCGGACAAGCGACGGCGGCCACCTTCTGCACCTGAGCGATGTGGCAGACGTGGAAATCGGTGCCATAAGCTATAACTTCACCTCCAACATCGACGGCAAGCCCGGCACCATTTACATGGTCTTCCAAGCCCCGGGCGCCAACGCCACAGAGGTGAACGCCCGCATCAGCAAGCTCTATGAGGATCTGAAGCCGACGATGCCCGCCGGACTCGAATTCGTGATACTGGAGACCTCCGACGACTTCCTTTTCGCCGCCATCCACAACGTGGTGGAAACTCTCGTCATTGCCATCATCCTTGTTATCCTGGTCGTTTATTTCTTCCTGCAAAGCTTCAAGGCGACAGTCATCCCCTCCCTGTCAATCATTGTGTCGATGTTGGGTACCTTTGCGATTGTGAAGGTTGCGGGATTCTCCCTGAATATATTGACATTGTTTGCCTTGGTGCTCGCCATCGGAACGGTGGTGGATGACGCCATTGTGGTGGTGGAGGCGGTGATGGCGAAGATGGAGGGCGGCATATCGGACGCCCGCGAAGCCACCCGCCAGGCCATGAGCGACGTCTCCGTGGCAGTCATCTCGTGTACCTTGGTCTTCATGGCCGTGTTCATCCCCGTGGCCTTCATGCCCGGCACGTCAGGATCGTTCTTCCTGCAGTTCGGTGTCACGCTGGCATCCGCCGTCGGTTTGTCGTGCGTGTCGGCTTTGACGCTGTGCCCTGCCCTGTGCGGCCTTATGATGCGCTACTCCGGCGACGAGCAGGAAAAGAAGAGCCTGAACTATTATGTCAAAAAAGCCTATACCGTCAGCTACAACGCCATTCTTAAAAAATACAAGAAGAGCGTCGGCGGTTTCATCAAGCGCCCGTGGGTTGCGGGGCTGTTGTTAGCCATCGCTGCCGTGCTGCTCGTTCTGGCCATGCGCGGTCTGCCGTCCGGCCTTGTGCCGCAGGAAGACCAGGGCGTTTTCTTCGCCGAAGTGCGTGCTCCGGAAGGATGCACCCTCCACGAAACAGAGGAGATTGTGAAAAAGGTGGAGGAAAAAATAAAGAAGATTCCCGAACTGGAAAGCTACGCCGTAGTCAACGGCTACGGCATGATGGCGAACCAGTCAGCCAGCTGCTACGCCACGCTCATCGTCCGCTTGAAGAACTGGGGTGACCGTCCGGGCATGAACCACAACATCGTACTGGTGTACTCCCGTTTCGCCATAGACTGCATGGATATCAAGAACGCGATGGTCATTCCGTTCCAGATGCCGCAGGTGCCGGGTTACGGTTCCAACAGCTGCGTGAACCTTGTGCTGGAGGATCAGCTGGACCGTCCGATGACGGAGTTCAATGCGGATGCCAACAAATTCCTGAACAAACTGAACGAGCGGCCGGAAATCATGATGGCCATGTCCTCCTACTCCGAGCGCTTCCCGAAGTATCAAGTCAGCGTCGATGCCACGCAGTGCGACCGCGCCGGCGTGTCGCCCGCAGCCGTGCTCCAGACCCTTGGGGCCTATTGCGGCGGCTCGTATATCGGCAACTTCAACCAGTTCGGCAAGGTCTATCGCATCATGGCGAACGCCTCTCCCGACTACCGCCTCGACCCCTCTGCACTCAACAACATTTTTGTCCGCGTGAGTGGCGGCAAGATGGCTCCCATCTCCGAGTTCGTCACGCTGAAAGAGATTGTCGGTTCGGCCTCGGTTGAACATTTCAACCTGTTCCAGAGCATCACCTGCGGTGTGATGACCGCCGGCGGTGCCTCGGAAGGCGACGCGCACCAGGCCATCGCCGAGGTGTTCAAGGAGACGATGCCCACCGGCTACAGTTATGAGTACGGCGGAATGTCGCGCGAAGTGGAGGAGACCGCCGGTTCGAACGCCACCGCCCTCATCTACGTCATTTGCGTCATCCTCATTTACCTCATTTTGGCTTCCCTCTACAACTCGTGGTTCACACCGTGGGCCGTGTTGCTCTCCGTTCCCTTCGGCTTGCTGGGTTCGTTCGGCATCACGTGGATGGTCTCGCTGCTCCACCTGCCGGGAATGGAAAACAACATCTACCTGCAGACAGGTGTCATCATGCTCATCGGTTTGCTGGCGAAGACGGCCATCCTCATCACCGAGTTTGCTTCGGAGCGCCGGGCGCAGGGACTGAGCATCCGCGATGCTGCCTTTGCAGCCTGTGAGGAGCGTCTCCGTCCCATCCTGATGACTGTCGTCACGATGATTGCGGGTATGATTCCGCTCATCGTCGCCGGCGGTGCGGGCGCCAACGGCAACCGCGTACTCGCCCTCGGTGTCACCGCCGGTATGGCGGTCGGCACACTGGCCCTGCTCTTCGTCGTTCCCGCCTTCTTCATCGTGTTCCAGACACTTCACGAGAAGGTACACGGAGCGCCGGTGGCAGTGGTAGCAGAGGAGGTGCCTGAAGTAAGGACTGAAATTGAAACCGAAGTCAAAGAAGAGACTTCCGTTCAAGATAAAGCTGAAGAAATTATTGATTCAGAGAAGAACAACGAAAATAATTCTGAAAAATGAAAAGGATATTCTTTGTCATAGCCGTCAGCGTAATGTGCATCGCGTTCTCAGGCTGCGGCATCTACAACAAATATACATCGCAATCACGAATCGCCTCCGACATCTACGGCACGACGGAGGACGTGACGGAGGCACAGAACGAAAAGTCCATTGCGGAGCTGTCGTGGCGCGAGTTCTTCACCGACCCGTTGCTGCAGAAACTCATCGATTCAGCGCTGGTGCACAACACGGATGCCAACTCGGCCCGCATTGCCGTGGAACAGGCACAGATCTCCCTCCGTACCACGAAACTGGGATATTTGCCTTCCGTCGCATTCGCGCCCTCTGTCGGCGTGAATTCCTACCTGAACGAAGGCAGCATGGCCTCCACATTGACCTACAGTCTCCCCCTACAGTTGGACTGGGACCTCGACATCTTTGCCGTGAACACCAACCAGAAGCGCAAAGCGCAGGCGGTTCTGTGGCAGATGGAGGCACATGAGCAGATCGTGAAGGCCAACCTCATCTCTGCCGTGGCACAGCAATATTTCATGCTGCAACTTCTTGACCACCAGTTGGAAATCCTGCTTTTCACCGATTCACTTTGGAACACTTCCCTGGAGACGCAGCGGGCACTGTGGGAAAACGGCAAGGCCTTTTCCACCGCCGTCAACCAGATGGAGTCTTCCTATCTGACCATGAAAATGCAGGTGGTGGATGTAAAACGCAGCATCCGCAACGTGGAAAACTCCATTTGCCAACTGCTTGCCATCGCACCGCAGTCCATCGCACGCAGTCGCTGGAACACCTACGAGCTGCCGCAACAGCTGAGCACGGGCGTGCCGGCCCAGCTGCTTGAAAACCGTCCCGACATCAAAATGGCCGACCACCGACTGGAAGAAGCGTTCTACAACACGCAGGCAGCCCGTGCGGCATTCTACCCCAAGATTTCATTGCAGGGTCTATTGGGGTGGGGTAACAACTCCGGCATGATACCGAATCCCGGCTCACTGCTGCTGAACGCCCTTGCCTCCCTCGTACAACCCATTTTTGCCCAAGGAAAATTGAAAGCAAACCTCAAAATCAGCAAGCTTTCTCAAGAAGACATCCAACAGCAGTATGTGCAGACGGTTATCAACGCGGGAAATCAGGTGAACGAGGCATTGGCCGACTGCCAGGTCGCCCGTGAAAAAGACGTTTACTACAAACGCCAGGTCGAGGTGCTGCACGATGCCTACGACGGCACGCACGAACTGATGGACAACGGCAAGGCCAGCTATTTGGAAGTCTTGTCTGCACAGGAGGGACTTCTCTCCGCGCAGATCAGCGAGGCCACGAACCTGTACAACGGCAACCGCGCCCTCATCGCGCTTTACATTGCGTTGGGCGGTGGAACGAAATAATTTCCATTTATGAAAAAGATGCCCAAAGAGACCGCCTACTTCCTTGACATGGAGGAGGAATTTGCGCAGGAAGAAACTGCGAAATACGTTCTGATTCCCGTCCCGTACGACGGCACGAGCACGTTCGTGAAAGGGGCGGACAAGGGCCCGCAGGCCATCATTGAAGCGTCTGACAGTCTGGAACTTTACGACACGGTCTATGAAATGGAGGCCTACACCGCCGGCATCCACACCGACAGTCCGGACCTCGACCTCGCCACGCCCGAAGCGATGGTGAACTCGGTGTACGCCCGCACCTGCCGGTTCATGGACCGCGGGAAGACGGTGGGGCTGCTGGGCGGCGAGCACTCCGTGAGCGTCGGGGCCATCCGCGCCGCCAAGGAGCGCTATCCGAACTTGTCGGTCCTGCAGATCGACGCCCACGCCGACCTCCGCGACGAGTACCACCATTCGCCGTACAACCACGCCTGCGTGATGCGGCGGGCGCAAGAGATGGGGGCCAATGTAGTGCAGGTGGGCATCCGCAACGTCTGCATCGAGGAGAAGTCCAACATCGTAGAAGACAACATCTTCTATGCCCACCGTATCGTAGGTGCCGACCCCGAGTGGATGGACCGCGCCTGCGCCCGCCTCACCGACGAGGTCTATCTCACCATCGACCTCGACGGCCTGGACCCGTCGGTGCTGCCCGCCACCGGCACTCCCCTGCCCGGCGGCCTCAACTGGTACGAACTGACACGATTCATCGACAAGGTGGCGAAGAACCGGCGCATCGTCGGTTTCGATGTGGTGGAACTGTGTCCCCAGCCCGACAATGTGGTTTCGGACGTGCTCGCCGCCACCCTCGTCTATCGCATCATCACAATGCTGGAATATTACCATTAGGAATTTTAAAATTTTATCGTATTTTTGCGCCTCGTTTTGCAAAACAAATCTTATGAAAAAAATTAGTGTAATCCTTTGTCTTTCATTGATTTTGCTGGTATCGTTCTCCTGCAAGAGAGAATGTGTCTGCACAGGCTATCACCCCACCACCGATGAGGCGGACGAGTCGCACAGCTACGGCAAGATGACCACCGATGAATGTTTGGACAAACAATATCGTATGAACAAGGATACGATGTTCACCACCAACAAATTGTGGATTTGCAAGAACTAATCTTGCGGAAATGCAGGATTTTGCAGCCATTGATTTCGAGCTCGCCAACAAAGAGAAGACCAGCATCTGCTCCATCGGTCTGGTAGTGGTGCGGGGCGGTCAGATTGTGGACACTTTTTACAGTCTTATAAAACCTTTTCCCAACATTTACCCGTGGTTCTACACGCGAGTACACGGCATCAACCGCAAGATGACGGAACAGTCGCCGCTGTTTCCGGAGGCATGGAAGCAGATTGTGCCCAAAATCGAGGGGCTTCCCTTGGTGGCGCACGACAAGACCATTGAGGAGACCTGCCTCAAGCAGACCTTCGCCCATTACCGGATGAAATATCCCAAATACCAGTTTTACTGCACGTTGATTGCCTCGCAGCAGAAGCTTACCGACGAGATGGTGGAAAACCACCGCCTGCCGACAGTGGCGAAATATTGCGGTTACGACCTCACCAACCGGCACAACGCGCTTGCCGACGCCGAAGCCTGCGCCGCCATTGCAATGAAATTGTTATAAAATCTATTTCTCCAGACGGTAATTTCACTTGTTGCAAGTGGTTTCGTTTTTTTGCTTTTCTTGTCCTCCTCGAAACTCAACAGGAGGAAACCAAGCGGCAAAGAGACAAAAATATACGATACACGGCTTCAACCATTCTTGGAAATTTTGTATTTTTGCAGATTTATAGCAGTTTCTGGTTGAAACCGCGATTTCCAGTCAATAGCCCCCTTTTATGAAGGACAATAACAACAAATACCGTTTTGCAAAGAAAGAGCTTGGCAAAATTTCCATCCCCATTGTTGTCCTGTTCATTGTCAGCTTGTCGTACTATTTCTACATGCGGAACGACGCGCTCCGCATGGCTAAAGCAAACTCGGAATTTGCGCTGGAAAATGCCGAAAACATGATTCTCACTCGCCTGGGAAAGATTCAAACCGTGGTGAATTCCATGCAGCCTTTGGTGGAATACGCCCTTGACGACCCTGATGACATGTTCGATATCGCCCGCCACACCGTGGAGTCCAGTTCCCGCATCATGGGTTCAGGAATCGCCTTCAAGGAGGACTACTATCCCCAAAAGGGGCACTGGTACGAAATCTATGTCGGCCATCAGGCAGGTTGTGACACGCTGATTGCCAAGCAAGTGGGAAGTGCGGAACATGACTATTTCCAGATGGAATGGTATCGGTCGGGGCTGGCTGCGGAAAAGGGCGTATGGAGCAACCCCTATTACGACAACGTCGGCGGGAAGTCCTACATGATGAGCTATGCCGTTCCCATCCATGACGAGAGCGGCGAGGTGGTGGGCGTCATCGGTGCGGACATCACCACTGACACCCTCGCCAACATTGTCCGGAGCATCAAGCCCTACCCCCACAGCTTCTGCACACTGACCACCAATGACGGCACCATCTTGGTGACACCGCCCGCATATCCCAAAGGAAGATACAAAGTTTTTACGGAGGTTATTGAGGGCAAGAATCTGATCCTGAACATCATTGTGCCCTATCCCGACATGTACGGACGACTGTGGCGGTCCACCATCTTCTTTGTCCTTATGGCCTTGACCGGTATTTTGTCAGTGTTTTTCATTGCCTACCGTTCCATGCAGAACCTGTGGAAACTGAACGAAGTACGCATCAAGGAGCAGCATATCGAGGACGAGCTGGCCATCGCCCGCGAAATCCAGCAGTCGCTGCTGCCGACGGGTGCCTCCGCATCCTCCATCCCCAAAGTGGATGTGTGCGGGCTGCAGATTCCCGCCAAGTATGTGGGCGGCGACCTTTACGACTACTACGTGCGGGGCAACAAGCTGTTTTTCTGCATTGGAGACGTCTCCGGCAAAGGGGTGCCCGCCGCCCTGCTGATGGCCATCTCGCACAGTCTGTTCCGCACCCTGTCGGCCCACGACGAAAGTCCCGAAAGCATCATGAAGTCGTTCAATGCCGCCATCAACGACAACAACTCCGACATGATGTTCATCACGATGTTCATCGGCGTCCTTGACATGGAAACGGGCGTTGTACGCTACTGCAATGCCGGACACAACCCGCCGATCATCATCCGGGACGGGCAACCCGAGTACATTGCCACAGAACCGTCCCTGCTGTTGGGGGTCGAGACCCATGCGACCTACACCGCTCACACGCTGGAACTCGCCCCGGGCGATTCGCTGTTCCTCTACACCGACGGACTGACCGAGGCGGAGAATGCGCGAACGGAACTTTTCGGGGAGAAACGGGCGTTGGAGGTTGCCGCCGGTTTCCACAAGATCACTGCCGCAGAACAGGTGAAGCAGATGCGGGAGGCGATGCAGCTTTTTGTGGACCACGCCGAACAAAGCGACGACCTCACCCTGCTCGTCATCCGCCATACAGAAACCAGCGCCAATACCAACACTCTGACCCTGACCAACAACATCAACGACTTGGAGCGGCTGGAACCGTTTTTGGAGGAGTTCTTCCATCAGAACGGTCTTGCGCCGGCTCCTCTTTCCCAAATCAGCCTTGCCTTGGAGGAGGCCTTGGCCAACGTCATCATGTACGCCTACCCCGAAGGCACGCAAGGCGATGTCACGCTATCCATGAAAGTGGAGGGCAAAGCCATCTGTATGGAAATCCGTGACAAGGGCGTGCCGTTCAACCCACTGCAGCAGCAGGAAGTTAACCTTGACGTCCCGCTCGAGGAGCGGAAAATCGGCGGTTTGGGCATCCATCTCATCAAGGAAATTATGGATTCGGTGGCGTACGAATACCATGATGGAAGGAACGTGCTGAAGTTGGTTTTTACTACAGAAATTAACGAAATTTAATACTGATTTTATGACTATCAACATTACGGAAGAGGGCAACACCATCACCGCCGCATTTGACGGACGGTTGGATACCATTGCCGCACAACAGATCAGCGAAACCATCGAGCCGCTGCTGCAACATGCGGACCGCAACATCATCCTTGACTGCGGGAAGATGCCGTTCATCAGCAGTTCAGGTCTTCGTATTTTCTTGAAAATCAGAAAAGAAGTGGCTGCCAAAGGAGGAAAGGTGTATTTGAAGGATATCTGTCCCGATGTGCAGCAGGTCTTCAAGATGACCAAGTTGGACGACCTGTTCGAGACCATCGGCTAGCATGGTCTATCTCAACGGACATACGGACCGGCTTGACCTTGCGGCGGCATTGGCAAAGGTGTCGGCGCAACGCCGCGAGCAGGCGCTGCGGTACCGCTACGAAAGCAGCCAGCGTCTCTCCCTTGCGGTCTATCTGCTCCTGATGGAGGGTTTGGAGAAGGAGTACGGCATCTTGGAACCGCCCCTCTTCGACTACACCCCGGAAGGCAAACCCTTTCTTCCCCAGCATCCCGGCATCCACTTCAGCTTCAGCCATTCCGGCACCGTGGCCCTGTGCGCCCTCAGCGACCGGCCCGTCGGCGCGGATGTGGAAACCACCCGCAAAATCACCCCTTCGTTGGTCAGCTACACCATGAACGAAAGCGAGGAGGCGATCATCAACGCTTCGGGAAACCCCACAATGCAATTCCTCCACTTCTGGACACGAAAGGAGGCCCTGCTCAAACTCACGGGCGAAGGCATCCGCAACAATCTGCGGATGGTGTTGGCCGAAGCGGAAAAATACCAAATGGAAACCGTTCAAACAGAGAATTACATCTACTCCATTGTACAATATAAATAATTTATTATCAGTGGATTAAGTTTTTTAATTATGCATATTAATCGTATGAAAATAGCCCAGTGGCTGCTGATGGCGGCATTCTTTTTCGTGACCGGCCAGATACAGGCGCAGGAAGTCCAAGACACATCGGCGGTACAGGAAACAGAGGAACCCGAACAGGCCGTCAATGAGTTTTCAATCAGTGCCAAGTTGACCACCCGCGGGGAAATTCGCTACGGCGGTTTTAATGCCGATGACAACGACAACCAAGCGATGGCACATTTTCTGATGGGTCAGTACAAATTCAGCCTCAGCTATAAGCGTTCGGACTGGCTCGAATTGAAACTCACGCCGCAAATGGCGGGAGTCTGGGGGCAGAAGTCGGGGCTGTTGAGTCTCTCTGAAGCGTGGGCGCTTCTGAAGACCAAGCACACCCTTTTTGCCAAGATCGGACGGCAGACGCTGGAGTACGACGACGAGCGTATTCTGGGTTACGATGACTGGTCGATGACCGCGCCCACCCATGATGCGCTGAAATTGGGTTTCGAGGGCTATGGCCACAAGATCCATATCATTTTGGCCTACAATCAGGATCCTGAAAACATAGCCGTCGGGGGAACCTACTATTCGGGCGGCATCCAGCCCTACAAGACGATGCAGACGTTTTGGTATCACTATGACACCCCGAAATCATTCTTCGGGTTCTCGCTTTTGGCGATGAATATCGGTATGCAGAACGACAACCCGCAGAAACCAAAGACATTTTACCAGCAAATCTATGGCACCTATATGGAACTGAGGCCGAAATACACGATTCTGTCCGGTGCTTTCTACTATCAAATGGGCAAGGAGGAGCACGGTATTCCCGTGAGAGCCTTTATGGGCAGTGCAAAACTCAAGGTCAGACCCCACGATATGGTTTCCGTTTGCGCCGGCTACGATTATCTGAGCGGTGACAAATATTTCGCCGTGCCGCCCATAGGTATGCTGGGAGTGACGCGTCGGGACACGGTTCGGGGGTTCAGCTCCCTTTTCGGCTCGCACCACGATTTCTACGGCGCCATGGACTTTTTTTATGTTGACAGCTACGTAAGCGGTTTTACCCCCGGTCTGCAGAACCTTTACGCCGGAATCTCAGTGTATCCAGTGGCAGGTTTAAGCATCAATGCGGCGTACCACTTCTTTGCCATCGCTACCGATCTTGACAACCTTAAGAAACCGCTTGGACACGAAGTGGAAACCTCTCTATCCTACACGTTTGCGAAATTTGTCACCGTCGCAGCGGGATACACCTTTATGAAGGGAACCGAAACCATGCTTGCCCTACAGCGCGTTTCCAACCAACGCCGGCTGCACTGGGGCTGGGTCATGCTGTCCATCAACCCCACCATTTTCTCCACTACATGGCAAGATAAAAAGAAGAGAGTTAAGAGTTAAGAGTTAAAAGTTAAAAGTTAAGAGTTAAGAATTTAGAATTCAGATATATAGAAAATTAATGGATACTATGAAAAATATCGCTCCTTTGTCTCAATCGCAATTAGGTATTTATGCCGAATGCGTACATCACGAAAACGAGATCTTTTATAACCTCCCCTTTCTCTATGTTTTTGACGGCAGTCTCGACGCCGACCGGTTGTGCCGCGCCATAGAGGCGACCTTAAAGGCGCATTCCACTTTCTTCACACGGATTGAACTGAGTGATGACGGAGAACCTTTGCAGACTATTGACCTGGAAAAAGAGGAATTCAGCCTTTCCGTCGAGCAGGTTACGGACCTTGAGGCTGAGAAGCGAAAATTCATCGAGCCTTTCAAACTCCATGGCGGCAGGTTGTTTCATACCAAGGTGATGCGCGACGCGGAGCATGTCTATTGGTTCTTCGACATGCATCATATCATCAGCGACGGCTCCTCGTACCATATTATCGTTTGCGATGTGGAAACGGCTTACAACGGCGGCACGCTGGCTCCCGAGGAGATGACGATGCAGGAACTGGCCCTTGCCGAAGCCGAGATGCGGAAAACGCCTGCTTTCGAGGAGGGCAAACAGTGGTATGCCCAGAACTTCGACTGCGGCGACACGTTCACCCAGCTCATGCCCGACCTCGAAATCCCCGAACAAACAGATGCCAATAAACACCGCGTCCTCAATACTGATATGGACCGGGTGGATGCTTTCTGCAAGACCAACGGCATCAAAAAAAGCACCTTCTTCACGTCGGCATTTTCTTTCCTGCTGGCCAAGTACAACAACGATCAGGAATCGCTGTTCACCACGGTTTTCAACGGTCGCACCGACCCGAAGTTCCAACATTCCGTCGGCATGACAGTAAAGACGCTGCCCGTTTACGCCAAGTTCACGGAAGAGACCACGGTGCTCGATTTCATGAAAGCCGGCGAGGAACAGATGATCGGCTGCCGCAAGCACGACCTCTATTCCTATACCGACATCATGACCGACCTCAACCTGCAAACCAACGCCATATTTGCATGGCACGGGCTCATACTTGATTTCACCGAACTGATGGGCAAACCCATGGAGGCCATTCAGCTCCGCAAACATAACGAGGGAGTGTCGTTCTATCTGATGGCTTACTATGTCGGCAAAAAATATCATATCAAAGCGGAATACAACGCCAACGAATATTCCGAGACGCTGGTTGACCAATTCATGGAGAGTTACGAGGCGGTTTTGGAGGGCTTCCTAAGCCAAACTCTCCTGTGCGACATCGACATCTGCACCGAGAGCCAGCGCGCCCTGCTTGACCGTTTCAACCAGACCGACAAGGAGTTGGATATGAACGCGACCATCGTTTCCAAGTTTCGTGAGCAGGTGGCGAAGACTCCTGACAACATCGCGGTGGTTTATCAGGACAAACGTTTTACCTACAAAGAATTGGATGAGATTTCCGACCGCATCGCAGCCTATATCCATGGGAAAGGCCTTCATGAAGAGGATGTCGTTTCTGTGTTGATTCCGCGTTGCGAATGGATGCCTATCGTCTCCATGGGCGTGTTGAAGGCCGGCTGTGCTTACCAGCCCCTCGACCCCACCTATCCTTCGGAACGTCTCAACTTCATGATGCAGGATGCCTCCGTGAGGTTGCTCATCGCCGACCCGGAACTGCGCGGTATCGTCGATCAATACACCGGCGAGGTGCTGTTTACCACGGACATCAAAACATTGGAAACCGTAGAGACGTTTCATGAAACGTCTCTACAACAGCCGAATTCGTCCTCCCTTTTCATCATGCTTTACACTTCCGGCACTACGGGAACGCCTAAGGGCTGTCAGATTGTGCATCGCAACATCGTTGCGTTCTGCGAGTGGTACCACCACCGGTTCAACCTCACCGCTGACTGCCGCGTTTCGGCCTACGCCAGTTTCGGTTTCGATGCCAATATGATGGAAACCTATCCTGCGCTCACGTGTGGTGCCACGCTCTACATTATCCCTGAAGAACTGCGCCTGGATTTGCTGGCATTGAACGAATATTTTGAGCAAGAGCAGATTACTCACGGATTCATGACCACGCAGGTGGCTTATCAGTTTGCCACTTCCATTGAGAACCACTGCCTGCACTACCTGTTGACAGGCGGCGAGAAGCTGGCACCCCTGACCCCGCCTGCGAACTACACGCTGGTGAACCTCTATGGTCCGACCGAAAGCACCGTCTGCATCACCTCCTTCGACGTGACAAAGCCCATGAAGGACATCCCGATTGGCTCGGCGTTGGACAACACCAAGCTTTATATTGTCGATAAGGCGGGTCACCGTCTGCCGGTGGGGGTAGCGGGTGAGCTCTGGGTCGCCGGACCGCAAGTGAGTCGCGGCTACCTCAACCGTCCCGAAAAAACCGCTGAGGTCTATATCGACAACCCCTTCGATTCCAGCGAGAAATACGCGCACATCTACCGCACCGGCGACATCGTACGCTACCTGCCCGACGGCAACATCCAGTTCGTGGGACGTAAGGACGGACAGGTCAAGATCCGCGGTTTCCGCATCGAATTAAAAGAGGTTGAAGGCATCATCCTTCAATTCCCCGGCATCAAGGACGCCACCGTGCAAGCCTTCGATGAAGAGGGCGGCGGCAAGTTCATTGCGGCCTATATCGTTTCCGATGAACAAATTGACATCGATGCCTTGAACAACTTCATCATGGAGGAGAAACCGCCTTACATGGTGCCCGCCGTGACGATGCAGATCGACCGGATTCCGCTCAACCAGAACCAGAAAGTGAACAAGAAAGCCCTTCCCAAGCCCGAGAAGAAAGCGGCTGAGGCGGTGGTGGAGAGCAATGTGCCCATGAATGTACTTGAGAAGGAAATCCACGACATCATTGCAAAAATCATCAATACCGAGGACTTTGGCGTAACGACCGTATTGGGCTATGTCGGCCTCACCTCCATCATGGCCATCAAACTGGCCATCCAGATCAACAAACGTTTCGGGGTCACCCTCGACTCGAAATCATTGGCCAAGACGGGTACTTTGCAAAGCATTGAAAACGAAATCCTAAACGCGATGCTCTCAGGAAATGTCGCTGTTCATTCCAGCGAGTCTGGGCAGTCTGTTCAGACAGAACAGGCCACTCCGACAGGTCCGGTTCCCTTGAGCTACGCGCAGATGGGTGTCTATGTGGATTGCATGAAACAGCCCACGTCCACGGTCTATAACATTCCTTCACTCATCCGTTTTCCCAAAGGAACCGACGTGCTGCTGCTTGCCAAATCTGTGGAGACCCTCGTCAAGGCGCACCCGCAGTTCTTTGTGCATTTTGACAGCGAAGGAGGCGAAATCGTACAGATTGTTGACACCAATCAACCGGTTACCGTCACAAAGAGCCAGTTAAGTGAAACGGAACTGGAAAAATACAAGGTGAAGTTTGTAAGACCGTTCAACTTGCGGCAGGGACCGCTGTACCGCATGGAAATCGTCACCACCGGGCAGGATGTTTACCTCTTGGCCGATGTCCATCACCTGATTTTCGACGGCGGTTCCTTCGACCTGTTCCTGAACCAGTTGTGCGACCTGATGAACGGCAAAGAGATCGAAGCCGAGGCCATCAACTATGCGGCTTTTGTCGCCGACGAGAAAGCGGCTGAAAACAGTCCGAGCTACCTTGAGGCCAAGAACTTCTTCAACGAGCGTTTGGGTAAAGTGGAGGGCGTCACCGAAGTGCCTGCCGACCTGACCAATCCCGTGGAGCAAGGCACGGTCAGCGAGGCTTTCTGCAAGCTGGATTTCGATGCGATGGAGGAATTTTGCAAGAAAAACAATCTCTCACCCGCGCACCTCACCCTGGCGGCGGTGTTCTATGCGCTCTCGCGTTTCACCAACAACGAACAGATTTGCATCACCACCATCAGCAACGGCCGCTCTGACCTGCGCATCCGCAACACGACGGGCATGTTTGTCAACACGCTGGCCCTGAGTGCCCAGATTGGCGACCAAAGCGTGATGGACTTCCTGAAGGAGACCAGCCAGAACTTCAACGAGACTTTGACCCATGAAAAATATCCGTTTGCGCAAATTGCCGCCGACTACGACCTGTCGGCCGAAATCATGTTTGCCTATCAGATGGGTGTTATTGACCAATATCTTGTCAATGGTCAAAAACTTGAAATAGAGTCTCTTGAGCTGAACACACCGAAGTTCCGTATCGCTTTCTACATTCAAGAAAAAGAAGGTGTGCCGGGCGTGGTGGTGGAATACGACAATGGTCGCTACAGCCAGGAACTGATGCAAAGTCTGGCGCAGTCGGTCAGCAATGCAGTCAATGCTTTCATCCGCCAGCCGGAGTCGGCGTTGCAGCATATTTCCCTGCTGGATGCCGAACAGACCGCTTTGCTCGACAGCTTCAACCAGACGGCTGTGCCTTACGACGACACCCAGACCATTGTTTCGCTGTTCCGCAAGCAGGTGGAGCAAACGCCCGACAATCTGGCGGTGGTGTATCATGATAATAAATACACCTATCGCGAGGTGGATGAGATTTCGGAGCGCATCGCAGGCTATGTCGTCGCACAAGGACTTGGGAACGAAGATGTCGTTTCCGTGCTGATTCCGCGCTGCGAATGGATGGCCATCGTTTCGTTGGGCGTTTTGAAGGCCGGCTGCGCCTACCAGCCCCTCGACCCGAGCTATCCCGCCGAACGTCTGAACTTTATGATGAAAGACGCCGCTGCAAAACTGCTCATTGCCGATGAAGAATTGCGTCCCATCGTAAATGAATATGAAGGAAAGGTGTTGTTGACAAAGGATATTGCGACATTGAACCCTGTAGAGACGTTTCATGAAACGTCTCTACATGAAACGTCTCTACAACCGACGCCGTCCTCCCTTTTCATCATGCTTTACACCTCCGGTTCCACGGGAACGCCGAAGGGTTGTCAGCTGGAACATGGCAACTTGGTGGCTTTCTGCCATTGGTATCAGCGCCATTATGGGCTGACGGCCGCCGACCGCGTGGCGGCGTATGCCAGCTATGGTTTCGACGCCTGCATGATGGACCTTTACCCGGCGTTGACGTGCGGTGCCTGCGTCCACATCATTGGGGATGACATCCGCCTGAACCTGCCCGACCTCAACAACTATTTCAATGAGCAGGGCATCACCCACTCGTTCATCACCACGCAGGTGGGCTACCAGTTTGCCACGAATGTGGACAACCACTCACTGCGTTGCTTCGCGGTGGGTGGCGAGAAGCTGTCCGCCCTCAACCCGCCGACAAACTACAAGATGTACAACGGCTACGGTCCGACGGAGTGTACCATCTTCACCACCAACTACTGGGTGAAGGATTACGAGCTGGACATCCCCATCGGCAAACCGCTGGACAACCTGAAACTCTATATCGTTGACAAGCAGTTTAATAGATTGCCTCTCGGGGCTGCCGGCGAACTATGGGTCACGGGACCGCAGGTGAGCCGTGGCTACCTGAACCGTCCCGAAAAGACGGCCGAGACCTACCTGAAGAACCCCTTCAGCGATGACCCGAAGCACGCCCGCGTCTATCGCACCGGCGACATCGTGCGCTACCTCCCTGACGGCAACATCCAGTTTGTGGGGCGCAAGGACGGTCAGGTGAAAATTCGCGGCTTCCGCATCGAGCTGAAGGAGGTGGAAGCTGTCATCCGCCAGTATCCGGGCATCAAGGACGCCACCGTACAAGCCTTTGATTATGAGAACGGTGGAAAGTACATTGCCACCTATATTGTCAGCGATGAGAAAGTTGACATCAAACAGCTCAATGCTTTCATCGGGCAGCAGAAACCGCCCTACATGATTCCGGCGGCGACGATGCAGATTGACAGCATCCCGCTGAACCAGAACCAGAAGGTGAACCGCAAGGCACTGCCCACGCCCGTCATCCAAGCCAGCGACCGTGAGTATGTGGCACCGGCCAATTCGGCGGAGGAGCTGTTCTGCCGTATCTTCGGTGAGGTGCTCGCTCTCGACAAAGTCGGCGCCACCGACAACTTCTTCGATCTCGGCGGCACCTCTCTGATGGTGACCCGCGTCATCATCGAGGCCGACAAGCAGGGGGTGCATGTGGCCTACGGCGACGTCTTCGCCAATCCCACCCCGCGCAAACTCGCCGCACTCGTCATGGGAGGCATTGTTGTCAATACCGACGATGAGGAGGTGACCCGATTTGATTATTCTTCCATCAACAATTTACTGGGTAACAATACATTGGATAGCTTCCGCAATGGCGAGCGGCAATCCTTGGGCAACGTTCTGCTCACCGGTGCCACAGGTTACCTGGGCATTCATGTGTTGCAGGAACTGATCCAGTCGGATGCGCAGAACATCTACTGTCTGGTACGCGACAAGAACCTGGATGGCGCCGAGCACCGGTTGAAAACATTGCTGTTCTACTATTTTGAATCCACCTACGACGAGCTGTTCGGCAACCGTCTTCACATTGTCCTTGGCGATGTCACCAACGACCTGACCGCTCTTGTCGAAGCGAAGATTGACACGGTGTTCAACTGTGCCGCTGTCGTAAAGCACTTCAGTGAAGGCACCGAGATTGAGGATGTGAATGTGGGAGGCGCGCAGCGTTGTGTGGAGCTCTGTCTGAAGACCGGCGCACGGTTGGTACACATTTCCACGTACAGCACCAGCGGGCTCAACGTCAACGACACCATGGCTTCCGACTACATCTTCACCGAGCAGCGGCTTTACGACGGTCAGTACCTCGGAAACCAGTACGTTCATTCCAAGTTCATGGCCGAACGCATCGTACTGCAATCGATAGTAGAGGACGGGCTGTCGGCCAAGGTGATCCGTGTCGGTAACCTGGCGGCACGCACCAGCGACGGTGAGTTCCAGATCAACTTCTCCACCAACTCCTTTATGGGGCGTATCAAAGTCTTTAACATGCTGGGCTGCTTCCCCTATTCTCTGTACGAGAGTAAAGTGGAGTTTTCACCCATTGATGAGGTGGCGCATGCCATCATTCTGCTCAGTTCCACACCCAAGGAGTGCTGTGTGTTCCATGCTTACAACAGCCACGAGCAGTTCCTCGGCGACGTCCTCAGCGGATTCAACAACCTGGGCACAAACATCCGTCTCGTGGAGGACGAGGAGTACAACGCCACCATGGAGAGTGCGGGCAACGATCCCCAGAAGGCCAAGACGCTTTCCAGCTTGCTCGCTTACCAAGATATGGCCCACGGCATGAAAGTCAAACAGGTGGTCGTTAGTAACCAGTACACCACGCAGGTGCTCTATCGTCTGGGCTTCAAATGGTCGCCCACCACGTGGGACTACGTCGATCGCATGTTGAGTGCCATCAGCGGGTTGGGATTCTTTGATTAGGGGGATAAAAAGGGAATATTGCTGAAAAAGGTCCTTATTCCTTCACCACCTTCCCCACGGATATCACCTTGCCGTCGTCCACCAATTTCACGAAATAGATGCCGTTGGCGTAACGGGACAGATCAATCTGTACGGCCTGTAGAGACGTTTCATGAAACGTCTCTACAATATCCAACATCCTGCCAAACACGTCAAACACCTGGATTTCAGGGTTAAGGGACAAGGTTTCCGGAGCCAGTTGG
This sequence comes from Bacteroidales bacterium, assembly GCA_016285085.1. Lineage (GTDB taxonomy): Bacteria > Bacteroidota > Bacteroidia > Bacteroidales > WCHB1-69 > UBA1756. Next base: position 41,680 of record JAEEQA010000004.1, read on the forward strand.
ACGGTGGCGATGCCCGTGGTGGGGTTCGGATAGAGGATGAGGTCCGTGGTGCTGTTTTCGGTGATACCGACTATGGCATTTAGACAGCTGGTGGTGTCGGTACATCCGTTATAGGTGATAATGCAAGCGTATGAACCAGATGTCACGGGTTCAAACAACCGTTCGGTAGCATTTTCAACCCACTCATTGGTTCCACAATCAATCCATTGGTATTCAGCGTTTTCTTGAGCTGCTTCCATTCTAATTGCGTACCATTGTGTACCAATCCAAGTAAGTCCTGTATTGATGCGGGTCACTGTCAAGGTCATGATGACAAGGCTGTCGCAGTCATTCGAGGAAGTCAGCATTACGCTGTCCGTGCCGTCGTTCTCAAACACAATACCGTTCCATGTATAGGGAAGTTCGCTCTCGCAAATGGTGGCTTCAACCAATTCGGTTACCGGTGTGTATATGGTAAGGTGCAGTATGATAGTGCTGTCGCTGTTCTCGATAGGATGCGTATAGTCTCCGCTGGAGGTGAGTTCTTCGCCGTACCAGTCGAAACTGCCACAGGCAACGGCAGTGGTGTCAATAATGACAGGAGGTTCCACTCCCGCTGCCCAAAGCCGGAGGTTGTCGAGATAAAGGGACGAGCCCTGTTGCGGTTCGGAGTTGGCCGAAGAGAAGATCATAATCACCAGCGAATCGGCCTCCACATATTCAACGGTGCTGTCGATTTCGGAAAGCGGGGTATAGACAATTTCGAAGGGGGTGTAGGCCGAAACGTCCGTCAGGTTTGCGGTGTATCCGCCGCCCACGACCTCGCGCTGCTGCGTGGCAGGATTGTACTTGGACCCCAGCACCAGAATGCCGCCCTTGTCCCCGCCAACGCCCGAGGTGTATTTGTAATAGCCCGTCATCCGGCCAAAAGCCTCTCCGTTCAAGGGAATACCGCCGTCAATGATACTGTTGAGATCGACGCTGTCAAAGACACCCAGCAACAGGGGAAGACTGTCGAAATTGTTGGTGAAATCTTCTAACATCGGCAGCAGCTGGTCGATATCCACCGCGCCTGTGGTCAAAACCGTCGGGAACACCGTGGTGGTCAGCCACTCGTCTAAAGAGGATGAAGCCAGATTGTAAACGGTGGAATTGACGATGTCGGAGAGCATGAAACTCTGCAGCTTGACCGCATGGGAACCCTCGGGCACGCCGGTGGTTTCGTCGGAAACTTTCAGTAGCGGAAGGTCCGTGTTCACATTGACCGTCATTCCGAAATAGGTGACACTCTCGTTCACGGGATAGGTGGGGTAATTCCAGCCCGTCGGATACGTATAGCTATCGTAAACAGGCAAGGAGATAAAACCGCCCACGGATGCGCTGTACCCATTGCCTGTTGACCAGTTCTCAAAACCGCTGTTTGTCAGAGGAATGGAATTTTGTCCCGTCGTCTTCACCGACAGGAGAAAAAAGAGGGGTAAAAGGAGAAGGATAAAACGTTTCATTTGGGAAATGATTAGGGTTTTGTTTAAAATGTAGAGACGCAAAATTTTGCGTCTCTACAAATGTTACGGTTATTTATTTTTCAATCGGCAGCGGTTCGTCGATGCGCTCGTTCCACGGGAGGCCGTATTTCCCGATTTCAGCGAGGAACGGATCCGGGTCGAACTGTTCGACGTTGAACACGCCCGTGCCCTTCCATTGGCCGGTAAGGATCATCTTGGCACCGAGCATGCAGGGAACGCCGGTGGTATAGGAAACGGCCTGTGCGCCCACCTCCTTGAAACATTCGGCGTGGTCGCAGTTGTTCCAGATGTAGTAGGTGCGCTCCTTGCCGTCCTTGATGCCGCGCATCTGGCAGCCGATGGAGGTCTGTCCCTTGTAGCCTTCGCCCAAGGAGGAGGGCTCCGGTAGAACGGCCTTCAGGAACTGCAGCGGCACGATTTCCTTGCCCTCGTAATTGATGGGCTTGATGGAGGTGAGCCCCACCTCCTGCAGCACGTTCAGCACCGTAAGGTACTTCTGGCCGAAGGTCATCCAGAAACGGCCCCGCTTGATGGTGGGATAGTTCTTCACCAGCGATTCCAGTTCCTCATGGTAGAGCAGATAGGATTCCCTTTCGCCGATATTGGGATATTCAACGGATTTATGGATGCTCATCGGGTCGATTTCCACCCACTGGCCGTTCTCCCAGTACTTGCCGCGCTGGGTGATTTCACGGATGTTGATTTCGGGGTTGAAGTTGGTGGCGAAAGCCTTGCCGTGGTCGCCGGCGTTGCAATCGACGATGTCGAGGTAGTGGATTTCGTCGAAGATGTGCTTGGCGGCGTAGGCGGTATAGATGCTGGTGACGCCCGGGTCGAAGCCGCAGCCGAGGAGGGCCATGATGCCGGCGTCCTTGAAGCGGTCTTGATAGGCCCACTGCCACTTGTACTCAAACTTGGCCACGTCCTTGGGTTCGTAGTTGGCGGTATCCATATAGTTGGTGCGGGTGGCGAGGCAGGCGTCCATCAGCGGCAGGTCCTGATACGGGAGGGCGACGTTGATGAGCAGGTCCGGTTTCTCTTTCTCCAAGAGGGCGATGGTTTCCGGCACGTTGTCGGCATCCACCTGTGCTGTGCTGATGTTCGGTTTGCCGATGGCTGCCGCCAGCTTGTCGCATTTGGCTTTCGTGCGGCTCGCAATCACGATTTCAGAAAAAACTTCGGGAACGGAAGCACACTTGTGTGCCACCACTGCGCCGACACCACCGGCGCCGATGATTAAGACTTTTGCCATAATTATTTGGGTTTATATTGTTAGAATCTTCATTAGGTTGCAGGCGGCAAAAATACACAAAATTTCGGTTGGATGACCAGAAAAACAAAGGGGCCTCGGTTTGCACCTCAGCCCCACAAAAAACAAGGTATGATCTCAGGGTATAGGAAATAGGGGTTAGTTTTCAGTTCTCAGTTTTCAGTTTTCTGTTTAGAAATACAGGTCCCGTTCCCCCTTCTTAATCCGCTCGATGCGGGCCAGCAGCTCGTCGCGGAACTGTTCGTCCACGTTGCAGAGGTTGTTCTCGATCACCTTCCAGCCCTTGGCCGCCACCTCGGGGGTAGCATAGTCCACCAGGTACTCGCTGAGCGTGAGGATGGCGTTGGGCGTGCAGTAACGCTTGATGAAGCCCGGCACGCTGAACTCCATGAAGTGCTCGCCGGTGCGGCCCAGACGGTAACAGGCCGTGCAGAAGCTGGGGATGTAGTTTCCGTCCAACAGCTCTTCGATGATGTCGCCGAGGTTGCGGTCGTCTCCAATCTTGAACTGCTCGCGGTGCAGGTTCTGGTTCTCCTGCTTGTCGCTGTTCTTCTCGGTCTCTTCGTGATGGTACTTGTAATCACCGATCTGGAGGTTGGTGCCGCCGTCAATCTGCGAGATACCGTACTGGATGGCTTTGGCGCGGAAGTCGGCGTTCTCGCGGGCGGTGAGAATCATGCCGGTGTAGGGCACGGCCAGACGGAAGATGGCGATGATCTTCTCGAAGGTTTCGTCATCCACAAAGTATTTCTTGTCGATGTCCAGACCGGAGGCATCCTTGATGCGCGGGAACGAGATGGTGTGCGGTCCCACGTTGAAGCAGGCTTCCAGGTGGTTGGTGTGGCGGATCATCGCCATCACCTCGAAACGCCAGTCGTACAGACCGAACAGGATACCGAGACCGTTGTCGTCGATGCCGGCCTGCTGGGCGCGGTCCATGGCGGTGAGGCGCCAGTTGAAGTCACCCTTGATGGTGTTGGCGGGGTGGTACCACGAGTAAGCCTCCGGGTGGTAGGTCTCCTGGAAAATCTGGTAGGTGCCGATGCCGGCCTCTTTCACCGTGCGGAAGCCCTCCACATCGAGCGGTGCGGCGTTGATGTTCACGCGGCGGATGGAGCCGTTGCCCTTGTGCACCGAATAGGCGAGGCGGGTGGTGTGGGCGATGAACTCCGGCGAATACTTCGGCGACTCGCCATAAACGAGGATGAGTCGTTTCTGACCGTCATCTTCCAAAGCCTCAATGTTATGCACGAACTCCTCATCGGTGAGGGTGGTGCGCACCTGCTCGTGGTTGGAAGAGCGGAAACCGCAATATTTGCAGTTGTTCACGCAGTAGTTGCCCACGTACAGGGGGGCGAACAGCACGATGCGGTTGCCGTAGATGCGGCGTTTCAGCTCGCGGGCACCTTCCTTGATCTCCTCCACGAGAGCGGGGTCGGTGGTGTTGATGAGCACGGCGGTCTCCTCGAGCGTGAGGCGCTCCTTGTTCAGCGATTTCTGAATCAGCGCGCGCACCCGCTCGGGTGTGCTTTTCGTGTTGTTGATGTAATCCCAAATTTCTTCAGGATCGATAAAAGGCTTGCCGATTTCGTCGGGAATCCGACATTTTTCTGGATTGAATTTCATGGTTGTTTATTTGTTTAATTGTTGATTTGTTTATCTGTTGATTCGTAGAGACGCAAAATTTTGCGTCTCTACAATTTTCAATTTTCCGTTTTCAATTTCGCCACCATTGATTTCGCTTCCACGTCGGGCAGGCGGCCCAGTTTGCCGGTGAGGGCGCTGATCTGGTCGGTGGTGCCTTCAATGATGAGGGAGATGAAATGGATGCCCTTGTCGCGCAGGGGCAGTCCCTGGCGGGCCAAAACAAGGTCGGCGAACTCCGAAAGAAGCTCGTTCACTTGGGGAACAATGTCGCGGTTGCTGATGAGGATGCTGATGCTTCCGATTCTCTTTTCCATTAGATTTTCCTTTGGATTAGACTGATTATTAATATTTTATAGCGATGTTTTGTTTTGGAGAAGAAACATCCGCTCCGCAAGAAAACAACGCGGCAAAAGTACAAAAAAGTTTTGGTAACTTGCCCCACTGAAAATGGAAAGGTTGACAAATTATATCGAACCATGTTTTCCCCCTTTTTATAATGATTGCTCTGCGAATTAATGTTGATTATAGAAGAAAAAAACATAATGCTATAAGCGATAAAAAATACAGAATTGCAATTACTTCGAATAGCACTGCCCGCCGAAACAATTGAACATAGCGTACTTTATTATTAACATCGTTACAATTCTCTAAAAATAATTTGAATTTTCTATACACCGACAAAGTCGCTAAACTATTGACGGAAATCCCATTTTCACGCAGGCAATTAATCAATTTATGGTAATAGAAACCTGAAAAATAATAAGGACAAGCCATAAAAAGCACACTACTATTGGAATAATGAAAAAAGTCTGCATGGTGTCGTTTTCTATCGTTTATTGATACAATGTATTATTTTCGGTTTTTTATAGCGACAAATCTTGTGTGGTGAACGATGATTGCAATTCCTTTCACACTTGGGCATTTTCCCCTGTGGATCTATTGCTACATTTGGATGAAATAAATAATAGTTTCTAATTGCATCTATTGTTGTTTGTTTTACATTTTGAAATCTGTTCTTTACCCAGTGGACGACATCTTCGACATGGTGCTTTTTTCTACAGCAGTTGAGCCCGATAAAAGCATAAATGGTATCATTGTACGGAATAATAATCATTGAAACTTTTCCATAAACACTTGGAGTAACAACATGATATATATGCTTATCAATAAAAAGAAGCGTGTCTTGTTCTGATGTCAATTTATTGTCGACATTTTCAATATCATACATGTAATAGATACCGTGTTTGATTCCTGTTCTATACTTTTTATTTATACCCCGAAACTCTTTGTCAATGCTTTTTTGAAAAGAGTCTCTCGGCCCATATAGGGTCATTTTTGACAATGTGTCCTGTGCCAAACAGGAATACTGCATGGAAAAAACAATTATTAGAAAAACTGCCATACTCTTATTTAGCATGATAAATCTCCCGGTGTGACTTTTCATAAAGCAAATTTGAGCGCAAACATACAAATCTTTTGTTTACGTTTGCACGATACCATTGCAGAAAAAAAGTTTTCAACATGCCCCAATTCCGTACATCGCCCTTTTCAACAACCTGTTTTCCTCAAAATCATACCACAAAAGGAATAAAATCCGCAATATTTTAACCTTCTAAAAACCAATAAATTGACCTCTTGACAAGCGGTTGCCCATATCGTATCTTTGCCATCGCTATTCATTAATTAAATCATAAAGTTTATGGCAAAGAACAAAAACATTTTCCAGATTCCTACCACGGATTTCACTTTCAAGAAAATCTTTGGCACAGAGGCGAACAAACGTTTCCTCATCGACTTCCTCAACAGCTTCGTATCCAAGTACACGGGCATCATTACAGATGTAACCTATTTGCCCACAGAACAGTATGGACTGAACGACACCGAACGGCGGGCAGTGTTCGACCTGCTGTGTGTGGACCAGAACCAGCAGAATTTCATCATTGAGATGCAGCGTGCGAACCAGCCGGACTTTGCCGAACGTTCGATATTCTACCTCAGCCGTGCCATCAGCGCCAGTATGGAGAAAGGCGGTTACGACTACCACATTCTCCCGTCCTATTCCGTGAACCTTCTCGATTTTGAATTGCCGGAGTACAAAAATTCCGGAGAATGCTTCCAAGTGCTGTTTCTCAAAGACCAAGAAAATCGAATCCTCACGACAAAAGTGGCAATATTTTACATAAAATTGCGTAATTTTGCCGCCGAAAGCCCCGAACTGACGGAAGGGATGCGAAATTGGCTGGATTTGTTGAAGAACATGCCGAAAATGGACGACAGCGACTACGAGAGGCAGAAACCGCTGTTCAGGGAGCTTCTGGACGTATGTCGAATTTCAAAATTGAACACTATGGAAAAAGAGAATTACCGCAAGAGTGTGCTTGAGTACGAGGACGTGCAACGCGCTGTCTCCTATGCCAAGGAACTGGCTTTTGAGGATGGAATAAAGAAAGGAAGAGAGGAAGGAAGAGAGGAAGGAAGAGAGGAAGGAAGAGAGGAAGCCCTTGTCAACACGGCTAAAAAATTATTGACAATGGGTCTTTCCATTGAGGATATTGTGAAAGCGACAGGGTTGAACGAAGATCAGGTGCGGGAAATTGCAAGTTAGGAATGCGGCACAACTCTCTCCATCTAGGTGAGCGTGGATCCAATGGCGGACAAGTACCCCCTGAAAGTCTCCGTATGCATATTGCGCTAACAATCCGGTGAAGCTGGTGGACCCGAACGGGAAAAATATATAGCACCCTCAAACCATCCATTATTAGTTTTCCGACACATTCACCGGCACATCCAACCAGTGCCGGTAGTCCGGACCCAGCTGGCGCACCGCCGTCTCCCACACCGTCGCCGGATTTTCGCAAAACAGCAGCTCCCGGCGGTACTCCGCCACCACCCACATCCCACGTTCCAGCTCATCGTCCAACTGCCCCTCGCCCCAACCTGAGTAACCGAGGTAAAAACGGTACTTCATCGTGGGAATAGCATTGTACTCGATCATCGAAATCAACATGTCGTCAATGCCGGAATAGACCCCTTCTGCCACAGGATTGTACTTCCCGCTGCCACCAAACGTGTGCAGGGCGATGATGCCCTCCACTTTGACGGGACCGCCGAAGAAAAACTTGCCGTCGATGCGCCAGTCGCTCTTGGCCTCCTGGATCGGCACATTGGTGCGGCGGTTCACAATCAGCCCCGCTGCCCCCGACGAATCGTAGTCGGTGAGCAGCACCACCGAACGGTTGAAGAACGTGTCGTTGAAAAACGGCACCGCCACCAGCATCACCCCGTCCTGCAACGGAATGCCCGTCGGCTTCACCTTCAGAAAATCCTGCTCAAAATCCATGGCAAACTTGCTTTTTTACAAGTTCTTGAAATAGTCGATCGTCTTCAACAACCCTTCCCGTAGCTGTATGGTGGGTTCCCAATGGAGTATCTCCTTCGCCTTGTCGATGACGGGCTGCCGCTGCTGCGGGTCATCGGCAGGGGAATCCTGATAAATGATCCGGGACTTCGAACCGGTCAGTTCAATGACCAACTCCGCCAACTGCTTGATGGTAAATTCGTTGGGATTTCCAAGATTGATCGGTCCAATTACGGAATCGTCCGTTGCCATCATCCGTATCAACCCCTCGATGAGGTCGTCGCAATAGCAGAAACTGCGGGTCTGGTTGCCGTCGCCATAGATGGTGATGTCTTTTCCCTGCAAAGCCTGAATGATGAAGTTGGAAACCACTCGTCCATCGTTCGGGTGCATTCTCGGACCATAGGTGTTGAAAATACGTATTACTTTGATTCTCACATTATTCTGACGGTGATAGTCAAAGAAAAGGGTTTCGGCGCACCGTTTCCCTTCGTCGTAACAGGAACGGATGCCGATGGGATTGACATTGCCCCAGTACTCCTCCGGCTGCGGATGCACAAACGGGTCGCCATAGACCTCGCTGGTGGAGGTCTGAAGGATTTTGGCATGGATGCGCTTCGCCAACCCCAGCATATTGATGGCGCCCATCACCGAGGTTTTCACTGTCTTGATGGGATTGTACTGGTAATGAATCGGGGAGGCGGGACAGGCAAGGTTGTAGATTTCGTCCACCTCGATGTAGAACGGGGAGGTGATGTCGTGGCGGATGACCTCGAAATAGGGATTGTCCATCAGATGGACGATGTTGCGCTTGTTGCCGGTAAAGTAGTTGTCGAGGCAGATTACCTCGTTTCCTTCCTTGAGGAGGCGTTCGCAAAGATGGGAGCCGAGGAATCCGGCTCCGCCGGTTACTAATATCTTTTTCATTTTTCGGTTGTTTTTGACAATGAAGAGGGATTGGTTTTATGTGTTCGGATAAGGATGTGCTTGTTCCCGAGCGTAGTGGCGAAGAGAGTGGTTCCGCCGCCCGCACCGAGCCTGAGTCGTTTACGGAGCTCCGCCTCCCCTATCGGGAAATTGCGCACGGTGATGTCGGCGTTGGTCAGCCCTTGCAGCCCCGCCTTCAGGTCGGCCTTGCCCATCCCGAAGGCGGCCTCCACCTCGAAGCTCCGACCGAAAAAGTCGGGAACAAGGGCAGACGCGGTGTACAGATGGCTGTGCGGGTGCAGCTTTCCGAGGCCGCATCGGGCGGCTTCGGCATTCATCAGCTCCGCCTTTAGCAGCGGGGCTGCCGGCTCGTACAGGTACCTTCCCACCTCCGCCACACAGCCGATACTGCGGTTGCGCTGGTCGTACGGAAAGGTGGCTTTGCGCACGGCGCCGTCGCGGGCGAGGTCGGCGCAAGTAACGGTCAGCGGGGCTGTGGTTTCACGGTTTGCCAGCAGCAGCAGTTCTTTCACCTCGCCCGCAACGGCCACCACATGGATTTCGGCAATGCCGGCCAACGCCCGCACCGCCGAGGTGATGTCGTACATCGGGGAGAGTTTCACGAGGACGGTGGCATAGCGTGCCGTGAGTTGCGGCCACCAGTCAATCAGATCGGGGGAGCAGTCTTCTATGAGGAAGACGCGCCGTCCCGCCTCCCGCCGCGACGGGTCCAGGAACACGCAGTCGCCGTCGGGCAGATTATCGATGCTCCCGTCAGGGTTGAGCCGCGCCTCCACGTTGGAAAGTTCCAGCGCCGCGAAGTTACGGCGGGCCAGCTCCACAAGGTTCGACTGCATCTCCAGGTAAACCACCTGTTGGAAATGGCGGGCGAAAAAACTGCTGTCCACCCCCATCCCGCCGGTGGCATCCACCAAAGTGCCGCCCTCCACAAGTGCGGCCTTATACGATGCCGTCAGCTCCGAGGAGGCCTGCTCCACCGACACCGGCGGCGGAAAAAGCAAGTCGAAGTTGCCGTACCACGACGGCAGCTTCGACTTGGCTTTCTGTCGTGACTGTATCTGCTGCAACAGCCACTTCTTGTCGGAATCGCCGTACCACCCGTCCTTGGCCGACAGCGCATAAACGTCGTCGTTCAGATGTTGGCGGATGATATCGGTCTCTTCCACAATGATTCAATTATTCCTGGTTATCGGAACCCATCGCCTTGAACTTGTATTCCAGTTCTTTCACCTGTTCTTTGGCGGCTTCGATCTTCTTGGCGAACTCGGCCTTGAGAAGGTCGGCGTTCTTGGAGTTCTCGAAGAAACCGAGGTTGTTTTCCCAAATAGCAATCTCGTCCTTCAGCTGGGCGATCTTGTTGGCGAGGAAACGGCGTTCCTTGTCGAGGATGCGGTCGGAACCCGGGTCGCCGAGCACGCGGCTGGAGTTGCGGTTGCCGCTCTGGCGCACCTCAAACGAGCTGACCTTCAGTTCGGCGAAACGTTTGTTGAGTGCCTCGCGGTAAGCAGCGTGAATGCGGTCCTTCTCTTTTCTGGGAACGTAGCCAATTTCGGTCCATTCGCGCTGGAAAGCGCTCATTGCATCAAGGTTGGCGTTCTTGTCCTCGCTAAATTCATAATCCAGAATACGTTGGATAAGATCCTCTTTCTTGCGGAGGTTCTCCGTTTCGTTCTCTTCCACATTGCCGAAATACTTGGCCTTGGCTTCGAAGAACTTGTCGCAGGCGGCGCGGAAACGTTTCCAGAGAGCTTCGGAATGTTTGCGCGAGGTGGTGCCTACCTTTTTCCACTCCTGTTGCAGAGCGATGATGGCATCGGTGGCGGCGCGCCAGTCGGTGCGCTCGGCAATACCCTCAGCCTGGATGATGAGGTTCAGCTTCTGGTTGTAGTTGTTCTGCTGCTCCTCTTTCACCTTCGAGAAGAACTCCTTCTTTTTCTCGAAGAACTTGTCAAGATTGCCTTTGAAGCGGGTCCAGATTTCCTCGTTCACTTTGGGCGGTGCGGCGCCGAGGGTCTTCCATACCTTCAGCAATTCCGTAAGCTGGTCGCTGATCTTATTGTATTCATTGACATTTTCAGCCGGCTGAGCCGTGAATTCCTCAGCCTTTTCGCATAAAACGAGCTTGGCGTTGTAGTTGTTCTGCTGCTCGGCAAAAAGTTCGTCGTAATGTTCGCGGCGACGCTGGTTGATCTGGTCGGAAGCGGCTTTGAAACGTTCCCAAAGCTCCTCCTTCTTGTCGTCCGGCACAGGTCCGATCTCCTTCCACTGGTCGTGGAGGTCCTGAAGGGCGGAAAATGCTTGGTTGATGGATTCCATCAACATCAGTGCTTCGGCCTGTTCGCACAGTTTTATCTTTTGCTCAAGATTTTTCTTGAGATCCAAATATTTGAGTTCTTTGTTGATACGAAGAATATCAAAGAATTTCTCCACAAAGAAATGATAGTTCTGCCAGAGATTGTTGGACTCGTTCTGAGGAACGGGACCCACGGATTTCCACTTTTCCTGAAGATCTTTGAACTTGTCGTTCAACACCTTGAGATTGGTTTCATTTTCCACCAACACACGCAGTTCCTCAATGATGCTGCGCTTGGTTTCCAAGTTTTGCTGTTTCTCCTTTTCAAGATTTTCCAAGAACTTCTCCTTGTTGTCCTTGAAAGTGTGCAGCGCTTCGTTGAATTTCAACTCAATGTCTGTAACTTCGGGCTTGAAATCCTCCTCTTTGTTGTTTTCGTCGGCGAGGAAGGCCTCTTTCTGAGCCTGGCGGTTTTCTTTAAGGATAGCCAAAATATTGGCCTTCAATACACCGACCCGTGTTTTGATTTTGTTGTAGTCGGGTTCGACCACCACACGGCAGATTTCCTCCACGGCCTTGTCCAACGAAAGGTCCTTGTACTCTGCCTCGATTTGTTCGAGGGTTTCCACGGGCTCTTCCGGAGCGGGCTCCGCTTCAACAGGTTCCGATTCCTTGTTTTCAATCTCACTCATCATTTCAGCAGCGGTTTCGGCGGCGGGTTCTTCGGTAGCGGCGGGCTCTTCGGCCTTGGGTTCCTCTACTGGAATTTCCGTCACTTCGGGGGCGGGTTCCTCGGCTTTGGGTTCTTCGGCGGGAACATCGGCCACGACGGGTGCTTCAGAGGCGGGTGCTTCAACGGACTGCGGCTGTGCCTTTTCGACGGCTGCAGGTTCTGCGGGGGTCTGCGGAATTTCTTCCGTTACTGTTTCCTGGGCTGCTTCAGGAGCGCAGGGAGTCGCATCAAGATTCTGATTTTCATCATTTTCCGTGCGGAGAAGGTCTTTTTCTTCCATAAAATAAAAAGAATTTTAAATGAATAAATAGGTTGATAAATTAGGTATTACTCTTCGTTTTTCTCTTTTTTATCGTACTGGTAAATCTCGCGACAGATGGCGTCGTACTTTTTGTAGAGCACACTGCGACGGAGTTTTAACGTTTGTGACAGCTCGCCTGTCTGGGTGGTCCAACTATCGGCCACCAGACGGAACTGACGGATCTGTTCGTGTTCGGGCAACGTTTCATTCAGTTTAGAAACCTCCCTCTGAACCCGTTTTATTACATCTGGGTTGTGAACCAGTTCCTCATTGTCAACATAGTGAACTTTGTGCTTGGCGCACCAGAAATGAAGTGTGTCGAAATCGGGCACGATGAGGGCAGCGGCTATCTTCTCGTTTTCGCCGATCACCATCGCCTGCTCGATGAAGGAGGACTCTTTCAGCCGGTTCTCCAACACCTGCGGCGCAATGTACTTGCCCGTGGAAAGTTTGAAAATCTCCTTTTTCCGATCGGTGATTTTCAGGTAGCCGTCCACCAACATGCCGATGTCACCGGTGTGGAACCAACCCTCCTCGTCCACCACTGCCTTGGTGGCGGCATCGTCCTTGTAGTAGCCCACCATCAGGCAGTCGCCCTTGGTGAGGATTTCACCGTCGTCGGCCAACTTGAACTCAACGCCGGGAAGGATGGGCCCGACCGTACCCGGATGAAGCTCACGCTTGCGCGGATTGTTCACCGAAATCACCGGAGATGTTTCCGTAAGCCCGTATCCTTCATATATTTGCAGCTTTGCCGCAGTGAAGGTACGAATAATTTTTTCTTGGATGGAGCTGCCGCCCGACACGATGATCATCGGCATACCGCCGAGGTTTTCGCGCCATTTGGAATAGACCAGTTTGTCGGCAAGATCGTATTTCTTTTTGTAAAACCAGCTTTGGTTCTCGTTATCATACACTTGCGCAATGCGGAACGCCCATTTGTAGATGCGTTTCTTGATGCCTTTGAGGTCTTTTCCTGCGGCCTGCAACTTGTTGAACATCGTTTCCAAGACGCGCGGCACGGCGCAGAATCCGGTGGAATGGATGTCTTTCAAGTCCTTGGCGATGGAGGCCAGACTGGTGGCATAATAGATGCTGGAGCCTAAAATCTGGTACATGTAGTTGCACACCCTTTCGTAAACGTGGCTGAGTGGCAAGAAACTCAAAATCACGTCTTTGGAAGTATGGGTATGGAGGGAGGCCACTGTCGCGGCATTGATGACCATGCTCTTGTGGCGGAGCAGCACCCCTTTCGGGTTGCCGGTGGTGCCGGAAGTATAGATGAGGGTGGAAATGTCCTCGGGCGAAGTTTCCTCCTTGATTTTCTGGATGGTGGGAGCCCATTTTTCCAAATTGGCGCGGCCGGTTTCCAGAAATTCAGCAAAGCTGCGGCGCCCTTCAATAGGGTCAATGGTGAAAATCTGCGGATTGAGAACCAAGTCGGGGATGGCAGGTTCCACGCGGCGGTAGATCTGTTCCACCCCGATGAAGATGAACTTGGCGTCGGAATGGTTCAGGATGTACTTGTATTCTGTGGGACTCAGGGTCGGATAGACGGGCACATGTATGCCGCCGGCCATCGTGATGCCCATGTCAAGGAAGTTCCATTCGGGACGGTTCTGCATGATGGTGGCCACCTTGTCGCCTTTCTGCACGCCCATTTCCAACAAGGCAGAGGCGATGGCATTAGCGTGTTCGCAATACTCTTCAACGGTGTATTCTCGCCATTTTCCAGTGGCATCGCGGCGTCCTAAGACGACTTTGTTTCCGTAGTTTTCTTTGAGATTGTCGAGAATGTCAAAATTGCGCAGTAACTTCATCTTGCTTTTTTTGGGGTGGCAAAAATAGGATTTTTTTGCACACGGAGCAACGTCAATAATCAATCCGGTAGGTGCAGTTTTTCCATTGTTGCAGCACGCCCACCGCCTCCGTTCTCATCTTTTGGAGAGCAGAAACCTTTCGTTCCGACCAGTTCAGGTCTATCTCATTATAAATGAAGGAGTCATCAAATCCAGCAGCGGATGCATCCGAGCGGTCGGCGGCGAAATAGACAGTTTCGAGGCGGGCCCAATAGATGGCGCCGAGGCACATCGGACATGGCTCACAGCTGGTATAAATATCGCAACCGGTAAGTTGGAACGTGTGGAGGTTCCGGCAGGCTTCACGAATGGCGGTCACCTCGGCATGGGCGGTGCAGTCATTGTCGAGCGTCACACGGTTGCTGCCGCGTCCCACCACCTTTCCATCCTTCACAATCACCGCCCCGAAAGGTCCTCCCGTTCCCGAAACAAGGCATTTTTTCGATAGCTCAATGGCCTCACGCATATACTTTTCTTCGTACATAGCATCTTTTTTTTAGCCTGCAAAAGTACGACTATTAATCGGATAATTTCCCAAAAAAACGATAACCGATACGATGAATAAAAAAATTTCAAACCTTTTTAAACTTTCGGAAACAATGTATGTCGTACCCTCGTTTTTTTGTTCCTACAATGGAAAACCTCATTGACAAAGTTAAAAAAAGCGATTCCTTTCAGGTCCCTGACGGCTATTTTTCCGAATTGCCCGACAAGGTGATGGAAAAGATTGCTGCGGAGGAAAAAGTGGCCCAACTGCTGGAAAAACACCGCGAAGGGCACTCCTTTCCCGTACCCGATGGCTACTTTGAAAATCTTCCAAACCAAGTAATGGAACGCATCGGAGAAACCGAGAAACACCGGACTTTGTTTCTCCGCCGGGTTATCACTTCCATTTCCGTGGCTGCATCATTGATTCTGGTTGTCGGCATCGGTCTGTTATGGAACACTTTCCAAAACAAGGAGAGCGCAAACACAATGACCGCCACCGTCGTGGAAAAGCCCTCTCCTACCCCCGCCACCGCCGAACTCACACTCCCGGAAAACACGCTGGCCAACGTCGTGGTTCCCGACCAAACAGCCTCTGTACCCTCCTCAAGTAAAAGAACCTCGACACAAAGCCAGAACGAGCTCCTTGAAAAGAAAGCCGACGACTTCGTCGAGAAATATGCATACGAGAACATGGATGATATCGACTACGACATCCTGGACTACTTTTCAGAGGAAGACTACATCACCGTTCTGTTGGAAAGTTAGGGGAATAAAAAATAGCCCCAATCATCAAATATTTTTCGTACTTTTGCACCCGCGTTTATGGGAATATCCATAGGATGCATTTGCCCCCGTAGTTCAGCTGAATAGAATGTCAGATTCCGGTTCTGAAGATCGTGGGTTTGAATCCCGCCGGGGGTACAGAAATCCGCCTCAAAAGAGGCGGATTTTTTGTATTTTTCACGGTTCTCAAAGTCTTTATCGTTTAGTTGAAATAAAAGAAAAAAAGGTCAGCTGGAAAGATTCCAACTGACCTTTGTATGTTTTGTGTATGCGTTTATCTATTCACCTTGATGCTGATGATAGCCGCACGGTGTTCCTCCAATGCCGGATCCGTGATATTGTTGTTGTTTTCAGGATCGGAACTGGTGTAGGTGTGGAGTTCAAGCTGTGACGGATCAACACCCTTCTCTTCCACGAAGAGTCTCTTGATGCTCTCGGCTCTTCTCTGGGCAAGGTCACGGTTGTGTTCTTCAGGACCGAGCTTGCAGGTATAACCTTCAATAACGAGGATATACTTCTTGTTGGATTTCAACTTCTTGGCGGCTTTGTCAATGTAATCACCGCTTTCATTGATCTTCGGCACATCCTTGTCAAGGTCGAAGAGAATCTTGATCTTTTCGAGATCATCTGCCAAGTCTGACAACTCTTTCTTTTCCTTCGGTGTGAGCTTTTCACCGCTTTCCGTCGTCTCGGGACAAACAGGAACGATGTAGATGTATTCCGTGTTCTTCTTACAAGCGTTGCAAGTGTCATCCAAGTACTTCTGGGCAGCTTCCGTCATCTTCTTGTAGAACTTCTTACGAGCGGATTCCTCCACTTGACCGCAAGGCTTGATATGGATACCAACCTTTACACCAACTTGGAGATAATGCCACTTGAAGTTTCCAATAACATCGGCACGGCTAATGTCAAGATCATTGTCCATGCGATATGAGATGGTTTCTCTATCCATTGTTTCATAGATATTGGAACCCATCATGCCGTTGTAATGAATCTTGCCGTTGTTGTCGTACTCAATCAGGTCATGCTTGTTTTCTCCCTTCGGAAGAATGTTCAGGAACCCGTATGAGGCGAAAAGGCCGACGTAGGCATCCACCTTGTTGTTGATAGTGAAAATCCCGCCAAAATCAGCCTGCAAATCAATGGAGCATCTGAGTTTTGTGGAATGGCTTGCACCATCAACCTCTGCCGTGTAAAAACCATGATTTTCCATATCATGGTAAAGGATGTTGTAATATTCATCCCAACCCGTGTAGGTAATGGTTCCGTCGGTAAGACGAGTACGGTTCATGATCGGAAAATAACCTTTCACACCCAACTGGGCATAGATACCGTTACGGCCGTCGAACTTCTTCTCAAACTGTGCGGTGAGGGGAACTTCAATCGCCCAAACGACCTCCCGTTCCATAAGATTGTTCGTCTTAAAGAGCAAGTCCACATTGGTGTTGTGAAGAGATGCCTGGTTGTAATCTTCCGGATCCTGTGAGTCCGCCACAACGCCGCGAATGTTCATATTGGCACAAGCGGAGAACTTGTTCACGCCAACACCGATACCAAGACCCCAGTTCTGGTTGAAGAAATAGGTGTAACCCAGTTCCAAAAGATGGGCGTTCGGGTGAATGTACATACCATTCCACACTCCATTTTTGATACCGGGAATCCTATGGTATATATCATTGGTGAAAGCACCGCCAAAACGGATATTCACACGATGATGACATACGGAATCAACAACCATAGAGTCCTGCTCTGTCACCAAATTATCCTCTATTTCCTGACAATAACCGGTGGTGAAGAAAGCCAGAATAAGACCGATTAAAATTAATTGTTTTTTCATAATATCTATAATTTTTAATTTCGTATTTAGATTTTTGAATAATCCAAATCCATAGCGGCCGGAGCCGCTATGGATAGGATTGCGTGTTATTTCACAATGATGAATTTAACCGTCTTAACATCGTTCGTACCGGTTACAATACGTCCGAAGTATGTACCCTGCGCTTCGAAGCCGCTAACCTTCGTGATAACCTGGAGGTTGGTGACATGTTGTACGAGGGCACCCTTGGCGTCATAGATGTCGAGGTAAGCACCATTCAGTTCTTCGTCGCTCAACGGGAGCTCAACAGTGATTTCGACACCAACGTTGGCAGGAACAGGATAGACACGGATCTGCGGGTTCGTGGCAATCATCATTTCACAGGTCATGTACTCATTACCCAGATCATCGATGACATACAGGCTGTAGAAGCCGTTGAGACCACCAACCTCCTGATAGTACTGGTCGTTAGCACCCGGGATGGCTTCACCGTTTCTGTACCACTGGTAGTACACGAAGGTGTGACCACCGTTGGTTGCAGGATTGTTGTTGCAGACAACAACGTCATCCCACTTCTGATCCATAATCTGAGTGATACCGTAGTTACCCCAGAGAATCTGAACCGTAACATCATATTCGCAACCGTCAATGATGATACCGAAGTGGTATGTACCAGGCTCGCTCGTCGGCATGTAAACCGTGGCCGTGTTGTTGGTCAGGTCGAGGATGTCGAAGGAGTAGTCGAAGCCAAGATTGTCATAGTCGTCGATCTCGAACCAGACAGTGTCACGATCATCGTTGACCGTCAAGTTGTTGAACAAGAACGTTGCAGTCGGATGGTCTCCTTCCGGACAGATGGAAACACTGTCAACCACAATCTCGAAGTGAGAAATGACAACCGTAACCGTGTTAGTGTTGACCACCTCACCATCGCAGTATCTGTCAGACAACTGGAAGACCTGGTAGGTCGTGGACACATTCGGTGTAACCTCGATAGAGTACTGATGCGAGTAAGTGGTGTGCTCGGTAATGACACCAGTGGTCATATCCTGCAGTGAGAAGTGGAACGGAGCAGTACCCGTGAAGGTGAAGTTAATCGTAGCATTGTCATCACCGTTGTTCCAGCAGAGAATGTCGGAACCGTTACCGAGAGTCATAGTAACTGTCGGATGTTCGTGTACAGTGATGATGTTACCGGAGAGGTTCGGCGTGTTGCTCGGAGCGCAGTTGGTGTTGGACGGAGCCACGTAAGTCGGGTAGTAAACGTATGTACCCGGAGTGCTTGCGTAGTCGCAAGAAACACCACCCAATCCGCAGGAGACAAGGTTCACGTCATTCAGGTCGGTAACAGGAGCATAGACCCACTGGATGTACGAACCAGTCTGGTGGTTGGCATCTTCGACACCGCCTTCGATGTAGGCGATGAGAGTGACGCGCTCACCTTCGCAGATGTCAGAGTTGCCGCTGGCAGTAGTGACAACAGCCTCTGTCCATCTCGGCTGGTAGAGGACGTGTACCGTAACATTGTCAGAGGTGGCACGACAGCCCGTAGCAGCGGCGTAGGTGACACCCACAGAGTAGTTGTAGGTACCGACGAGATCATTCGTATCCGTGTAGATAGTGGTCATATTGTCGTAAGCGGAGATACGAGCGCTGTTGCGTCTCCAGACGATGGTCGGTTCACCAACACCGCCTTCGATGACAGCGTTGAGTTCAACATAACCACCTTCGCAAACCTGGAGGATACCAGCGTAGTTGATACCAACGTACGGCTGATCAACCACTTCAATATTCACAGTCTGGACATCCGACTGGCAACCAGTGTTGTAGCTGTTGTTCACCGTAGCAAACACGCTGCAGGTTACCGTACCCGTATGGTCAGGTGTGATCGTAATCGTGTTGGAAGCACCCGTGCTGTAGTTGCGACCATCAACAACCCAAGTGTAGAGGACATTGCTGTTGTCAGCATTCAGGTTGTCCGTCATTGAAGCCGTCAGCGTAACGGTACCACCGATACACATCTGGTTCTCAGGCAGAGAGGTCACAATGCTGTCGATAGTCGGGTCAGCCACAACGGTATAGGTGAAGGTAGCCGTAGCTCTGCAATCAATATCGTAGGTGGCGTTCCAAACCTCAACACTGTAAGTATAGGTACCGGCAGCAAGTGTAGCATCCGTGGTGATAGCGGCGGTATTGAAGCCAAGAGCCATACCGTCTCTGTACCAAGCGTAGTTGTAACTGTTACCAGTCAGCATCGGATAGACATTGGCTGTGAGCTCAACACTACCGCCTTCGCAGACCGCTTCATAACCAGAGATGGTAACTGTCGGGACAGCGATGACATTGGCATTGACTGGTTCAGAAATCGCGTTGCAACCTGTCAGGTCAGCAGGCGTGATTTCAACTCTATAGATATAGTTACCAGCCACCAGTGAAGCATCCGTAGTGTAGGTGTCACTGTTGGAGCCAACAACTTCGTTGTCTCTGTACCAAGTGTAGTTGTAGGTGACACCGGCAACCGTTTCGGTTACCACAGCGTTCATCGTAACCACACCGCCTTCGCAAACGTCAGCATTGTTGACGATGGCAACCACAGGATCAGCAACCACATTGGCAGTGACCACACCCGAGGTGACGGTGCAACCAGAGATCGGGTTGTTGACCGTTACAGAGTAGCTGTAGGAACCAAGTGCCAGGAGCGTATCCGTGGTGTAGGTGGACTCGGTAGCGCCAGCGATAATCTGAGCGTGACCGCCTTCAACTCTATTCCACTGATAAGTTACGTTAGCACCATAGGTTTCGTCAACTTCAGCATTCAAGGTGATCTGGCCACCGACACAGACGTTGGCAGCACCGCTGATTTCAACCGTAGGAGCAGTGACCACGGAAACGATGACCGTGTTGGATTCACCATCGCAAGCCACACCGTTAGCGCGAACTGTTACATAGTAGCTGTAGTCAGCTGCCGGCAGCGTGGCATCCGTAGTCAGAGTCGGGTTGGTCTCACCGGCGAGGATGATACCGTTGCGATACCACTGATACTGGTATTCAATACCGTCGATACCATTATCAATGTGGTGGACATACAACTGGGTTGAACCACCTTCGCAAACCGTGGTGTCGTAGTCAACATTGACAGCGATGAACGGAGCAGGATCGTCAACAACCGTGAAGGTGTAAACGCCTGTGTTACCCTGGACAGCCGTGTTGACATCGCAACCGTAGGCATTGTCTTCGAAGGACATAACCACAGTGTAGTTATAGGTTCCGGCAGCAAGCGTATCCGGGATGACGTAGGTGTTACCTGTGCCAACCTGTTCGCCGTTGTTGAACCAAGTGTAGGTGGGAGTACCCATACCGTTGATCTGGTCAACACCGCCTGTGTAAGAGGCGTTCAAGGTAGCAGTACCGCCGACACAAACCGTGCTTGCGCCATTGTTGTCGATGTCAACCAAAGTGACAATCGGGTCAGCAACAACGTTGATAGCAACAGCCTGAGCCATCGTGGAGGTGATGCAGCCAGGAGCGCTTTCCACAACAACGTGGACCATGTACGGAGTCTCTCTTGCAGCCAGGCCTTCGGCAACATACACATTCGTGTCGTAACCAACCTGTTCGTTGTCCAAGTACCACTGATACGTGTACGTTTCGTTGGCAGGATCAACATTGGCCGTCAGTGTGACATTGCCACCGTCGCAAACCGTGAGAGAACCATCGGTTACAACACTGACCGTAGCGTGCGGGTTCACCGTCACAACCGGAGCAGCAACCTCTTCGGAGGTACAACCGCTGGCGGTCAGGGTCACGATAGCACTATAGATAATCTCAGTGACATCGTTGTCAACAACTGTCGGGTAGTCAGTGAAGGTGTTGGAAGTGTAACCATCCATTCTTTCACCATTCTTGTACCAAGTGTAGGTAGCCTCGCCGAGGACATCTTCAAGGTTTGCATTGGCTGTCACCACAACAGCACCACCGTCGCAAACAACCGTGTTGTTCACAGTAATGTCGGTGATGGCCGGATCGTTGTGGACATTGATGACAACGTCAGCAGAACCGATGCAGTCGGAAGTGGTCTGGTAAACGAGCACCGTGTAGGTGTAAGTACCAGCTCTCAGGTCATTCGGAGTGACATAGGTCTCTTCGTTGGCACCGTGGATGGTGTCACCTTCGAGCAACCACTGGTAGGTCAAGTTCTCAGCATTTCTGTCAATGATGTGGGACACCAAGGTGGTGGTGCCGCCGACACAGTAGTCAGCTTCAACAGCCTCAGCATTCACAACAGGAGCAGCCTTCACAAGGACATTGAAATCGTCGCCAGTGGTGCAACCGTTTTCGTTGTGGACAACCACCTGGAATTCGTACGGATTAACGTTCGGCTCAAGAACAGTGTCAAGTACGTTCGTCGTGAAGCCGAGAGTGTTGTTGAACAATCTCCATTCATAGGTGAAGCCGTCAACGAGATCGCTGTGGTCATTGACATTGGCCGTCAAGTGGACAGAAGTAGCATTGTCACCCGAACCGCAGATGACCGGGTCTCCAGCGATGACAACCGTCGGGTTCGGACGGACCGTCACCGTGATGGTGGAGGAGTCAGTCACAACAGACTGGCAACCAGAAGCGGTCAGGGTAGCAATCACCGTGTAGGTGTAGGTAGTGATGTCGTTGTCAACCGTGACAGGCGACTCAGTCAGAGTGGCATCGTGAGCGTCAACAAGCTCTTCGCCGTTTCTGGTCCAGGTGTAAGTAGCTTCACCGAGGACTTCATCGTAATTGGCTGTAGCCGTCAGAGTGAACTCACCACCATCGCAAATCACGGTGTCTTCATCGCTGATAGCCAAGGAGACGGTCGGGTCTTCGTGGACAGTGACCGTAACGGTGGCTCTGGACAGGCAAGAGGTTGTGGGTTGAGCAACCAAAACTTCAAACGTATAGTCTGCAACAGTATCAAGTGTAGTAGTGTAGGCAGCGCTGGTGGCACCTGCAATACTGTCGGAACCGAGCATCCACTGATAGGTCAGACCTTCAATATTGTAGTTGTCAAGATGTGCGCTCACCGTCACCTGACCACCTGCGCAGATGTCAGTTTCGGAAGTGAGAGCGGTGACAACAACCGGTTCGTGGACGGTTACGTCAAACACTTCGCTGGTCGTCGTGCAACCATTTTCATTGCGTACAATTACAGTGAAGAGATACGGCTCGTCATTGGGTTCGAGAACGATGTTGAGTTCTGAACCGTCAGCACCGCTGATAACTCTTGCATCCGTGCTGTCAATTGTTCTGGTGAACAGTCTCCATTCGTAGGTGTAACCGTCAGCATCCGTAATAGTGTCATTGACATTGGCAATGAGCTTGCAAGTGTCAAGGCCTTCGCCGGCACCGCAGATGTTGTGGTCGCCTTCGATTTCAACCACAGGATTACCATAGACATGGACATCGATTGTGGAGGAGTCGCTGATGACAGACTGGCAGCCAGACTGTGCAAGGGTAACAATGACCTGGTAACGGTAGTCAGTGACATCACCGTCAACCGTAACCGGGGAGTCGGTCAGGACACTGTCAGTAGCATTTTCAACTCTGACACCATTTCTGAACCATGTGAACACCGGTTCGCCAAGTTCAGGATCGTAGCTGGCCGTAGCCGTCAAAGTGATCTGGCCACCGTCGCAGATGTTCGTGTCAGGTGTCTCGTCGCTGATGGCGAGGGTGACAGTAGGATCGTTGTGGACAGTGACAGAATCACTACCGTAGGCCACGCAACCGGAGGTCGGCTGGTAAATCTTCACGAAGAAGGTGTATGTATCAGCCGTATCCAGCGTGGTGGTGTAAGTGGACTGAGTGGCACCGCCAATCATATCGGCATCGGTGGTGTCTTCAGCAAACCACTGGTAGGTCAAGTTCGGCATGTTGTAGTCACCGATGTTGGCCGTGAAGGTGACAGTACCGCCTTCACAGATGTCAGTTTCATCAACCGTCACAACGATGCTGGCCGTATCGTTCACATAAACATAGAAGTCGGCACTTTCATTGGTGCAACCGTTCGGGTTGTGGACGATGACCTTGAAGATGTACGGGTTGTCGCTCACGGTCAAACCGTAGTCGAGAACCATCGTGTCAGCCACACCATTGATCAAGCTATCATCCGTAGCATCAATTGTGCGGTTGAACAATCTCCATTCGTAGGTGTAACCGTCAACATCGGCCACCGTGTCGTTCAGGTGAGCAGTCAAGTGAGCAACCGTGCGGTTCAAACCAGCACCACAGATAATCGGGTCACCTTCAATCTGAACAGTGCTGTTCGGATAGACGTGGACGTTCATTGTGGAGTTGCTGTCGATGACAGACTGGCAACCGGAAGCAGTCAGCGTCACAAGAACCTGATAGGTGTAGTTCGTGAGGTCGCCGTCAACCGTAACCGGGGATTCCGTAATCACACTGTCAGTAGCATTGAGGATTTCAACACCGTTTCTGAACCATGTGTAGGTCGGAGTACCGAGGTTCTCATCGTAAGAAGCATGGGCAACCAAGGTGAACTGACCACCTTCGCAGATGTTCGTGTCGCCGTCGCTGATGGTGATCGAATCAATGATCGGGTCAGCGTGGACATTGACTTGGACAGAAGCAACGGTGTAGCAAGAGGAGTTCGGTTGTGACACAACTACGAAGAAGGTCGTGGTGTCCTCAAGCGTCGTGGTATAGGTGGACTCGGTAGCACCGTCAATAATGTTGGCGACGAAGCTGGAATCCGTATCACCGACCAGCGTAGTATTCGTTGTCGTGTCGGTGGCCTGGTACCACTGGTAGGTCAGTCCTTCAATATTATAGTTGTCGAGGTGAGCGCTGACGGTAACTTCACCACCCTTACAGATGTCGGTTTCCGTCGTGAGAGCCGTCACAGCAACCGCCTTGTTGACGATAGCATAGAACGGTTCGCTGATAGTCGTACAACCATTCGTATTATGAACCGTCACCGTGAAGATGTAAGGTTCGTCATTGGGTTCGAGAACCATATTCAGGATAGCTGTTTCAGCACCCCAAATCATGTCAGCGCTGTCTTCGAGGGTTCTGTTGAACAGTCTCCATTCGTAGGTGTAACCGTCAGCAACAACCGTGTCATTGACATTAGCTGTAAGTACGAGAGTATCCATACCGATGCCATCACCGCAGATGAAGTGGTCACCTTCGATTTCAACAGTCGGGTTCGGGAACACGTTCACAACCATAGTGGAGGAATCAGTGATGACAGACTGGCAACCGGAAGCCGTCAGCGTGGCAATCACCTGATAGACGTAGCGCGTGCTGTCACCGTCAACGGTCAGCGGGCTCTCCACGAGGACACTGTCATGAGCGTTCTCAATTTCAAAGCCGTTTCTGAACCAAGTGAAGGTGGGAACACCAAGAGCCATCGTGTCGTACTCAACATGAGCAGTCAACATGACCTGACCACCGTCGCAGATGATAGTATCCTGATCGTAGATAGTCAACTTCACAGTAGGATCATCATAGACATTGATGGTGATAGCAGCCTGGCTCAAGCAAGAGCTGGTGGTCTGGACAAGGTCAACATAGAAGGTCGTGGTGGAATCCAGAACCGTGGTGTACGTTGATGAGGTAGCACCCGGGATGGTGTCTTTCACCGTGTCGTTGATGCTCTGTTCGTACCACTGGTAAGTGAGGCTCGGCACATTGTAGTCGCCCAGGTTGGCGAACAAGGTGACTTCACCACCTCTACAAATGTCGGTTTCGCTAGCCGTAATCACAAGGCTTGTCGTATCGTTAACAAACACCGGGAATTCTTCGCTGGAGGTAGAGCAGCCGTTCTCATTCCATACATGTACGGTGAAGAGGTACGGGTTCTCGCTCGGGGCAGCAAGTACTTCGAGTACATTGCTGTCAGCACCAGCAACCACCATAGGATCATCTGCAGTAAGCGTGCGGTTGACCAGTCTCCATTCGTAGGTGAAGCCATCAACGCGAGCAGATGTATCATTCACATTGGCAATCAGGCGGATGGTGTCAAGTTCGTTACCAGCACCGCAGATAACCGGGTCACCTTCAATCTGAACAGTAGCGTTCGGGAGGATGGTGATAACTCTTGTGGAGTTGGAATCAATTACAGACTGACAACCGGAAGCTGACATCGTCACAAACACAGTGTAGGTGTGGTTGATACTGTCGTTGTCCACCGTCATCGGATGTTCGGTGAGGACAGAATCGCGAGCACCGACGATTTCAACACCGTCTCTGAACCAAGTGTAGGTAGCGATACCGAGGACACTGTCAACCGTCGTGTGGGCTGTGAGAGTGAACTCACCACCGGCGCAAATGACAGTATCGTTGTCGCTAACAGTGATGGAATCGATGACCGGGTCTGCATGGACATTGATTTCAATATTATCAATGTCGAAGCATTCTGAACGAGTTCTGTAAACTCTCACAGAGAACTTGTTGACACCAGTGTCAGTCAAAGCATTCGTCGTGTAGGTGTACTGCGTAGCACCATAGATTTCATGAGCGAGGTCAACCGTATCGGTGGTGTACCACTGGAAGGTGAGATCGTCCATGTGATAGTTCTCAAGATTGGCCGTGAGAGTCACACTACCGCCGACACAAATGTCAGTTTCAGTGGAAGTAATCTCAACAATCGGCTTCTCTTCAACATAGACCTCGAATTGTTCACTCATCGTTCTGCAACCATTGCCTCTGGTAACCTCGACGGAAATCAGGTACGGGTTCGGACGAGCGGTGAAGTATTCGCTGTAGAACTTACTGTCACCATAACCATAGGCCATGTTGTCTCTCAACTGACCGGATTCATACCAAGTGTAGTGGAGGCCTCCAACATTGATGGAAGAGGTGTCAACATTGGCAATGCAGAAGATAGGATCAGTTTCGCAAATGTACGGGTCACCAGTGACTTCAACACGCGGGTTCATGTAAACATTGAGTCTTTCGGATGAAGTCGGCAGTGACGTACAGCCGGAAGCAGTCTGGTGAACCACAGCAGTATAGACATAGTAGGTGTCGTCATCGTCCACAGCGAATTCACGCGTGTTATCGGTGAAGGTATTACCTGTCACACCCTCAATGAGTTCACCATTTCTGTACCAAGTGTAGAAGTACGGATATTCAACCGTGTCAACACCACCATGAGCGTAGGCCGTAATGGTCGGCTGACCACCGTAGCACATGTCATAGTAGCTGAGGATGACCGTATCAACAACCGGAATCTTGTTCACGTTGATCTGGATGGAATCATAGGAGTAGCATTCAGAGCCAACCTGATAGACATCCACATAGTACATCGTGGTGTCGGTCGGATCAACCGTGATGACACGCTGCATACCACCGTCAATGCTGTCGATGACACCCGTCTCAATGTTTCTGTAGTGCCAACGATACATCAGGTTGTTCAGGTTGTAGTTGTCAATGTTGGCTGTCAGGACCGTGCTGCCGCCTTCACAGAACGTCTCTTCATAGGCAGTCACTTCAACCACCGGACGCGGGTTGACAACCACGGAGAACACTTCGCTTTCGGAAGTACAGCCGTGCTCGTTGGCAACCACCACCGTGTAGTTGTAAGCGTGGTCTCTCGGAGCCTTCACTTCAAAGATCGTGTCATGGCCAACTAGCGGCTCACGAATCGTATCGTTGTCAAGCAACCATGTGTAAGTCAGGTTAGCTGTAGCATAGTCATAGGTCACATTTGCCGTCAGGTAGATCGTGCTATCCTGGCAGATGAGCGGATCGCCGCTGATGACAACATACGGGTTCGGGTTGACCGTCAGAGTGTCAGCATAAGCGCGGACAGACTCACAACCGGCAGCATCCTGACGAACCGTAGCGGAGAAGACATACTCAGTGATGTCACCGTCAACCGTGAGGTCGCTCACAGTGAAGGTAGAATCAGTATAGCCTTCCATCAGCTCATTGTTACGATACCATGTGAAGATGTACGGGAATTCAGTAGAATCAACACCGCCGTGAGCGTGAGCTGTAACCGTCACTTGACCGCCGTCACAAATGTCATAGATAGAGAGGACAATCGTGTCGATGACAGGATCCGGACGGACAAACACTGTATCAAAGCCATAGGTTTCGCAAGCAGACGGAGTCTGGAACACGCGCACCCAGAATACGGTGGTCTCGTGAACCTCAGTAGTCAGAGTGGACTGCGTGGCACCCCAGATCTGGTTGGCAGCGGTTGTGTCACCCTTGTACCATCTGTAGGTCAGGTCGCTGTCATTGTAGTCACCGAGGTTGGCAGTCAACGTAACAACGCCGTCTGTGCAAATCGTATCCTCAGTAGAGGTGACTTCAACAACAATCGTGTCATTTACATATACATAATACGGAGCGCTTTCAACGCGGCAACCATGCGGGTTGTCAACAACCACTGTGTAGACATAGGCGTAATCCTGAGGACCGCGGACATCAACAATGGTATCCTGTGTAGTGGAAGCATCGCGGATTGTATCGTTGTAGAGCAACCATGTATAGGTAAGTTCAGCATTCATGTAGTCATTCGTAACATTGGCTGAAAGCATGATTACACTGTCTTCGCAGATAATCGGGTCACCAGCAATAACCACGGTCGGGTTCGGGTAAACCGTCAGCGTGTCAGAAGCGAATGTTCTGGCAGACAGACAGCCAGAGGAGGCCTGCGTCACGGTAGCGCTATAGACATACTTCGTGATATTACCATCAATCGTCAACGGGCTTTCCGTGAAGACAGAATCGGTAATACCTTCCATCAGTTCATTGTTACGGTACCATGTG
Source organism: Bacteroidales bacterium (assembly GCA_016285085.1). Classification (GTDB taxonomy): domain Bacteria; phylum Bacteroidota; class Bacteroidia; order Bacteroidales; family WCHB1-69; genus UBA1756. The sequence continues at coordinate 69,461 of JAEEQA010000004.1, forward strand.
AAGACATACTCATCGCTCGGTACACCGCCAGTAGCGTGGGCCACGATCGTAACCTGGCCACCATCGCAAACACTGGTGTCGCTGATAACAACAGAGTCAATCACAGGATCATTCACCACTTCAACGCGGAAGGTGTCAAGAGCCGTGCAAAGGTCTGTCAGAGCAGCATACGGTGATGAGCTATTCGTCAGACTTGAGTAAACTTCAACATAATACGTAGTAGAAGCATCAGGCATAACAGTGTAAACCGGCTCGTGAGCACCAAGTATTCTGTTGGCCTCAGTCAGCTCGTCTTTATACCACTGATAACGCAAGTATTCAAGGTTGTAGTTTTCAAGTGTGGCTGTCAAAGTAACCTCGCCACCATTACAGATAGTGTCTTCTGTGGCAACAATATGCGTAATGGGAGCTTCAACCATCACAACGTGGAACGGATCACTGAAGCCTGAGCAACCATTAGCGTCAATAACTTCAACAATGTACTCGTGTGCCCAGTTGGTGGTAGGTCCAGCGACGCCATATTCAACATAGTCATAACGGTAGGAGTCTGCAGACTGGTTCAACTGACCATCTAAGTACCACTTATAGGTAGTAGAAGCAGGTGTATTCACAGCACCGTTGACCCAAGCAGTCAGGGTGACCGGACTATACTGGCAGACATACGGGCTACCAGAGATAATAACCATAGGATTACGTGTCACCGTAATGGTATCGGAAATACCTCTGTTAGAGTAACGGCAGCCAGGAATATCCAGAACGATAGTCGAACTATAGACATAGCGGGTCGTGTCGTCGTCTACGGTCAGCGGGCTCTCGCGGAACCACGGGCCACTCAAGAACGGATGCTCGAAGCCATTTCTGAACCACTCGTAGGTGAACAGCGTAGAATCAACACTGTTGCCATAGAGGTCGCGGACTGCAACAGTCACATCAACCTGACCACCATCGCAAATCTGGTGAGAGTTGGTAGCAACATTCAAAGCAGTGACATTGTACACTTCAAACGGAGTTCTCGGCCATACATAGACAGAGTCAAAGCCCCATGCTTCGCAACCAGAGTTGGTCTGGGTGATCTTGAGGGCGAATCTGTTCCACAATGTGTCTGTCAACACATAGGTCAACCACGGTTCTCTACCGTAATCGATAGCAATCAAGGTGTCAACGCCAGCAGCAGTCGTGTCAATCTTGTACCACTGGAAGGTGAGATGACGGCTGTTGTAGTCAGCGATGTGAGCTGTGAACGTCACTTCACCACCGACGCACACGCTATCATAATCAGAGGTAACAACAACATTGATAGAAGTAGAGTCATTAACATAGACCGGGAATTCATCGCTCAAGGTTGTGCAACCACGATTGTTCGACACCTGGACCGTGAAGAGGTACGGGTTGTCGGAAGCTTCCTTACGGATTCTCAGCGTATCAGTGGTGGCACTTGCAATACCTTCAATGTCGCGGTTGAAAAGTCTCCACTGGAAGTTGAACGGATAGTTAGCTGTATCATTCACATTGGCAACGAGGACAATGCTGTCATTTACCATGTTACAGATAATCGGGTCGCCAGAAATCTGGACGGTCGGGTTACCGTAAACAATGATTGCAGTATCAGCAGCATCCACACGGCAACCAGCATATTCCGGGAAGTAGGTCAGACCATAGACGTAACGGGTTGAATCACCATCAACGGCCAACGGGCTGTCAAGGATTGTAGCACCATTAGCACCTTCGATGACAACGCCATTCTTGGTCCAAACGAAGCTTCCGCTTGTGATGGCTTCAAGAGCAGCACCAGCTTTCTTCTTGGCAGTCAGCTGGATTTCACCACCGCTACAAATTGTGTCATGGCCAACCAATTCGATAACAACGGTATCCGGAGTGGTCACTACAATCGTATCGTAACCGATAGCGAAACATTCAGAGGTCGTCTGAGAGACCTTTACCTGATAGTAAGTGGTCTTTTCCGGAGCAATGTTCAGGATCCGGCTGGTGCCGCCCCAAACTTCAATAGAATCATTTGAGCCTTCTTCTTTATAGTACCATCTGTACACTAAGTTGTCGGCATTGTAGTTACCCAAATTAGCAGTCAATGTCACATCAGCACCGGCGCAAATGGTATCGACGCTGGAAGTGACCTCCACAAGAATTGTGTCGTTCACATAGACTGCATAAGGTTCGCTCATTGTGGTACAACCTCTGTCGTTGTAAATCTTCACAGTATAGAGGTACGGTTCATCTCTGAAGCCTTCCGTAAGTCTCAATGTATCACTGGTTTCATTTTCGAGCATACGGTTGGATTCGTACCACTGATAGTGCAAATCGGTGAAGACAGCAGCCGTGTCCATATAGGCATGGAGGTAGATGTTGCCGGCCACAGAATCGCATACAATAGCGTCACCAGAAATCTGGATAGTCGGGTTCGGATAGACGTAGATTGTAGTATCAATCAACGTGGAGTTACAACCTTCTTCAACAGGAATGTACATGGCAGCATAAGTGTATGCCGTGGAGTCGCCGTCAACAACGACCGGGGAGTCGATGAGGGTATCCAGGTTGGCACCCGGGATCTGCTGACCATTTCTGTACCAAATGTAGTAACCGTTAGCATGGTGTGTCACGCTCATTGAAATTTCTCCACCGAAGCAGATGTTAGTGTCGCTAACATGTTCAAACTTGATGGTGGGAGCTGTCATGATCTTCACAGAATCAAAACCTTCTGCCACACAACCCGAGTTGGTCTGGAGTATCTTGACCTGATATTTCACCCAACCATTGGCATCGGCTTCATCACTTGTCGGATGAACCGTCACAATACGTTCGGTTGCACCGTTAATGGGTTCGTACTGACCCAGGGACGTATTGTACTTGGACCAACGATAGGTGAGGAATTCGTCATTGTAATCAGCAAGATGAGCTGTGAGAATTTCTTCTCCACCCGAGCAGATGGAATCTACGGTATGAGTGACTTCCACAATGATGGAGTCATTTACATAAACATTGTACGGCTCGCTAATGACAGAGCAACCTCTTTCATTATTGGTTACGACAACCGTGAAGATGTAGGGCTGATCTGTAGGCTCAGCATTGTAAATCAATGTATCATGTGCTTCAGCAGTTGTACGGATCGTCTGGTTGAAGAGTCTCCATTCATAGCTGTAGGTCACACCGGCAATGGTATCGTTGAGATTTGCCTGCAACATAATCACACTGTCTTCACAGATGATCTGGTCGCCGGAAATTTGAACCGTCGGGTTCGGGAATACATAGACAGTGCCTGTCTTCATTTCGGAAACACAACCGCTGTTCTCCTGTGAAATCACAACACCATAGACATAGACTGCGGTGTCACCCACTGTAGCAACAGCGATTTCACGGAGAATTGAGTCGGTAGCACCCACAATTTCAACACCGTTCTTGTACCAAGTGTAAGTATAACCAACACCTGAAACACCCAGTGTATCGTTCGGAACAGCTGCAATCTCAATCTGATAGCCATCGCAAACAGTGTCTTGGCTGATCACAATCGTGTCAACAGAAGGAACATTGTTCACCTTGACGTAGGCGTCTTTCACTGACTCACAACGAGAGTCAAGATCGATCACAGTAACCGTGAGGGTATCCATACCCACGTTCAAGTCAGAGGTGACGAGTGTGGAGCTGAATGCACCGTCAACTGTCACACCATTAACTTTCCATGTGTAGGAAACATTGGCATTCGGATTCAAGACATTGGCTGTAGCAACTGCTGTACCGCCCAAGCAGATGGTATCTTCTGCAACTGTAACGACCACCGTCTGTGTATCAGCAATATTAATCGGCAGTACGTTACTGCGGACAGAGCAACCATTTCCGTAAGCAACTTCTAATTGATAGTTGTAAGCACTGCCACGGACATAATTCCAATTATCTGTGTACTCACCTTCCCAAGCATAACCAGGTACGGTATTGACAATAGGTGTAGTGAGTGAAGCTGCGGAAACACCGTTGTCAACAAGGAGTGTCAATGTGCTGGAAGTATTATAGTTTCCAGTAATCTTGACAGCGATGTTAAAGTCGGTGTTCACACAATACGTGTCATATTCAGAGCTAATCTCCACGACCGGGTTAGCTGTAACCGTAACCATTGCTACATTAGAGATTGCAGACTGGCAAGCAGGAGCTTCTGCTGTAGCCATGACCGTGTAGTTATGGACGGTATTGTCATTATCAACAGCATCAGGTGAAACGGTATAGACACTGTCGGTCACACCATTGATCAACTGACCATTGTCAAACCATGTGTAGGTAACTTCGCCAAGTTCGGCCGGGACGGCAGCAGCGGGAGTTGCCGTAAGCGTAACCTGACCACCTTCGCAAATGTTATTAGCGGAAGCAACCAGATTGATAGTCGGCATAGTGTACACGTTGACATCAATGCTACCAGTAGCCGTGCAGCCTGAGTTGGTCTGGCTGATTTCAACAGTATAAGTAGTGGTAGCGGCAACTGTCGTTGTATAGGTAGCAGCAGTAGCACCCGGAATCTCCGTACCGTTAGCCTTCCAAATGTAGGTCAGGCTATTGGCGTTGTTGTCAACGATATTGGCAGTCAATGTGACTTCACCATTGGCGCAGACAGCAGTATCAGTAGCCGTGACAACCACCTGGATAGAAGCAGTGTCATTCACATAGACATAGTACGGATCGCTGACAGTAGCACATCCAGTGATGTCATTGGTGACCTTCACCGTGAAGATGTACGGATTGTCGCTGCTCTCGTATTCTTTGTCCAAAGTCATATTCGTTTCAGAAGCAATGTCGGCATTGGCCAGCATCCACTGATAAGAATATGTAGCAGTACCGATTGTGTCATTGACATTGGCTGTCAACTGGACATTGTTACCATTGCAGATGATAGGATCACCCGTGATGACCACTGTGTGGTTCGGGTAAACCGTAACAATCGTGTCAATGGAGGGCTGCACGCAGCCAGGAATGTTCGGAACATACACCAAGGAGTAGTTGTACTCAGTAACATCGCCATCAATAGCAAGCGGAGAATCTGTCAAGGTGTTCATTGTAGCTCCCGGGACTTCCTGACCATTTCTGTACCAAGTATAGGTACCGCGGCCCGTGATGTCGGCAGTAAGGGTGATTTGACCACCTTCGCAAATCACATCACTCGGTGTGAGGGCAAGTTTGATTGTGTCAAGCGTAATGACCGTGACGGTATCATAACCTACTGCTTCACATTCAGAAGTCGTCTGATACACGCGGACCATGTAGTTGGTCGTGGTATTCGGGCTCACTGTGAGAGTGCGGCTGGTGGCACCAAAAATCTGGGTTTCAGTTGCACCATCAGTGGTGTACCATCTGTAGGTCAAGTTCTGAGAGTTGTAGTCACCAAGATTGGCTGTAAGAGTGACATCGCCGCCAGCGCAGACAGTGTCATCAGAAGCAGTGACTTCAACAAGGATACTATCATTCACATAGACTGCGAACGGCTCGCTGATGCTTCTGCAACCGTTGGCGTTAGTCACTTCAACGGTGTAGATGTACGGCTCGTCAGCAGCAGCATGGTAAATCGTGATTGTAGAATTCGTAGAATCAACAATATCCGTATTGAACAATCTCCATTGATATTCAATGACACCCGTAGCCAAAGCGGTGTCGTTGAGGTTTGCGGTCAGAGTGGTGATGCTGTCATTGCAAAGCAGAGCGTCGCCGCTGATCATCACAGTGGGATTGTCATAGACATACAAGGTATCTGCAACAGCAACAGAGGTGCAAGCAGCGCTGGCCTGAGAAACCACAGCGGTGTAAACGAAGCTGTTGGCATCGTAATCGGCCAAGGACGGATTGTCAACGAACATGCTGTCGCTTACATTGTCAATCATAACACCGTTTCTGTACCATGTGAAGATGTAGGGTTCATCTTCCACACCACCATTAGCGGAGGCACTGACTGTGACCTGCGCGCCCTGGCAAATGTTCTCTTCGCTGATTTCAACAGAAGTAATAACCGGAAGTTCTCTCGGAGTGATGGTCACTTCAACAGTATCTGCGCAAAGAGTGGTCGTCTGTTTGACAACGAGATAGTAAGTAGTAGCGTTTTCAATCGGATCGGTGGTAAGGGTCAATTCATTGCCGCCATTGACTGCGGTATTCAAATCGTTGACGAACCACTGATAAGTGAGGTCTTCAATATTGTAATTGTCAATATGTCCAGTGAGGTTGGCAACACCACCCTTACAAATGGTCGTGTCATCCACCGTGATAGAGGCCACTGGAGCAGGCTTGATGTAAACCTCATAAGGTTCGCTCATAACCGTACAACCTGCGCCAAGGTCAACCTTAACAGTAAAGATGTAAGGTTCATCGCGGGCAGGACGAGGTCCGAGGTTGGCTTCACTATAGTAGAAAGTAGGAGCTAGCGGTTGTAATGCCATACCTGTCGGCACATTGTTCATGTACCAGGTCTGCTGGATGCTGTCGAGATCAAAGGTGTGATCCCAGCTTACATTACCGAGGAGTTCAGTGATAACATCACCCTCACAAAGCATCTGGTCGCCAGAGATGACAACAACAGGCAGAGGACGGACGGTAACAACATCAGCAGATTTACGCTCTGACACACAGTTGGCGCTCGGCTGGCTGACCACTGCAGAGTAGGTAATCTGTTCGGCTTCTGTGCCAGAGATGATAGTAGCATCGTGGAAGATAGAATCGGTCACACCTTCGATAACAACACCGTTCTTATACCAAGTGAAGATGTACGGTTCGTTTGCAATACCACCCTGAGCAGTAGCCTTGATGGTCAAATCATATCCAGAGCACACGTCAGTGGTATCTGTCTTGATTTGCGAGATAGTGGCAGGATCAACTGCATTCACATGAATATCGCCAGTAGCAACGCAGTTGGAAGTCGTTTGCAGAACTTTCACTGAATAAGTTTCAGTTGCAGGAACAGTAACCGTAATTACGCGCTCCGTAGCAGCCGTAATCTCTTCAGTACCTTTATACCATTGATAGACGAGGTTACTATTGTTGTAATCGCCGAGCACAGCGGTCAATGTCACTTCGCCGTTCTTACAAATGGTGGTATCGTCAGCAATTACGGCAACCTGAATGCTGTCGTTCACATACACCGGATATTCGTTGCTCAGGATGCGGCAGCCGTTGCTGTCGGAAACCTGGACTGTGAATATGTAGGCGTCGGTGCTGTCGGGCATGTTGCTGATCTTCAGCGTGTCGTTGTCCGCACCCGTCACGGTCACACTCTTGCCGTTCAGCGTGAATGTCCCGTCCTCAAGGTCGCGGTTGGCCAGCATCCACTGGTAGGTCACCGTCGCCGCCGTCGTGTCGTAGCCGTTGATGTTGGCGTGCAGTTCGATTGTTGAACCGTCACACACCAGCGGGTCGCCCTCGATGGCAATCGTCGGGTTCGGGTAGGCATACACCGTCGTGTCCTTCGTGGCCACGCAGCCCTCGATGTCGGAGGCAAACACCACTCCGTACACATAGGCCGTGGAGTCACCGTCAACCGCCATCGGGCTGTCATGAAGCTGCGCCGTGTTGGCTCCTGCTATCTGGACATCGTTGCGGTACCACTGGTAGCTGCCGCCCTGGACGGGATCCACCGTGGCGTTCAGCACAATCTCACCGCCGGAGCAGATCATCGATCTGTTCAGCGTCAGCTGGATCTCCGGAGCGGATATCACATACACAGTGTCAATGCCCGTCATCGCGCATTCGGAGGTCGTCTGCATCACATCCACCTTGTAGATGCTCACCGTGTCGGTCGGGTTCACCGTCAACGTGCGGGCTGTGCCGCCGGGAACCGGTGTCCAGTCGTCATCGCCCGTACCGGTCTTGCGGGACCACTTGTAGATTATGTTGCTCGCGTTGTAGTCGCCAAGGTTCGCCGTGAAGGTCACCTCGCCGCCCAGACACATAGTGTCAACCGTGGAGGTCACTTCCACAAACACCGTGTCGTTCACATATACATAGTAAGGATCGCTCGTCACGCGGCAGCCCGTCTGCGGCATCTCCGCCGTGACTGTATAGACGTAGGCCTCGTCGGCAGACTCTCCGGCTACCATCACCAACGTGTCATTGGCCTGGAGAACTCCCGTCGAGCTCGTAGTCAGATCGCTGTTGTTCAGTCTCCATGTGTACTGCAGACCGCTCGTGTTGTAGTCAATGTCGTTGAGGTGCGCATACAGTGTCACCGTGTCGTGGCCCTGTGCGTCGCAGAGGATCGCGTCGCCGCTGATCGTCAGCGTCGGCTGCGGGATCACCCACACCGTGTCGGACTTCGCTTCGGACTCGCATGCGGAGCTCGGCTGGCTCACCTTCACACTGTAGATGAACACCATCGAGTCGGTGGTGCCGCCAACGTACGTCGGGTTGTCGAACAGAACGCTGTCGTTCGCACCAGCAACCTCAACTCCGTTGATGTACCATGTGTAGGTGTACGGCTCGCCCTCGACTCCCTTGCCGGTGGTCGGAGTGGCTGCCACTCTCACCTGGTAGCCGCTGCATACCGTGTCGTTGTCGGCCAGAACCGTCACTTCGGGTTTCTCCTTCACGGAGAACTTCAACGTGTCGGATGCCATACAGCCTGATGTTGTCTGCTCGACCTCTGCAACCACAAAGTGGGCACCGTCCGCAGTGAACTGGCGTGTCATCGTGGCCGTCGTGGCGCTTGCAATGGCATCGCCGTCAACGTTCCAACGATACACAAGGTCGGTAGCGTTGTTGTTAGCCAGGGTCAGCGTGAACATCATCTCGCCGCCTGCGCAGATCGTCGTGTCGTCCGCAACCAGCTCGACCGCGATGCTATCCTTCACATATACATAGTAGGGTTCGCTCACCACGCGGCATCCGTTAGTATCGGACACGGCGAAGGTGAACACATAGGCGTCCGTGCTGTCCGCCATATTGGATATCTTAAGATTCGTGGTCGTGGCACCCGTGGTGTCTGTGCCGTTCGCAAGGTTGCGGTTGGCCAGCATCCACTGGTAGCTCAGCTGGTGCATCGTTGTGTCGTAACCGTTGATGTTCGCGCGCAGGTTCAATTCCGTGCCAGAGCAAATCACCGGGTCACCCTCGATCACTACCGTCGGGTTCGGGTATGCGTACACCGTCGTATCCTTCGTGGCCACGCAGCCCTCGATGTCGGAGGCAAACACCACTCCGTACACATAGGCTGTGGAGTCGCCGTCAACCGCCACTGGGCTATCATGCAATCTACCCGTGTTGGCGCCCTCGATGCGGACGTCGTTGCGGTACCACTGGTAGCTACCGCTCTGGGCGGGATCCACCGTGGCGCTCAGCGTGATTTCGCCGCCCGAGCAGACCATCGTCTTATTCACATTCAGGACAATCTTAGGTGCCTTGATCACATGTACTGTGTCGTAGCCATTCATCCAGCAACCGGACGTCGTCTGCATCACCTGCACACGGTAGATCGTGTCGCCTTCCATCGGGTTCACCGTCAAGGTGCGGCTGGTAGCGCCCTGGATGGACTCCCAGTCATTCTCACCCGTGCCGGTCTTGCGCGACCATCTGTACACCAGATTGTCCGCATTGTAGTCGCCAAGGTTCGCCGTGAAGGTCACCTCGCCGCCAGCGCACAGCGTGTCAACCGTCGAGGTCACTTCCACCAGAATCGTGTCGTTCACATATACATAATAGGGTTCGCTTGTCACGCGGCAGCCCGTCTGCGGCATCTCCGCCGTGACCGTGTAAACGTATGCCTCGTCGGCCGAGCCGCCGGCTACCATCACCAAAGTGTCGTTAGCCTTGAGTACGCCGGCCATCGTGGTCGTCAGGTCGTTGTTGTTCAGTCTCCATGTGTACTGCAGACCGCTCGTGTTGTAGTCGATGTCGTTGAGGTGTGCATACAGTGTCACCGTGTCGTGGCCCTGTGCGTCGCAGAGGATCGCGTCGCCGCTGATCGTCAGCGTCGGCTGCGGAATCACCCACACCGTGTCGGACTTCGCTTCGGACTCGCATGCGGAGCTCGGCTGGCTCACCTTCACACTGTAGATGAACACCATCGAGTCGGTGGTGCCGCCAACGTACGTC